>JACDNU010000011.1 GCA_017656505.1 Archaeoglobus sp. | reverse complement strand
GTTGGGGTTGCCGAAGCTGCTTATGGGATAGCCATAGGGGCTGCAGTAAAGGGATGGGATGATCACGGAGCATGGCAGCCGAACATGTTGATGGCAAATGCGGGTAAAATAATTGGAGTCGATGGCTTTAACAAGGTCATAATGCACCTCGCCGATATCGCTGGTGGAATTCCCGTTACAGCTCCGTCCGAGTTCGATCTGAAGAATCCTGAAATCGGCAAACTTGTCGAGAAATATCTACAAGCAAGTCCGAACTTTACAACCGTAGAGAGAATGAAGATAATAAAGTTCATAGAGTTCTGGGCCACGAGCTCTCACTTGCTTGGAGCCATCCACGGAGGTGGCTCGCCAGCAGCGGCGATAATCTTTTTGCAGATGCTCGCCGATCTAAAGTCCAAAGAGGAGGCTGTAAAAGAGGCTCTGGATATGTAATTGTTCTGGATTAATTTTGTCTTTTTTAATTTTCAGTTTAATTTGTTTTTTTACTTTTGTAAGTATAATCGCTAAAAGGTAAAACATATATCCTATTAGGTAAAACATAATACGGTGAGAGTATGACAGTTAAGATGTCCACAAAAGGGCAGATAGTTTTACCTGCAGAGCTGAGAAAGAAGTACAAAATTGATGTGGGCAAAGAGATTGAAATTCTGGATTTTGGAGGTGAGATAGTTATCGTGCCAATTCCTGAAACTAAAGGAAGAGGATTTATAAAATTTAGAAGAAAACTCAGTGATATAATAGCTGAATATAAAGAAGAGGAGAAGAAGAGAGAGAAAAAAAGGAGATGAAAGGATGAATTACATCCTTGACACCTTCGCTGTTTTAGCCTACCTTGGAAACGAGGAAGGGGCTGACAAAGTTGAAGTGTTACTCGAGAAGGCTGGTGAAGAAGTAAAGCTTTTCATGAATTACGTTAATCTCGGAGAGGTCTACTATATCATCGCTAGGGAATTTGGGGTTGCGAAGGCAAATGAGGCTGTTGCTATTGTAAAGAGATGGAATGTTGAATTTACTGGTGTTAACGAGAGCATAGCTTTAACTGCTGCCAGGATTAAAGCCATGCACAGCCTTTCATACGCTGATGCATTTGTTGTGGCAACTGCTATTGACAGAAAGGGAGTGATTGTTACTGGTGATAAAGAATTTGAAGGAGTTTACCCTGAAATTTTGTGGATAAGGTAATTCTATACCTTCCAAAGGAGATGTTACACCATCAAGACTTTCTGAAAATTAAGTTATCAGAAAAAGGAAGAAATTATCAGAATTTTGAGTGGAGTTGGTTTTTCAATCTAGCTTTTCAATTCAGGTTTTCAATTTAATATCCAAAGTTTTTTTAATTTGCCACCTACCTCCATTGTGGATATTCTGATAGTTGGAGCAGGTCCCGCAGGAAGTCTCGCTGCTTTAAATTTGAAAATAGGGAATATTACCATAATCGAGGAGCACCAGGCAGCAGGTTTCCCTGTTCAGTGTGCTGGGCTTATCAGCGATGAATGCTATGAGAGTTTAAAAAAATACTCAAGGAGGTGCTTTGTTAACAGGATAAGAGGGGCATTCTTCTTCTCACCGAATGGGAATTACATTGAGATGGTCGGAAAGAGAAAAGGAGTTGTAATCGAAAGGAAGATTCTGGATGTTGAACTTTTATCAAAAGCGTCAGAGATCGCCGACGTTTTGGTAAAGACAAAATTCGTTGGGGTAAGCAGAAAAGGTGCTAAAATTATCCAGAACTCCCAAGAAAGATTTCTGAAATATGATTACTTGATCGGAGCAGATGGAGCAAATTCAAAAGTCGCTGCTGAATTCAGCTTTTCGAGGCCAGAATTCTATTCGGCCGTTCAGGTGGAGGCGACCTTTGAACCTTTGGAAGAAAACATGGTTGAACTTTACTTCGGCAGCCGATATTCTGACGGTTTTTTTGCATATGCGATTCCCATCGGTGATGGCTTGGCGAGAGTCGGTGTTGTATCTAAAAGAGACCCTCTAACTTTTCTGAGAAACCTGATCGACAAGCATCCTTCTGCTGCTAAACGATTTAAAGGTAGTTATCTTGAATTAAATGCTGGAATAATCCCCATCGGCCTGAATGAGATCGTTAATGGCGTTGATGGGAACGTCTGCCTCATAGGAGATTCTGCCGGCATGGTGAAACCTTATACTGGCGGCGGGCTTTACTACCATCTCATAGCAGCAGAGATCCTCGGCAAAAGCTTCCCCGACCTTGAACTCTACAAAAAACGATACCTGGAGAAGATGGGAAAGGAATACAGCACCGGTCTCAAAATTTTGAAGCTATACAGCGTTCTTTCCGATAGCGATTACAACGAGCTCGTTAAGCTGGGAAAGGATCTAGATTTCTCAAAGCTCGACATGGATCATCCTTCTTCGGTGTTAAAGATTATGCCAACCCTAATAAAAAAGGTGGCCTTGAAGCCGAAATTGTATGCGAAACTGGCAAGGCATCTTCTGGTTTGAGTTGATGAGTGGTGAGAGGAAGAAGAGACATAAGAAAGAGACAATAGAAACAATGATTAAAAGGTCATAAGATAAGAACATAACATGCGATTCAGGTTTTTTCAAATTGAGGTAACGAGGAAATGCAATCTGGATTGTTTAATCTGCCCATCAAGATTGTTTCCTGAAAAAGAAGATATGAGTTTTGAGACATTTCTAAAAATTTCAGAGTATTTTGATAAGACGGATATGATCCACCTCCAGGGATGGGGGGAGTCATTTTTGCACCCTGAGATCATTGAAATGATTCGAATTGCAAAGGAACATGCTAAAACCGGATTGACAACGAATGGAAGCTTACTCAAAAAATTCTGTGAAGAGATTGTGAAGCTTCAGCTCGATTATATCGCCGTATCGATCAGCGGTCCTGAAACCCAGGGAAAAATCAGGAAAGGCAGTTCCTTTGAGAACTTGATCAAGAGCATCGAATTCTTAAACGAGATGAAGAAAAGGTTCAAGAGCCATCTTCCTTTCATTAACCTAACATTTCTCATGACAACGATGAACCTCGATGAGATACCCCTCGCCTTTAAACTCGCTTCCAAACTCAATACCGGACTGATTCTAACGAATCTGGACTACACTTTCGATGAGACAACTTACAATCTGAGGGTTTTTGATTCTAAGGTAAGCGAAAAGGTGGAAAAAATCATTGGAAAGATTGAAAAGGATGCCAGAAATCTTGGAATTCCCTTCAAGCGTCCATCGCTTAAGTCGGTGGAGAGAGCAGTATGCGATGCTTTCCCCGAATCAGCAATTGTTTTTTCTGTAGAGGGGGATGTATTCCCTTGTGTTTATCTCAACTTACCCTTCAGGCGAATTTCTAGGTATTTCAAAGGTAAGAAGATCTTCGTTGAAAGACCAGAATTCGGAAATGTGACAGAGAAAACCCTCGAAGAGATATGGAACTCGAAAGTTTATTCCCAATTTAGGGAAAGGTTTGAAAGAAGAATTGAAGCAACAAGAAGCCTAAAATACATTCTCGGATTTGGTGACAGGGATTTTCTCAAGTTCTCTCCACCCGAATGTTGCAGAGGATGCTACAAGCTTTATGGGATATAGATTGGAGATTTTTATTTTTCAATCAATTTAAAACTAAATCCTTAAAATTCTAAATCCTCTTTCCTCTCACCCTCCTGATGTCGAATTTAGCCTTTTCAGAAATGTGCATGACTGCGAGCGTTCCAGCCATGACCGGGTCGCTTATAACAACATCCGCAACTCTCGGAACTGTTCCAAACATGTTTAAAGCAATAACAGGGATCCCGGCCTTTCTAAGCCCCTTCACCTCTTCCGTTATCTTTCCCCCCATCAGCCCGCCGGCAAGCACGAGTATCTCAGCCCTATGTAGCCTTGATACAGCCTTAACCGCTTCAGCAAGCTCCTCCTCCCCAATAATCGGCATCGTGTCAACGCTGATCCTCTCGCCCCGCAGATTGTGTCTGTCCGCTTCGCTTATAGCTCCCAGAGCCACCTGAGAAACCAAAGCGCCCCCACCGAAAATAATCACCCTCTTGCCGAAAACTTCCTCAAAGGGTTTCTCCTCTTCAAATTCAAGAACCGAATCCAGCTTTTTTATCTCTTCCTTTATTCTTTCAAAATCTCCACTCTCAATCTCCAAGTATATCATCGCATTCCCGGCATTCTCACCGTATTTTATTATAAAGGTGTGGGCATACGTTATGTTTCCTTCAAAGTCAGCAACTATTTTTGTAACATCTCTCAAAACACCGATTTCGTTCCGGACTATTATCCTAAGAGCCCTTTTATCTTCTTTTCCATTCATATTCACGCAGTACCATCAATACTCTATCAATATCATATCAATAAAAATAAAATTGCCTAGAACTTAGCTCCTGTTAGGGTTTTCGTCTCAAGAACGCCGTCAAGAGATCTGATTTTCTTAACAACAACATCACTGAGTTCTTCGAAATCCCTAACAACTATTTTCGCAATGAGATCATACTCACCAAAGAGGGGGTAGAGTTCCTCGATTTCCTCCAAGTTTGCCAGTTTCTCATAAACCTCTTTTTCCTTTTTTGGAGATATCTTAACAAGAACAAATCCCAGCGCCATGGGAAAACTTTTGATGAGTCCAGTATTAAAGCCTTTCTGCAAAAATGTCTTAAAGCTAGCAATTTTGAGAGCCAGTGCTCTCTAGTGGTAACTGGGGCTTCCAATTCCCAGATCGGATTTCAAACTACCAAGTATGAGTTCCGATTATCACTTCTTTACCGAATTTTTCCTCAAGCATATTTTTCAGCAATCCATAGTCTTCTATGGGGCAGTTACCCGTATCAATTGCGGTTTTCACACAGGTGCCAACAAAAAGCTTATCGAAATCCATATCCAAGGAGTCCAAACACGTCTTAAAGAGTTTCATCTTTGGAACAACCAGCCCTGGACATCCTCCGCATCCTATTATCCCCACAAGTTCGATTTCGTCCTCGATTTTCTCGAAAGTACCATTCTTCTCTTTTATTCCCTTAAAACATTTCGCACAGGCTATACAGCTTTTGTCCCTAATACTCTCACAGCACAGAATTGCTATCCTGGTCATAGTTGAAAGACAGCAGCCTCAGATTTAAATCTTTTTATTTTAGTATTAAAAAATAAAATTTTTATCTCTTTACTAGATACTTCACCCTTCTTCTAAAGCACAATAACTTGGCCGCCAGCCGAAAGCTCGAAAAAGCCTGCTACGCCAGTTACCTCATCAATCAAGTCCGATAAATCATCCTTTGTTATACCAAGGATGTTCATCGTGTCTTCACATGCAAAAAGTTTGAGGTTTCCCGTCTGTTTTGCTTGAGCCAAGTAATCAACAAATGTTGGCATTCCAGAGCTGAGCATCCGCTCCCCTACTTCTCCAGCAGCTTTCCAAGCTTTTTTCTCCACAACATTCTTCCTCAGAGCTGCTAAACCGTCCATTGCAAGGAAGATATTAACCTCCATGTCCATTGCGGCAGCTCCGCCGGCTAATGATGCCATTGCCTGAAGCTTTTCAACTTCTCCACTCAACTGAACGATGCTAAATTTCATTTTTTACTCACCTCGGAAAAGGAATTGGTTCCAATTATTTAAGTTTAACTACTTTTTTCATTACCAGTCAAAACCAATTGTTTAGAGAATATTCTCCTTTAGTTTAAAAAAATCAGCGGGAAGAAGTTTAGAGGCATTTTTGAAATGAGAAAACTTAAATACTTAGCAATACCCATTCAAAAACATGGCCGAGGAGGAAGAAATTGTTGCGGTTGTTTTGAATAAGGGAACAGTTGACGCGCTGCAGAACCTCTCTTCTCTTGTTACCGGAGCGACGATGATGGGTGCTAAGGTGGTAGTATTCCTGCAGACATGGGGTGCTTGGGCATTCCTCAAAGAGAACATCCAAAAACTGGATCAGTTTGATGAAAACAGTTTCTGGTCTCCGGAATACAAACAGTATGCAGCCTCCGTAATAAAGGAAATGAAGCGAGCTGGAACCGCTTCATGGTATGAGCTTTTCAAGGAGGCTAAGGAAGAGGGCTTACTTGAGATACTTGTATGTTCAACTGCAGCCGAGCAGTGGGGTGTAAACACCACATCAGCTTTCGATGACCTCGTTGACGACATAACAGGAGTCTTTGAGTGGCATGAAATTGCCAGCAAGGCACTGTACACTTACTACATCGGATAGGCGTTGTTCCGCACTATTCGAAAAAATTTTTAGACAGCCTTATAGATTAAAAGTTGGAGGTGATTAAAATGGATGTTGAGGAATTGAAGAACCTAAAGGCGGATTTGGTTGTGGATGCCAGAGGTCAGTCATGCCCTGGGCCAATGCTCGAAGCAAAGAAGGCATTGACGAAAGTTCCAGTCGGCGGGATTCTTGAGGTGCTCTCTTCCGACAAGGGAACAAGAAGAGATCTGCCAACTCTCTGCAAGAAACTTGGTCACGAATTCCTTGGGTATGTAGAGGAGAGCGGGTACGACAGACTTTTTGTTAAAAAGACAAAGTGAAGTAAGAAGTGGAGTAAGTATGGCGGAAGAAAACTTTAAACCTAAAATTTTAATTTTTGCCGCTGAGATGGCTTACAGAGCTGCAGATATGGCAGGGCTGACGAAGTCAGAGTATCCTTCCACAACCTACATCGTAAGAATACCCTGTGCTAGCTTACTGAGACCAGAGCTCATTCTGTATGCATTTCAGAAGGGATTCGACGGTGTTTTTGTTGCATCTAGCGGGCCTGACTGCCCGTTCATGGGAGAGAAATGCGTTGATAAAACAGCAAAAAGAGTCGAGAAGGCTTACGAGTTACTAAAGGAGCACGGAATAGAGGGTGAGAGACTAGTGCTATCAGGAGTATGCTCAACTTGCGTTGAGACGATTGTAGGAAAAACCGAGGAGCTTGAAAAGACCTTAGAGGAGTTAGGACCGATAAAGAAGTCCTAAGAGAGGTGAAACAATGGTCGAAAAATATGACGCTCTTGTCATTGGGGGTGGGGTAGCCGGAATGGAATCTGCCTTGGTGCTGGCCGATGCAGGTTACAAAGTTTTATTGGTCGAAAAATCTCCAAGTATTGGTGGCAAGATGGCAGAGCTGAGCAAAGTATTCCCTACTACCGATTGTGCCGGTTGTATTATATCACCAAAGATTGCCGCCACCTCAAAACACCCAAATATCAAGATGATGACCTATTCTGAAGTTAAGGAAATCTATAAAGAAGATGAAGGTAAATTTAAGGTTAAAGTTTTGAAGAGACCAAGATATATTGATGAAGATGCTTGTATTGGATGCCAAAGGTGTGAATACGCCTGTCCTGTTTTGGTTCCTGATGAGTACAATTACGGTTTGGTGGCCAGAAAGGCAGCCTACATTTACTTTGCTATGGCATCCCCGAGAATAGCGCAGATAGATCTGGATAACTGCATTCTTTGCGGTAGATGCGAGAGGGTATGCCCTACTGAAGCTGTAAACTTTCTCCAGCAGCCAGAAGAGCTTGAATTTGAAGTTAAAGCAGTCATCCTCGCAACAGGATTCAAACCGTTCGATGCGGCTTTGAAGACCGAGTACGGGTATGGGAAGTATCCAAATGTAATCCATGCCCTAGAAATGGAAAGGTTACTTGCTCCATCAAGGCCTTACAATGCTGTTCTGAGGCCTTCCGATGGCAAAATACCAGACAAAGTTGCATGGGTGCTCTGTGTGGGCTCGAGAGATAAATCACTGGGCAACCCGATTTGTTCAAGAGTGTGCTGCATGTACTCGGCTAAGCAGGCAATACTCTTCTCCGCCGCTCAGTTGCTGGCGGATTTGACTGTATACTATATGGACATAAGAGCATTCGGGAAAGGATTCGAGGAATTCTACAACATGGCTGAAGACATGGGAATCAGGTTTGTAAAAGGAAAGGTTGCAAAGATCGAGGAGACAGAGAACAACAACCTGATTGTTAGAGTTGAGAACTTCGAGACGGGAGAAATAGAAGAGGAAGAATACGACATGGTCGTGCTTGCTATCGGCCTGCTCGCAAATTCCGATGTTATCAAGGTTTTCAAGAATGTAAACGTTGAACTCGACCCCTATGGCTTCATCAACCAGTTTGATGTGAACGCTAATCCGGTTCTTACAAATGTGAAGGGAGTATTCGTTGCAGGATGTGCTTCAGGGCCCAAAGATATACCGGATTCGATTGTTGAGGCCGGCGCAGCAGCAGCTCAGTGCATAGACTATCTCTACGAGCTTGGGTACAAGATCAGTAAGGTCGAAACTGCCGAGCCTGAAGGAGTTGTTAGTGGAAAGTAAAGCAAAAAAGATGCAGGGGTGGAAACGTGGTAAACGATAGGATTGGGGTTTACATCTGCCATTGTGGAGGAAATATATCCGATGTTGTTGACGTTTACAAGGTTGTTGAAGCTGTTAAAGATATGCCCGAGGTCGCTGTTGCCAGAGAATACATGTTCATGTGCTCCGATCCGGGGCAAAAGCTGATTGAGGATGATATTAAAAACTACAATCTTAATGGTGTGGTAGTTGCATCGTGCTCCCCCCACCTGCATGAGCTAACCTTCAGGGGTGCTGTCCAGAGAGGAGGCCTTAATCCATATCTCTTCGAGCAGATAAACATTCGAGAGCACTCGGCTTGGGTTCACAAGCATGAACCGGAAGCTGCAACCGAAAAAGCGATCAGACTTGTTAGATCGGGCATCGCAAAGGTGAGTTTAGCCAGAGAGCTTTCCACTATAAGAGTTGACATGGAACCGAAGGTTCTCGTTGTTGGAGCCGGTATCGCAGGGATCAGAGCCGCTTTGGATCTGGCAAAGGCTGATGTTGAGGTTTATCTTGTTGAAAAGCAGCCATTTATCGGTGGTAGGGTTGCTCAAGGATACGGAGCGTATCCGAGCGGTAGAATGGGGAGCGAAATTATCAAGGAGCTGATAGAGGAACTCAAGAAAGAGGAGTCAAAGATCAAACTCTTCACAAATGCAGAGATAAAATCTCTGGGAGGCACGATAGGCAAATTCCACGTCGTCGTTCAGGTAAATCCCAGGTATGTTGTTGGAAATTGCAGCAATTTCAATGATGCCATAGAAAAGTGCCCGATTGAGGTTCCTGACGAGTTCAACTACGGCTTGACAAAAAGAAAGGCTATCTACTATCCATACGAGGGTGCATATCCGGAGCTACCAGTAATTGATATGGAGAACTGCAATAAATGTGGTGAATGTGTAAAGATTTGCGGTGGGGCTATAAATCTCGAGCAGGAAGCTGAGACTGTTGAATTTGATGTCAGCACAATTGTTCTCGCTACTGGTTTCAACCCCTACGAGCCAAAGGAAGGAGAGTTCGGATACAAGCAGTTTGAAGGGGTAATAACTCTGCCTGTCTTCGAGAGATTGATGGCATTGTCCAACGGAAAGTTAACCTACAACGGCAAAGAAGTGAAGGAGATAGCGTTCATTTACTGTGTTGGCAGCAGGGAAAAGGATGGGGAACATGAGTACTGCTCCCGTTATTGCTGTACAGCAACACTGAACGCATCTCTGGCTGCACTGGAGAAATACAACGACCTCAGAATCTATCATATCTATCGAGACATAAGGGCTTACGGAAAGTATGAGAGATACTACGAGGAGGCAGGCAAAAAAGGAGAACTTTTCCTGAGATATGTGCCAGAGGAGCCACCGGTAGTTGAGAAAGAGGGCGATAAGCTCATTGTCAAGGTGAAAGATCAGCTAACCTTCGGAGAGGAGATCGAGCTTCCTGTGGATATGGTTGTGCTCTCTGTTGGGATGGAGCCAAGAAATGAAGATGTCTTCCAGATGCTAAGAGTTCCATTCAGCCGAGATGG
Source organism: Archaeoglobus sp. (assembly GCA_017656505.1). Taxonomy (GTDB): domain Archaea; phylum Halobacteriota; class Archaeoglobi; order Archaeoglobales; family Archaeoglobaceae; genus Archaeoglobus_A. The sequence continues at coordinate 46,662 of JACDNU010000011.1, read as the reverse complement.
CTTCCTACAAGAGATTCATCCAAAAATAAGGCCTGTGGAGACTGCCATCGGAGGAGTTCTGATTTGCGGAACTTGCCAAGCTCCAAGAGACACAGTCGAGACAACAGCTTCCGCTTCAGCTGTTGCTGCTAAAACAGAAACTTACACCCTCAAAGGATACACCGAGTTGGAGCCTTTCATCGCTGAAGTTGATGCCGAAAAGTGCACAGGCTGTGGAGACTGCGTACCCGAATGCCCAACGGAGGCTATCGAACTAAAAGAGGTGGCGGGCGGAGAGAAAAAGGCGTTTATAAATGAGGTTCTGTGCATAGGTTGCGGAGCATGCGGTGGAATTTGTCCGGAGGAGGCGATAAATCTCAGAGGATACCGATACGATCAGCTGAGGAAGATGATAGATGCAATGGTTGAGGAGGTGTGACCATGGCTGAGGAGGGTAAGGCTGAGAAAGCCGAAAAACCAGAACAGACAGAAGAAACTGAAGCAAAAAAGACTGAAAAAGCGGAAAAAGCGGAAAAAGCAAAGGAAAAACCAAAGAAGAAGTCAACCTTAAAGGAATTCAGAGATAAAACCGGAATAAAAGCATCAGAAGAGCTTAGGGAGAGACACAAAAAGCAGAGACAGATCGTTAAAGCAATCAAGGAAGCTCTGAAATCCGGCCCGAAAACGATACCGCAAATCGTCTCCGAAACCAATTTGGAGTCTAAAGTCGTGACTTGGCACTTGTTCACTTTATGGAAATATGGTGAGGTTAGAGAGGTTGAGGAAGTAGAAGGATATTTTACCTACGAGCTAGCTGAGAAAAGTGAGTAAAGGTGAGTAAATGAGGGTTAATCCCACTTTGGCTACCGAATTTAAAGAGTTAGGCGCAGCAAAGGTTACAGAGTGCTTCAATTGCGGAAACTGTACGGCCATATGTCCTGTTACACCGCAGAACAACGGAACCTTTCCAAGAAGGCTAATAAGATACATACAGCTTGGACTTGAGGAGAAGGTGCTAAATGCCCCAGAAGTTTGGCTATGCCTCACATGCGCTCAGTGCACCGTCACATGTCCGAGAGAGGCATACCCCAGCGAAATAATGGTTGCTATACGGAAGGACATAATCGAGAGTGGTATGTGCCCAGTTCACATGAGAGACTTCCTGAACAATCTCCAGAAACAGAGAAATCCGTGGGGTATAGGGAAATTCAAGAGAGATCAGTGGAGAAAAAAGGCTGATTCTCCACCTCCTACTGTAAAAGAGAACCCCGAATTCGAATGGCTTTGGTTTGTCGATTGTGCGCATAGCTTTGACAACAGAAATATTGAGGTAAGTAAAAAGATAGCAAGACTTCTGAATGACATAGAACTGAACTATGCAATCCTTGGAAGAGAAGAAGGTTGCTGCGGAAACGATGCGAGAAAAGCAGGAGAAGAAGGTCTATTCCTGCTTTTGAAAGAAGAGAACGAGCAAATCTTTGCAAAATATGGTGTGGAGAGGATAGTTACAGCATCACCCCACTGCTACAATACCTTCAAAAACGAGTACGATGGCTACGACGTAAAACTACTTTTGGAGATAATCTACGATGCCATAAAGAGTGGCGCGCTAACCCTGAAACACCCCGTAAACAAAAAGGTTACCTACCACGACTCGTGTTATCTCGGGAGATACAACGACATCTACGAACTGCCAAGGGAGATTCTAAAATTGATTCCTGGCGTAGAACTCGTAGAAATGCCAAGAAACAGAAGAGAAGCTCTATGCTGCGGTGGTGGAGCAGGATTTGTGGTGAGCGAGTATCCTGGAGAAATAAGACCAAACAACCTCAGAGCGAAAGAGGCTGCAGACACGGGCGCAGAGGTTCTTGCTGTTGCATGTCCATTCTGCATGATAATGCTGGAGGACGGAGTTAAGGTGCAAAAAGTCGATGACAAGATAGTTGTGAGAGATATAATCGAGCTCGTTTACGAGTCTGTTTATGGCCCCGAAGAGGGCTAAACCTTTCTAAATCTTTTTTGAGACTTTTTGGTTTATTTTTAAATTTAGCAGTTAATTCAGCAGTTTAGCCAAGGTTTAACTAACTTTAATAAAATCTTAATTAATTAACAAAAAAATTAAAATCAAAAATCATCCTTCAACTCCGTAAGCAGACTTCCAGACCAGCTCTATAACGTCCAAAACCTCGAGCCTATCATCCAGTCTTTCGGTTTTCACCCCATCTTCAAGCATTATCATACAAAAGGGGCACGCGACAGCTAAAATGTCAGCAGTTGTTGAGGCAGCTTCTCTGGCCCTAATGTTGTTCGGCCTATCCTCGCCGGGATATTCCCTTACAAGATTTCCTCCTCCAGCTCCACAGCAGAAACTCCTTTCCCGATTCCTTGGCATCTCAACGAGCTCTATACCTGGAATGGATTTTAGAATCTCTCTTGGCAACTCATACATCCCGTTGTACCTTCCAAGGTAGCAGGGATCATGAAATGTTACTTTTTTATTGATTGGATTCTTCAATTTGAGCTTTCCGGATTTTATCGCCTCGTAAATAACCTCTAAAATAAATTTAACGTCGTAGCCATCATACTCGTTTTTGAAGGTATTGTAACAGTGAGGAGAAGTAGCAATTATCCTTTCAACCCCATACTTTTCAAACGTCTGAAGATTCTCGTCCCTCAAGATCTGGAACAAACCCTCTTCTCCGACCCTCCTCACATCGTTGCCACAGCATCCCTCCTCTCTCCCCAGAATCGCATAGTTTATGCCTATATCAGCCAAAAGTTTAGCTATCTTTTGCGTTATCGGTTTGTTTCGGTTATCGAAGCTGTGAGCGCAGCCAACAAACCAGAGCCATTCGAATTCAGTGTCTTTAGCTAATGGAATGTCAATTTCAGCTCCCTTTTTCCATTGATCCCTTTTGAACTTCGCCTCCCCCCAAGGATTCTTCTGTTTCTGAATGTTAGTGAGGAAGTCCCTTATGTCAGGAGGAGCTTCGGCGCTCTCAACTATCCCCCTCCTCATCTCACCAAGAATCTCCATCTGCTCGATGTAAACTGGGCACATCTCCATGCAAGCTCTACAAGTGGTGCAGGCCCAAACACCTTCCATGTCCATTATCGTATCGAGCAGAAGTATGTCCTCGGCTTTCTGTTCGTTTTTACCCTCATCACCGGATTCTCCGTTTTCGCTTTCCTTCAAAACCCTTTCCAGCCTCCTGATGTTCTGCATCAAAAACATCGGATTCAAAGTTGCTCCGGAATTGGTGGCCGGACAGGCATCCTGGCACCTTCCACACCTCATGCAAGCAAGACTTGCAAGCAAATCTCTCCTTGTGAGATCTGCCGGGCTTATAGCTCCCATATATTCCTCTCCCAGCGGAGCTCTCATAACCCCCGGCTTTCTCTCGCTTTTCGTGAAGATGCTAATTGGAGCAGCAAATATGTGGAGCAGCTTAGTGTACGGAATTAAAGCGATGAAGGCCAGAATGAAAACCGTATGGAGGAACCAGAGGATGTAGGGCAAAGAGGTTGTGTTGAAATCACTGAACCTTACGAATTCTTTGAGTACGAAGCCGAATATCGCTGCAAGGATGAAGATTGCAAGCACCGGATTATCGTCCTTAGCGAATTCATACTTTCTATCAAATCTGCTTGGCTTAATTAGAAATCGATTGATCGCAGCGATAGCCAAACCAATTAGGAGCATTATGCCCGCCACAGTCATCGATGCTTTAAGCCAGGGATAGCTGAGTCTGAAAAGATCAGGAAAAACGAATGAGATCGTGAAGATTAAAATATTTATGAGAATAACAATAACTCCCCAAAGAAAAAGAAAGTGTGAGATCCCCATTTTTGATTCCCTTAGATAAAGTCTCACTAAAACTAATCCATCCCTTACCACGAACCAAAGTCTTTTCCATGGGTTTTGAGTTCGGTTTTCTCCTTTCAAGCCAATGTTAATGAACTTCCACTTCTGCCAAATTCCATAGCTGAAACCTGCAAGCGATAGAACCAGCATCACGTAATAGATTGTCTCAAACATCGCCAACACCTCCTATTACATCAGCATTCTTGTGAATCTCGTTGATGTTTTGATGGCAGAGTTGGCAGTCCTCGTGAACACTTATGAGATTGCTCTCGTGACATGCCTTGCATATCAAACCATTCGCAGTCGGAATCAGAACGTCAGGGTCAGCCCCATGGCAGAAAGGTGTTAACGGTTCGTTTTGATGGCAGGTCTTGCAGTCAAAAGAGTGGATGGTGTGAACCTCCCCCCCATGGCATTCCTCGCAGTAAGTGTAGCCTTGCAGATGCTTAGGATATAAAGCCGCATTAGCATGGCATTCATCACAGGAGAGATTGAAATTGAGTTCACTGGCTTCAGTTGGTTTAATTGAGCCAGTTGGTTCAGTTGGTTCAATTGAGCCAGTTGATTCAGCTGATCCGATTGATTTCCCCGCTTTCTCGGCGTTTATTACAGCTGAAAAGATGATTAAAACCAAGAGCAGAATGAAGAAGGACCAAAATTTAAGCTTCATTTCTCTTCCTCCAGAAACTTGCTTTCGAATTTTTGGTGAATAGATTTAGCATCACCATGGCATTCCACGCATGAATGGTTCGGCATATGAATTCGGAAAAGACTATTTTCATGGCATTTAGAGCAATCCTTCAAATCTGAATATTCACTCATTTTTGGATGCTCCTCAATTTTATGGCAGTCAAGACAGTAATTCGTTCCATTAACGTGATATGGATATTTGTATGCCTTTTCGTGGCACTGGCAGTCCTGAACCCTATTTTGAATCTCCAAACCCTGAGTCTCTTTCTCTGAAACTTGAACTTTCTGAACACATCCAACTAGAATCAAAGCAAAAATCAGCGCTAGGGAAACTACTCTTTTATCCACAACCACCCCTCCAACAAGGGAATTGAATCTTAAAAAGTATAAACCAAAAAGTATAGACCCCCAATTTATTCATGGGGATTGTGGCAGACAACGCAGAGGATGCCAGTGCTATGGCTCTCATTCACGACTTTTACAGCATTCCTGCCAGCGATTTCCATATGACATCTCAGACAGGCATCTCTGCTTCTGTTTATCTCGATGGTGTCCTTTGATCGCTTAATCGTGTGCTCAGCCCCTGGGCCATGACAAGCTTCACAATTAACGCTTGAATGATTCTTCATTCCAGTGTAAAGCTGGTAGTGACACTCCTTACAGATAGCCGTGTCGGAAAACTTCGGTTCTCTTGAAAGCTCGAGTTCAATCCATTTTGATTGACTGCTGCCTGTTACAAAAGGAGAAAATCCAAAAACATAGGTGAAAAGGATTAAGTAAACAATTACACCGAATATCACTCCGAGAACTATCGTTTTTCCCTTCACTTATACCACTCCATTCAACTCCATTCAGCTATTCCACCACATACGAGTCGAGCCCAATGTAAAGCACCCTCGGAAATGTGCCTTCTTCCGGCTTGAGAACGCTCACTTTGTTTCCTCGCACAAGCTTGCTAACCTCGCTGTTTTCATCGTTTATGTCTCCGAAAACTCTCGCTCCAGTCGGGCATGCCAAAACACATGCGGGCTGCAAACCCCTCTCTATTCTGTGATAGCAAAATGTACACTTATCGGTAACCCCCTGCTCAGGATGAAGGAAAGTCGCCCCATAGGGGCATGCTACAATGCAGTACTTGCATCCAATACAAGTCTCCTTATCAACGAGCACGATTCCATCCCTCGTGTAAAACCTAGCATAAACCGGGCAAACGTTCACGCATGGAGCGTTGATGCAATGGTTGCAAAGCTTAGGGACATAGAAAGTTTTGAGGTTTTTCGTGTCCTCAATCCAGTCTTTATCAAGGAATGGATTCTCGGAAGTGCTGAGCACCTTCTTTTTCACCTCAGACTCCGATATCGGTATCTTTTCTTCAACAGAATACCCCTCAATCCAAGTTCTGGAAAGTGGGAGTTCCATTGGAACACCATTCTCGGTTTTGCAGGCGATAACACACTTTCCGCATCCTATGCACTTGTTAACATCAACAACCATTACATAGCTTTTCCCACTTTCTCCAGCCTTGAATGCCTTTGTTAATGTGGTAAAAGCTGTAATCGGGATTAATCCTGCAATGAGCTTGAGGAAGTTTCGCCTTTTCATCTTTCCCTTTTTCATCCTTCCACCTCCATTGGAAGGAGCTTGTAGCCGATGTAGTAGAGAAAGATCGCAAGGGCAAAGAATCCTGCAGTTGCCATGAGTTCAAAGGGATGATAGACGGGAGAGGGAAATCTCAATCCCGTGATTAGCTTCGGAACTAACCCACCCATTACCAAGTCTATTCTAAGGAAGAATATGCCTATGATAGTAAGCAGAGAAGCAGCAAAAACACCTCCAGCTTTTCTTCCAGTTTGTGGAACTGCAAGCAAGATCAGGGGAATCAGAAGTCCGATCAGCACTTCCATTACCCAGAAGTTAAACGCAAAGTTTCCAGACAGGAAAACTTCTACACCTTCCCTTGACAGAAGGGTTGAATTCGGGTACGCTTTGACTACAAGTTTCCATGCAGTGAAGAATATTGTTACAACGAGGGAGAAGCCCAGAACTAGCCTAAGCATCTGAATCGCTTCATATCTCTCTCCCTCAATCTTAACCCCCCTTATGAGATCGGTTAGGTATGCTCCTATTACTGTCAGGGCTGCCCCCGAAACGATTGCTGAGAGGATGAAATAAACCGGCAGCAATGGGCCGTGCCAGAACGGAAGGTAGTTCACCCCAAAGAGGGCTCCGAGGTTACTATGAGCGACAATCGCTGTGAAAACGGTTATAAACCCGATAACCCTTGCGAAATCTTTCGTGTCCGTAGCTTTTGGAATCGTAAGTATTCTTGCAACCAAGCCCCTGAGTCCTTCACTTTTTCTCTGTTCGAGTAAATCATCGTAGAAGTAAAACCACATCTCAACTATGAGGAAGACAACGTAAAGAACGTAGAACATAATCATCCAGAACATCACGCTTTTTGCATTAACGTGGCCGATCATCGCATAGTAGCCTCTTGTAACCTGCTCGATTTCTAAGCCGATTGTCATAAGGCCTATAAGGATAGTGACGAGGGCCATGAGCAAGCCCTCTTTTACAATGGGTTCGAGTTTCGTGAAGCCAAAGACTTCTCCCAAAGATGCTACAATACACAAACCAGTTGTAGAGACGACGAAGAAAACGTAAACGGCAACAAGTGTCCTCCACGGAATACCCACTGCCGACTCAAATGGCTCGATAGGCATAACCGGCTGGGTATGCATCTGGAGTACTCCCAATCCACCGATTAGGATTAGGATTACTAAAACCAACCCGGCTATGACTTCCAGTTTTCTCAAGTTATCACCCATAAAATTTTATTGATCCTCTAAGACCCAGAAGATCCAGTTGCAAATTTATCCGCCTTTGTGTGAATCTTGACCGGATTCTGATGGCAGGTTTCGCAGCTAACGTTCGGATGCTCAGTAATTACGTTCGTATGGCAGCTCTCGCACGATGAGAAATCCCCAGATTCGAACACCTGAAGGTTGGGCTTTGTCTCATGACAGAAGTCTTCTGAAACCTTACTCGAGTGACAAGCAGTACAGTTCAAGGAATGTACAAAGTGAAGGTTGTCGGTATGACATTCTTGGCAGTATTTTCCAGCTTTCATATGCTTCACATACTTAGAAGGGTTTTTGTGACACGTATCACAGACCGAGTCGGAAGCTGGATCTTTGGCATTCTCCGCTCCAAGCGGCAGGATTCCAATTGAGAGTATGAATACAGCTAAAATTGAAATGGCTAAAATAAATACCCTTTTCATCTTGACTCCCCCATCAGCTCCTTTTCAAACTTTTCATGGATCTTTGCTGGATCACCATGGCAATCTTCACATTTTACCGTTGGCAGGTGTCCCCTGATTAGGTTGGTTTCATGGCATCTCTTACAGTTGGTTAAATCATCAGAGCTATACCCGCTGCTCCAATTTCCTTTGGGATGAGCGCTAATGGTATGACATTCTAGACAATGTTCAGCACCTTCTTTGTGTGGAGAATACTCCCAAGGTCGAGTATGGCACTGACATCCTTTAAGGATGTCCACTTGCTTTAATGAGACTTCTTCAGTTGTTTTTTGAACACAGCCCACTAGAAATACCATAAAGAGGATCAAAGACAGGATGATTAAGCTTTTCAAGCCTTTCACTTTACTCATATTGCTCATATTGCCCATACTCTTACCCATATTCAATTCATTATTTTTGTTCATTTTATCCATTTTGCCTATCCCACTCGATCTTCTACCCATTTAAACCACCCTGCTCTTGAGTTTTCGAAAGGAATTCATTCCACTTCACCTCTATGCAGCCTCTGCAGCTGTTTCCTCTGCTTCAACCTTTGACTCCCCAGATTCCCTCGATCGAGCGATAACCATCGCAAATCCCCGGTAAAAGGCATGGATAAACTTAGAATATGGTGCAAATACGAAAATCATTATCGCAGAAAGTCCGTGAAGCAGATACACCACATAGCCAATGAGAGTTAGAGATGAGAAATTCAGCATCTCATTTAGTATTCCAGTGATGGTGAGGAGGAAAACCAAGGAAATGAAGAACCAATCATGGTAGCTGCCAGAACCAACCCTCTCTCTGTAGGTTATTCTGTTGTTCACAATCCAAACAGCACCAACCAGCAGAACGATTGCTCCTATGTTGTTTAGAACTTTGCCAGGGATGTAAGAGAGGATGGCCACAAACTTGGAGATGCCAAGGATGACGAATCCATAAAAGACACCGATGTGAGCATAGTATCTGTAGGCACTCGTTTCACATTTGGTAAACCTGTCATGTTTGAGAATTTCGGCAAGGGTTTCCTTAAAAGTTGCAAAAAAGTCAGAAACTGTCTCTCCACCGAGTGCTCTCCAAAATTTCCATATGCTGTAAATCGACACTACAGCAACGTAAGCCAGTAGAAGGTACCCCAAAAAGGCAAGATGAAGATAGAAGTAGAGCAGAACGGCTGAGATCGCTATTACTATCGGCAGATAGACTGGTGAGGAGAAGAGCACTCCCATAAATCTCGGAGTAGAATAACTTATGAAAGCATAGTTTCTCACAGAATTCATGATCTCGCTGGGAAATGCTTGTCTTGGACAGGTCGTTGAGCATTCCCCACATGCATGGCAAAGCCAGGGTTCAGGGCTTTGAATTGCTCTGGGTTCCAAGCCGAGTTGGATATATCTTATGATCTTTCGGGGGAACATGAAATCTTCAGTTGATAATGGACATATTGCAGTGCAATTGCCGCAGTTAAAGCATTCAGTGACCCTCGTGGCCCCTAATTTTTTTAATTTTTTTGCAAATTCTGGGTTAACCCTCATTCACTCACCCCAAATTCAACCCAATCAAAACGATTTTTGTCTGGGTTGGAGTCACCAATAACCGGATTAAAGGTAAATTCCGCCACTTCTATACTTTTTAATATTACTTGTTTTTAAGTTTTTCTTTTTGAATATTTTGGAATATTTTTGAAAATATTGAAGAGAATTGATCTAATATTATGGATGTATTATCTGATGAAAAATACCCAAAATTGGAAACATTTAGCTGATTTGCTGCTGTTTTAGCTACAATCTAACCTTTTTAATTCCGATTATTTTGGGTTTTGTTAACAATTTTTAAACCGAGCAACCTAAAAGTGTTTGGTGGAATAAATGGATCTCGAAGGATTTGCGAGAAGAATGCTCTCCAGAGTTGGCGAAGAAGAAGTTAAGAGGTTGCTTGCAGAAAGAATCGCCGAAATAAAGGGCTGGGATGCTGATAGGGCAGCAAAATGGGCAGAGGCGGTTGTTCTGGAAGTGAAAAACGCAACCTCAAAATCCCATCCGGTTCTGGACTACTCCCCATCTGGAGTTAGCATGGGGGAGTTTGGAGTTGGATCTCGCGGCAGAGGTGATTTTTACGTTCACAGAAAGATTGCAGAAGTTATAGGGGAAAGCGATGCTGTTCTCTCCACAAAAGATCTGGATGATGCTGGAGTTGTGAAATACAACGGACTCTACATCTCCGTTGCAATAGATGGCATTCATTCGAGGCTGAGCGAATATCCGTTCGTTGCAGGCTTCCATGTTACAAGGGCCGCGATGAGGGATGTCTACGTTATGGGAGCAAAGCCGGTAGCAGTTTTCTCCGACATTCATGTTGCAGATGATGGAGACGTTTCCAAAATTTTCGACCACATTGCAGGGATAACTGCTGTCTGCGATCTCACAGGCGTGCCTTTGGTGAGCGGGAGCACCCTCCGCATCGGCGGAGATATGGTTATAGGAGAGAGGATGACAGGTGGTGTCGGATGCGTGGGAGTTTCGGAGCACATAACCCCGAGAAAGAACGCTAAGGAGGGAGATTTGATTCTGCTCACAGAAGGAGCTGGAGGTGGGACGATCGTTACAACGGCAATCTTCTACGGAATGCATGAGCTGATCGATGAAACCCTGAACATCGACTTCCTCCTTTCATGCGAAGCTATCTTCTCAGCTGGACTTGTGGAAAAAATCCACTCTATGAGCGATGTGACGAACGGGGGGATTAGAGGGGATGCAGAAGAGATCTCAGCCGTATCCGGAAAGGCTATCGTTTTCGACTATGAGGAGACGAGGAAAGCTGTAAATCCAAAGATCCTGAGAATGCTTGAGGAGCTGGAAATCGATTTTATGGGAGTGTCCATAGACTCTTTGATGGTAATAGCCCCGCCTGAGATTGCGGAAGAGGTTAAAAGGGCGATAAGGGGGGCTGGGGTGAAAGTGGTTGAGGCGGGTTGGGTAGAGGAGGGAAAGGGAGCGTACTTCGTCAAGAACGGCAAGAAGGAGCTTTTAAAGCCAAGGTTCAGGGAGTCAGCATACACACCACTAAAGAAGGTTGTTGGTGAGAGGACACCTCCAGATTTCGAGGAGATGAGGAGGAAAGTTGATCAGGCTGCAAAGGCGGCAATTGAGAAGAAAAAGAAGGTTGTTGAGAGGATTAAGAAAAGAAATCCGACCCAAGAGTAACAAAATTTAGATAGGTAAAATTAACCACTAAAAAGGTAAATCCCACCTCGAGCTGGGATCTTTCTTTATGTACTTTTCAATCAGTCTTTCCTCGATATCAACTTCAAAGAAATTTGCCACGCTCAAAACCATGAAAAGAACATCGGTAAGCTCTTCTGCTATGTTCTGCTTTTCCTCTTTTCTAACGGCTTCGGCGAGCTCGCCAACCTCTTCCACTAAAACAGCGAGAAGGAAAAGAGCTCCAGATTTTTTGTCTGTTTCGAGGTATTTCTCCCTCATTCTCCGCCTTATTTCTTTTAGCTCCATAAAATAGGTAATCAGGATAATTTTAAATATCTTGCTGGTTTATATTGCGTTGTAATGAGCAAACCTAACGCTGAATCGGATGGCGATTCGGAATCCTTAGAATCCGACAGTTTGCAGGAAGAAACGGTCGATAACGGAGAATTCGAGTACCTGCTTATTGGGTGCGGGAGCTTCGGGTTCAATGTCCTCAAAGAGCTGGCGAAAGATGGAAAGAAAGTACTTGCGGTCGATTCTTCTCCGGAAAAGATCGAGGTGCTCAAGGATCAGGACTTCAACGCGATTCTTGGAGACGTTTCAAAGGATGATTTTCTCCTCTCCTTCGATTTTGACAAAATTTCGGTTGTTTTCCTTCTTCTGCCAAACTTCGAGATTAACAGGAAAGCTGTAAAGCAGATAAGATCGATTTCAAAGTCCGTTTTCATAATAGCAAGAGCCTCCGGCACGAAGGAAAGGGAAGAGCTTGAAGCTCTTGGAGCTGATGCTGTCATTACCCCATCTTCTGCGATGACGAAGATGGTGATCGAGACACTGAATCGAATGGAAACACTGAGGAGGATAAGGAAGTTTAAAGAAGTCCTGAGCAGCATGAAAGACAAGAAGCTCGCCATCTTCACCCATGACAACCCCGATCCTGATGCTCTGTCTTCGGCAATGGCGTTGAAGGAGATCGCCAAGCACATGGGAATTGAGGCGGAGATAATCTACTACGGCGAGATCTCCCACCAGGAGAACAAGGCTATGGTTAACCTTCTGAACATCGAGATAGTTAAAGCGAACGATGTTGATCTGAAGCAGTTCGAGAAGTTCGCGCTCGTAGATTCGTCTGCTAAAGGAGTGAACAACTCGATTCCTGAAGAGATCCAGCTTAACATCGTCATAGATCACCATCCGGCCGAGAACGTTGAGGCTGAGTTTGTGGATATAAGGGATAACGTCGGATCCACTGCTACGATAATGACGAATTACATGGTTGAGCTGAACCTCGTGCCGAGCAGAACCCTCGCAACAGCTTTGTTTTTCGGTATAAAGAGCGAGACTGACGAGTTCAAGAGAAATGCGAGAACAGAAGACTTCTCCGCTGCGGCAATTCTGTACCCCTACGTTGATCACGATCTGATCGAGAAGATGGAGGGGCCGGCCTTATCCTATGAAACCCTCGATGTTCTTGGAACTGCGATAAAGAACAGAGAGGTGTATCCTCCGGTTCTGATTTCTTTTGCGGGCTTCATTAACGAGAAGGATGCCATAACTCAGGCAGCCGATTACCTGCTGAAGCTTGAAGGGATCTCCACGGTTCTGGTTTTTGGCGTTGTGAAGGATGTCGTTCATCTATCAGCCCGAAACAACGATGTCAGAATAAACATAGGCGAAATTCTAAGGCGGGCTTTTGGTGATGTGGGAAGTGCAGGCGGGCATGCTCACGCAGCGGGTGGCCAAATACCCCTTGGCATCTTCGGGGAGATCTCGGAAAAGGAGGTTCTCGCCAAGCTCATCAGGGAGGCTGTGAGGAAGAGATTCCTGAACGCACTCGGGATAGAGGGGATTGAAGAATAAATTATCAGTTTATCAAATATTACCCAACGAAAACCCATATAAACATCCAAAGGCAACTTTATTCCTCAGATGAGGCAGAAGGGGATAGTGCAAGGAAAGGAGTACGAGGATTCTGAGATCGAAAAACTCCTCCATCCTCTGCTTAGAGAATGGTTTAAAAGTAAGTTTACCTCCTTCACCCCTCCCCAGAAGTACGCGATATACGAGGCTTTTAAGGGCAACAATATTCTTATTTCATCTCCAACTGGGAGCGGGAAAACCCTCGCCGCCTTTCTTACAACCCTGAACATGCTTATCGATTTAGCCTCCAAGAACGAGCTGGAAGATAGAGTCTACACCCTTTACGTCTCCCCGCTGAAAGCCCTGAACAACGACATAAGAAAGAACCTCGAGGAGCCGCTTGAAGAAATTTATGAGCTTGCCGAAAGAAAGGGCATCAAGCTCCAGCCCATAAGAATCGGAGTCAGAACGGGAGATACCGAGCAGAAAGAAAGGCAACAACAGACGAGGAAGCCACCCCACATCTTCATAACGACTCCGGAAACCTTATCGATTATTCTGGTCAGCCCCAAGCTTTCCCGATCGCTGACAAGGATAAAATTCCTCATCATCGATGAGATCCATGCGGTAGCTGAGAACAAAAGGGGGACACATCTCTCGCTTTCTGTGGAAAGGCTTCAGCGCATCCAGGAAGGGAAGATGGTAAGAATAGGTCTCTCCGCGACAATTCATCCGCTTGAAGAGGTTGCTAAGTTTTTGGTTGGGTTTGAAAACGGGAGGGAGAGGGATTGTATTATAGCCGACGTGAGCTTCTCCAAGCCAATTGACATCAAGGTGATTTCGCCGGTTGAAGATTTCTTCAGGGAGAGTTCCGAGAGTATAAGCGAGAAACTCTACGAAACCCTTGCAGACCTTATAAAATCATCGAAAACGACACTCATCTTCACGAACACGAGAAGCGCAACGGAGAGGGTTGTCTACAACCTCAGAAAAAGGCTGGGCAAGGATTTCCCGATACGGGCCCATCATTCATCGCTTTCAAAGAACGTGAGGCTTGAGGTTGAGGACGAGCTGAAGAACGGGAAGCTTAGATGCGTTGTTTCATCAACAAGCCTCGAGCTGGGCATAGATATAGGCTATATCGATTTGGTCGTGCTGCTTGGATCGCCTAAAAGCATAAACAGGGCGTTGCAGAGGATAGGAAGGAGCGGCCACAAGCTGCATGAGGTATCGGTTGGTAGAGTTGTAGTAGTTGATCAGGATGACCTTGTCGAGTGCACGGTTTTAACGAACGAGGCTTTGAACAGAAGGCTTGACAGAATAAAAATTCCACAGAAGCCCCTGGATGTTCTATGCCAGCACATCGTTGGGATGGCGATAGAGAAGAAGTGGAGCGTTGACGAGGCTTTGAAGCTCATACGGAGTAGCTATCCTTACAGAAATCTAACGAAGGATGAGTTCATTTCGGTGCTTAAATACTTAGCAGGACACTCGGATTTTGAGAAGAAGAGGGTTTACGGAAAGATATGGTTTGATGAGAGCGAGGAAGTTTTCGGGAGAAGGGGGAAGTTGCTAAGGCCTATTTACTATCTAAACGTTGGAACAATTCCCGACGAGGTTGCTATAAAGGTTATAACGAAGGAGGGAAAGAGAGTAGGAAAAGTTGAGGAGGAATTCGCCGAAAGGCTTGTCAGGGGAGACGTTTTCGTTCTGGCGGGAAGGACTTTCAGATTTTTGAGATCTAAGGGCATGAACATAATAGTTGAAGAGGTTGAGGGGGAGAAACCAACTGTACCAAGCTGGTTCTCAGAGCAATTACCGCTTAGCTACGATCTGGCTTTGAGAATACAGAGATTCAGGCGGGAGATGGAGGAGATTCTGAATTCCGAGCTTCTAGAATTCGAGGATGCTGTTTACTATTTAAGAAAGAACTACAACCTCGAAAGGAGTTCAGCCGAAGCGATTGTGAGATACTTTCGGGAACAAAACCTCTTTAGCTTCATTCCCACGGATAAAAGATTCCTGATCGAGAACTTTCAGGACGAGGGGAGCGAATGCTACGTTTTCCACTCCCTGATTGGCAGAAGAGCTAACAGCGCTATTTCCAGGGTTGTTGCTTTCAGGGCTGGCATGTTGAAGAACTGTAGCGTCAAAATTGCCATAAACGATAACGGTTTCATGCTCAAACTTCCCTACAGGAAGAGATTGAGCAAAGAAGAGATAATCGAGTTGCTCAGCCCGGAGAACTTCGTAGATCATCTGGTTAGAGCTTTGGACAGGACGGAGATTCTGAGGAGGAGATTCAGGCACGTTGCGGTGAGATCTCTGATGGTTCTCAGGAACTATCTCGGAAGGGAAAAAAGCGTCTGGAGACAGCAGCTTAATGCGGATTCTCTGCTTCGGCTGATCAAAAAGAACTTTGGAAACGACTTTCCTGTTCTGAAGGAAACGTACAGAGAGATCATGGAGGATTCAATGGATTTGGAGAATGCTGTCGACTTTCTGAACAGGCTGAGACAAATGGAGATAAGGCTTGCCAGAACGCCCTATCCAAGCCCCTTCGCGTTGAACATATTCGTGCTTGGAGAGGAGGACGTCGTGCTGATGGAAGACAGGAAGAAGATAATAAGGAGTCTCTACGAGAAGATCACGCGGTTGATAGAGTTAAGGGCTGAAGCTTTGGCTGACAGTAAGTAGTTTTTGATGGGTATGGAAGGAAACGGAACGCTTGAAATTGATGGAGTGATTCTGCTGCCCGAGAAGGCAATCATAATTGATGATACGGCTATAATCTCCGATCTGCACCTAGGGATAGAGCAGTCGATGCCCGGCTCGGTTCCAAGGCTTCAGATAAGGGAAATTGTCGAAATGGCAGAAAAAATATTCGATTACGGCATTGAAACTCTGATCGTTAATGGGGATATGAAGCACGAGTTCAGCCAGAACATGCCATACGAATGGGATGATGTGAGATACTTCGTTGAAAGGATGCTCGAAATCGGAAAGCTGCGAGTCGTGAGAGGAAATCACGACAACTATTTGGCTACGATTCTTGCAAAATACGGCATAGAATTGGAAAGAAGGATAGAGCTGGCAGACTGGACGATCGTTCACGGGCATGAAGAGGTTGAGGGAAAGAAGCTGGTGATCGGGCATGAGCACCCTTCCATAAGGCTTCGCTCCGGTTACTCATCCTATACCTACCCCTGTTTCCTGAGGTGCTCGAATGAGAGGGAGGTTCTGGTTCTTCCTGCCTTTTCTCCGATGCTTAAAGGTTCCGACGTTCTCTCCACCTTCGAATTCCTCTCTCCGATTTTGAACTCTTTCTCCTCAGCTGCGATAGAGGTCTATGCTATTGAGGATGGAATATACGAGATGGGGGATTTAAAGAAGCTCAGGGAAATTATTGAGATGCGATGATTGATTGCTGGGATAAAATATAACAATAATATAACTCTGAGAAGCTCTGAGAGTCTCACTCCATTAAATGATAAAGTGCAATATGGAATAATATAAGATTTCAATCAAACTTTACAACTTTGCATGAATCCGAATAATTTTCCAGATGAATCCTTTTAATTCTACCACTACACACGGGACAGCTTTCGTTGGGTTTCACATTTATGTTAAAAAACTCCATGTTCTGGAGATCGATCCTCAGTAAGCCTGAGATGGTGTTTCCTATTCCTGTAATTATTTTCATAGCCTCAACTGCCTGAATACTTCCCAAAACTCCTGCCGTGGCACCTATTATGCCCGGTACTTTCGAGGGAGGAGCAGCCGGATATACGCAGCGGTAGCATGGGCTGTGCTTTATCGTCATCGCTTCCCCCTCGAACTCGTAAATCGCTGCATGAACCATTGGAATGTCGAGGATTCTGCAGGCATCGTTTAAAATGAACCTGGTTCGAAAGTTGTCAGGGCAGGAAACCACAACATCATGGTTTTCGATGATCCTAACAACATTTTCGGGCTCAATTTTTTCCTTCAAGACTTTAACTTTTACATCCGGATTAAGGCTTTCCACGAATTCTTTTGCGGATTCGGCCTTGTTCCACCCTATCCTGCCGGAGTGGATTACCTGACGTTGCAGATTGCTCTTCTCAACCGTGTCAAAGTCAACAACGGTAAGCTTTCCCACTCCAGCTGCCGCAAGATACATTATTGCGGGGCTTCCAAGCCCGCCCGCTCCGATAACAACAACCTTTGCCTTCAAAAGTTTTTCCTGTGCTTCTTCTCCAAAATAAGAGATCATTATCTGCCTGCTATATCTCTCGGCATCAATCAGAGATGTCATAGATCTCATACCCCCTCTCCCCAAGGCCGAGTTCTTCTGCATAGCTGATCTGAACTTCTGGAGCGGTCCACTCCCAGAATTTCTGCTCGCCTGTTAAGGCATCCCTGTTAGCCTCAAGCCTTTTCAGAACATCTAAACAGGCAGCATCAGCCGAAACAATATCTCTCGACGCAAAAACTCCGACATCCGGAGCTATGGGGTTATCGCTATAGGGATGACAGTCGCAGTGGGGTGTTATGTCGATCAGGAAGTTGAAAAATGCGAAGTTTTCCTTCCCCACCAGCTCGAAAACTCCTTTCGCGCATTCTACTATCCTCTCGCATATATCCGCCCCGCTGAGCCAGGGGCCGATTGATATCGCATCATCTTCGCAAACCTCCCTGCAGCCCATGCATTTCAGACATTTCGAATGGTTGATCCTGAAATTCTCTATCGCATTAACCGGGCAGATTTCAACGCATTTCCCGCATTCCGTGCAGTTCTCATTGATTTCTGGAGGATTCGGAGAATGAATATCGAATTTCGAAGGCTTTGCAACACATCCAACCCCTATGTTCTTTATGCTCCCACCAATACCCCCCTGCATGTGGAGCTTGAAGTGGGTTGCACATACAACCTTGTCAACCCACTCGAAAGCTTTGGCCACGTGGATAACTTTCAGGTTCTTTCCATCGACAGGCACATCCACGAAATCGAAACCAAGAATTCCGTCGGCGATTACTATGGGAGCTTTCATCGTCTGCTTTGTGTAACCATTCTCTTCCGCTATCTCGATTCTGCCCAACGCTGTACACCTGTCGCGAGTCAGGCCTAAGCCAGTTGTTTCAGTTACGAAAGGCCTCCCACCTCTGTTTTTTATCTCCTCAACAATCGTTCTTATGTAAACGGAGCGAAGGGTTTTTGTTGTACCTCTATCTCCGAAATGGGTTTTTATCGCCACCACATCTTCCTTCTCAATAAAATCCAGAACTCCACTCTTTCTTATAAGATCTCTGAGCTTGCTCACAAGGCTTAGCTGGGGCTGAAACCATTCAGCCGGATCAATAACCCGCGCCCTAGAATCGACAAAATAAACCTCACTCATGTTTTGAGCTTTTGGAGTAAACTATTTAACGTTTTGTCAGGTTTTAGATTAAGTTTTATGGTGGATGGTAGAGATGCTTCAAAAAAGGATGCTTCAAAATTAGAGAATTGATTAGGGGTATTGATTATGGAAAATACGCCTAGGATTTCGCCTAAAAGTTTGCCCAGTACGGGATTAACCAGAACTTTGAGATACTCTAGATTTATCTTTATTGGATTACTTTTAATTTTGATATCGCTACACCCAATATTCTTTCTCCCTACGGCCTCAGCAATTGATAACTCGGCAGATCTGGCAAATCCCGTCGTGAAAAATTCCCATATAATCATCATCCCAAATGAGATAGTTATAGAGGTTCTTTCCTTCAATGATAGTGGTTATTTCTCCCAGCTGGTTGTAGAACTGCCTAAGAATGCAAAACTAATAAACATCTCTGGAAGTTTGAATTATTCTTCTGCAAAAACTGAAGGAAACAATCTTCTGCTGCAGAACGCGAGCGTTACCACCGGAAGCCACCTGGCAATAGAGTATGCGATCCAAGGTGAGGTCTTCAGTAAAAAAATCACAATGGAGATAAAGAGACTGCTGATTTTAATCCCGGCAACCTATGAGATTCCGGAAAGATCCGATAATCTCGTTTACAGGGGGAAAGCCGTTCTGGGGCAGAATAACTATTCAATTTTCGAAGCGAACAACCTCACCCAAGGTGACGAGATCCTGCTCAGATTTAAGCAGAGAGAACCTGTTCTACCGGCTGAGCAAGGAGATAATTTGAATACTCTCAATAGTTTTAATAACCTGAATAGCCCAGCCTTTTTGGGTGGAATCCTGCTGATTATAGCCGGGATTTTTATTTTCATTTTTTCAAAAAGAGGGGGGAGTTGGAGAATTGGAGAAGGAGGAGAAAAAGAGATGAAAGAAATGAAGGAGGAGAAAGATGAAGAAAAACGTAATGGCAAAACTGAGGGAAAAGAAAAGGGAGAAATGAAGAAAACAAAATGGGAGATTTAATCTTCCCCAGCGCATCCAAGGCATCCAAGGTAATCAGACGTTATTTTCGTTTTTAAAAAGTTGTTGGAGAAATACGTTGACCGTTAATTCTTTATAATCCTGAGCGCGAATTAAGGCTAGATCTAACATAGATCTAACTTAGATCCTTAGATTCAACCCGTAAGCCGGGGTGGCAGAGAGGCACTGCGCGAGCCTGGAGTCATACGCATGGGCTCGCCAGAAAGCTCGTGTCCCTTCTGGGACGCCTGGGTTCAAGTCCCAGCCCCGGCGTCCGATTTTGCCTGATTAACTCCTGATTAATCCTTCTCCAAGTGATTTACGAAGAACTCGTATTCTTTTTCAGCACAGAACTCAAACAGCTCGAGATATCCGTCGAAGTGCCCTCCGTCGAAGGTTACAACTTCGGCTTTCGGGGTTATTTCCGCTGCCCTCAGAGTCGCCTTCGCGGGAGTGATTGTGTCCCTTTCCCCAACAACATACAGCACAGGGCACTTTATTTTTGCCACAACCTTGATTGGACGGTAAAATGATGCACTAAGAGCTATTCTCGCCGGGGCAGAATTCTCCCATTTCGCTCCCTCAGGGATTATTTCCAGGTACCTCATTGCTTCAGGCGTATTCATGAAGGCCAGCTTCTCCGGCTCAGCAACTATCGGCAATCGAAAACTTTTCCCGAAAATTGAGGCAAATTTATCCGCGATGCCAAGGGCTGTTAAGGTTAGAATGTTACCTATACTATGTATCGCCCTGACGGTTGCAAGCCCGTCAACCATAGGAGCCTGAGCAACAACAGCCTTCACATCAATTTCGGATGAAAGCCTTAAAACATGCCCTCCGCTAAAAGATGTTCCCCATAGGGCTATGTTTTCGTATCCAAGTTCCTTAGCAAATTCAACCGCTTTTTTCCAGTCTTCCAATTGCTTTTTTATATCGATTAGCTGTCTCGGCTCTCCCTCACTTTCTCCAAAATGTCTGTAGTCGAAGAGGAGAACTCCAAATTTCTCCGAGAAGATCTCGGCAAACGGAATCAATCCATCTTTAACAGCTCCAAAGCCATGGGCCATCACAATACACGTTTCCTCGCCCGGATAGTGTAGGGCGTCGATCTTGCCTTTCCCGGTTTCGATTCTTACCCGATCTGAACGCGTCATGGCCGACCAATAAAAATTTGAACTACTACTATATCATATTTTTTTAATGAAAATTTTGGAGGGTTGGATTACCTTAGATCATTACCTTTTTACCTTAGATTCTATTCAGCTTTCATTAATTTTAATCTAGAGATCGTTTTTAAGAGTATGAAATTCGGAATTAAATTTCGAATGGAAAAATAAAACGAGAAGCTTTTAAAAGGCTTTTTAGATTTAACATCTAGGTTTAACATCAAAGAATCATCTAAAGTTCTCCAAAGTGATGTGATAAAGTGTGATTGCAAGAAGAACGATCTGTCAGATTTGTAAATGCGATTGTGGAATGATTGCCGAGATTGAGAACGGGAGAATAGTTAGAGTTAGGGGAGATCCCGAGAACCCGAACAATAGGGGCAAGTTATGTATTAAAGGAAAAAATTCCGTCGAAATCCTTTACCATCCCGAAAGGCTTAGAAAACCCCTTTTGAATGTCGGCGAAAGAGGGAATCCAGAATGGAAAGAGACAAGCTGGGACGAAGCTTTAGAGAGGATTGCAGAAAAACTTGTAGAACTTAAAAGAGAGAAATTAGAGGAGGCTCTAGTATTCTTATACGGCCCCGCTGCGAGAATAATCGATAGAAGTATTGTGAAAAGGTTTGCCAACGTTTTTGGAACACCAAACGTAACCGGGAGCTGGTCTTACTGTGTTGGGCCGAAGGTTCTTGCTTCGGAGATGCTTTTCGGTTTTCCATACCCGATAGGCGATTTCGCAAACTCAAAACTCATAGTGTTGTGGGGTACGAACCCTCTGGTTTCCAGAATTCACAGATACTACGGAATAGTAGAAGACATACTCCATGCCAAAAGAAACGGAGCAAAGATCGTTGTAATCGATCCGAGGAGGTCTGAAACCGCGAAAATAGCGGACTACCATCTAAAAATCAGACCAGGAAGCGATATTTTCCTTGCTCTCGGATGGATTAACTACCTCATCGAAAACGATCTTTACGATAAAAAATTCGTTGAAAAACACGTCTCCGGTTTTGAAAAGCTTGCTGGATCAGTAAAAGATTTCTCGATAGAATACGTGGAATCTGAAACCGATATTCCTGCCAAGCTCATCGAGGAGGTCGGGGATTTGCTCGGAAACATTAAACCAGCCGCTATAGACAGACGGGAGGGTGTGCTGCATAACGTTAACGGCTTCCAAACTTCGAGAGCGATAGCCACACTTTCAGCGATTACAGGGAATGTTGATGTTGAAGGAGGGCTGATCTGGAATCCCTCGATTAAACTCAACGACATCACACTTGGAGAGCCCTTGGATTCCAAAAACTCTAAAAATTCCAAAATACCATTCTGGAAAGACAAATTCCCCCTTGCCAAGGATTGCAGTGCATACCTCAGCGATGTAATTCTCTCAGGCAGCTATCCCATAAAAGTGTTGATTGTTTTTAAATCCAATCCTCTACTAACTCTGCCCGACACTAAAAAAGCTAATTAAGGCGATGAAAAAACTGGAGGTGGTTGTTGTACATGACATCTTTATGACCGCAACCTGCAAGTATGCGGATATCGTTTTACTAGCTTCCACATTCTTCGAAAAGGCTGAAATCGATGCGGTGTCTCTGAAGAAATACAGATGGATTCAAATAAAGAGGAGAATCGTTGAACCTTTAGGGGAGGCAAAATCAGAGGCCGAATTCATTATGGCCCTTGCAAAAAAGATGGGGTATCAGGGCTACTTCCCATACTCTTCCGAGGATGACGTTCTTAAAGAACTTCTGAAAGGGACAGAAGTTAAAAGTTATCCCTTCCAAGAGCTCGAGAAGGGAGTTTTGCTTGAAAATCTCGTTGGCGAGATAAGAAAAAATGGTTTTCCAACACCTTCAAGGAAAATAGAGCTGTTTCCTGAAATCCTAAAGAAAATGAAAATGCAAGAACTTTCCCCAGTGGATTTTATTCAAGTTAAAAGCGGGGAATACCCCTACCTTTTGATTACAGGGGCCAGAGTTATGCCTTACTACCACTCTCAATTCCGGAATATAGAACCTTTGAAGAGGCTAATCCCTGAACCGGTTGCTGAGGTTGGGAGGGAGATTTCAGAAAGAGAGGGGATTTCAGATGGAGATTTCATAAGAATAAAAACAAAATACGGGGAACTGGAGATTAAGGCCTTGATAAAATCCGAAATGCATCCATACACAATCTCAATACCCCATGGGTGGGAAAATTGTAACGCGAATCTACTAACTGCCAACATCTTCGAGCCTTTAACTGGAGCGCCTACGTATCGGGCTATTCCATGCAGGATCGAGCCAGTAAGAAGTTAACTGGGGTAGAGGTCTGAAATTGAAAGTGTTACTGCAATGTTCTCGATGTTCGCAATGTTATGCCACAATATTACAGCATACTTTTATCTTACTTTTAGTTTTTGCCTTCAAACCAACCCGAAAAATCTACACCAACAAATCAACCTAATCCCGAACATTTGAGGGAGAAACTATTTGTTTTTACCAGCCGGGAATAAAAAATTTCATGCTGGAATACGTAACTCATCTCTCCTCACCTGTACTGACCGCGACTTCAATGATTAGATACAGGGAAAAAGAAAAGATTCCATACATCTTGCTTTTCACCCTCAGCGGAGTAACGATATCCATCGGAAGATTGGCCCTTGCAAGTATTTCAGCTAGAAAACCCATTCTCACCGAGCTTGCGGTACGTACAACTATTGCATCCTCTACTCTTTATTTCCGCTTCCTACTTGCTTTGGGGGTTTATTTAGTCGAACGATAGAAAACGATGTGGAGGGAAACTAATGGGCGATGTTAGCAAATTCTATATGGTTATAGCTTTCACACTTGCCGTAAGCCTAGTAGCATACGGCGTACTCCTCTCCCCTCCGTTCAAACCCTTTAGGGAGAGAATCGGCTTAATGGAGCTGGAAGGGACCAGATACAACGAAAGTGCAGGGGGAGCTGACATAATAAACCCACATTCGGGGGAGATTTATCTTGGAAGAATTACGTTCATGTATCACAGCGTATTCGCAATTTTGCTTTTCGGCTCATTCCTTGTATTCGCTAGAATTTATCTGAAGGATTCGAGAGAAGCAAAACACATACTCGACCTGATGTTCATTGGAGTTTTGCTAACGCTACTTGGTGGAGTCGCATACGGCTACATAACCCGAGATTTTCTATTCCATGGATTGTTCATAGCCGGATTGTCATTCATTTTTGCATCCGGCCTGCTCACACTCAAAGAATTTAGGCCTAAAGGCATGATGGCCTGGAACATCTATATTTCCGGAATTTTGCTACTCTTGGGAGGGATAATTGGAGGCTGGCTCGGAGCAAGTTTCATGGAACATAGGAAGGAGTTCCTACATGCTCTGATTGAGAGCAGATTCACTCCGAGTCTGGCTGAAGAAAACGTTTACTGGAGGGCTTTGACAGCCCACGAACATGCGATGATGGCTCTCGCTCTCGTATTCGTCTTCTTCATAGCTCTATCTCTCGTTAAGTTAAAGGGAGGAAAAACAACTAAATACTTACTCTATCTTGCCATACCATCCCAAATTATAATGGCCTTAGCTTCCTATTCCGTTTGGTTTTTTGGTGCAATAGCCCACTTGGCCATAACGCCAGCGGCAATACTCTTAATTTTCTCAACCCTCATGCTAAGTTTCAGGGTAGAGGAGTGGAACCTCATCAAGCTGGCCCTCTTAATCGGCAATGCGATCATGTGGGTTGGGGTTGCCATCCCCGGTGCTTTGGTTGCGATGAGTCTGAGAAAACCACTTTTCTTCAATCCCGCGTTCAGAGATGAAATGTGGGATTGGGCAGAACTCGCCTATAACATCGGCCACTGGCACATTCTTTTGCTGACATGGGGTGTTATCCTTTTTGTGATCTACATAATCTATCCCATCAGCCTTGGAAAAATGGGCAAAATTGCTGGCTATCTAACGCTTGGAGGTTATCTCATTGCTTCTATCGGAATAAACCTCTACATGCTCGGGAATCCCCCAGGAGCTTACTCACCTAATCCCTACGACAACATCTTTCTCAAAACGATAGTTGAACCAGCTTTGGGCATGCTTTCGCTGGGTGTGGCTTTAGGATATCTAACGTGTCTTAAAGAATTTTTAAGAGGGTTTAAGGAGGCGAATTGATTTTGATTGTTGTAAGCTGATTATTCAAAAAGCAATCAAAATTAAACATTAAAACCATTAAAACCATTAGATTGATCAAATAAATTAATCAAATATCAAATATACCCCAACCACTCCTTTTTTAGCTCAAAGAAGCTTCCATCCTTTATTGATTCTCTTATTCCATCCATAAGCTTCAAAATGAAGTGGAGATTGTGATATGAAGCTAGGCGGAAGTAGGAGAGTTCATTCGCGACAAAAAGATGTCTCAGATAAGCCCTAGAATATGTCTGGCAAACGAAACACTCGCAGTTTTCGTCTATCGGCTTTGGATCTTCTCTGAATCTCGAATTCTGGATGTGGATTCTAAACTTGTTAGCAGGATTTCCTTCCGGCGGGCTTACGTAAAGATGCCCTCTCCTCGCCCATCTGGTAGGAGCCACACAGTCGAACATATCCACTCCTCGCTCGACGCAGTTAAAGAGATCTTCAACTGCCCCTATCCCAAGCAGATGCCTGGGTTTCTCTTCCGGAAGCAGAGGTACGACCCATTCTAAAATATTGAGCATATCTTGTTTGCTTTTGCCCAACGAACCTCCAATCCCGAAACCAGCAAAGTCTCTTTCAGCGATGAACTTCGCTGACTTTTCCCTTAGATCTCTATACTCGCCTCCCTGGACTATTCCGAAAAGGGCCTGTCTTTTGTCGTGATATTCCAAGCATTCCTCTGCCCATCTGTGTGTTCGCTCCATCGCTTTGGCCGTATACTCTTTGTCAGAAAGAGGAGAGGTACACTCGTCAAAAGCAAAGATTATGTCCGAGCCGAGATTGGCCTGAATCTCCATCGACTTTTTCGGAGTTAGCTCCACGATTTCTCCCGAGTAGGGATCTTTAAATCTAACCCCCTCATCGTTAACGAAAGCCCATTTTTCTCCTTTAAAATTAGCTTTAAAATTGACTTCTCTTAAGCCCTCAAGGAAGATGTTATCCGCTATTTTCCCGACTCCATGCTCCATTCCAAAACCTAGAGAGAATGCCTGAAAACCGCCAGAGTCGGTTATTATCGGCTTATCAATTCCCATGAACTTGTGAAGGCCGCCGAGCTTCTTTATCAGCTCATCACCCGGCTTAAGATGAAGGTGGTAGGTGTTTGCAAGAATTACTTCCGCCCCCAACTCTTCCAGATCCCTGTTGTCTAATGCCCTGACAGTCGCTGAGGTGGCAACAGGAACGAATACTGGAGTTCTAAACTTCCCATGGCGTGTCTCAACAACTCCCGTTCGCATCCCTTCAAATGTCTCCCTGATTTTGAATTTAAGCGGTTTCATTTCAAATTGAGGAATGGATTCTTGTTTAAATCAATTTCCTTGAATTTTGGAAGTTTCGAAATATTCATTTTTTGTATTTTTTAGATTTTCCCTAGTGCAACCTTCATCCCAAGCTTATCGGATAATCCACTGTCATTGAGATTTTAAATTTATTAATATTTTTAATTATAACTTTATATTATAATTAAACTACTCTCTCAGCTCCTGAACTGCCCTTTCTCTCCCCCCTCATCGGGAGGATACCGACTATAGCAATGAAAACGGAACCGAAAATCGAAAGGGCGAAGTATCGTATCGCATCTCCCGAATCCATTTGGAAGGGTTCATAGTTGGATAGGATATAGAGGCTACCTCCCCAAAGGGCGAGACCTGCTGAAACTAGAAGAAACGACATGGATATGTATTTTATGAAACTCTTATGCTCTATAATTGCATCTAAGAGCTTACCACCCGCTATGAATATGCCAGAAGCTATGTAATACCATATCGCTCCATAAATGAAGGAGGTTGCAAGCGTTATCAACCCGGGCGACACGGGCTGGTTGCTGAACCTCCAGAAGGTGTAAAAGCCCTCAATGAAACCGATTATCAATAGGACGGCGGCAATTATATACGTTACAAAAGAAATTCTGCCCTCGAGCAGGGCCGTTTTCGTATTGGAGAAGAACGTTTCGATACCCGTATCCAGATCGTATGCCCTCAATATAAGGTACAGACCCACGAGTAAAATCATCGTACCTACAGCGTACTGTGGGTAGTTTGCGAAAACAAAGAGGGAATAAATTATCAGGATTATTCCAATAGGCACGAAGAAGGTTTTTGCAACCTTTGGATCGCTGAGCATCTTTCTTATCAAGTAATAAGTACCTTCAATCGTTTTACTTTGCTTAACAACTATCCTCCTGACTGAATCTATTTTGAATCTGGAAGCGATGATTGGCAAAACGAATTCATCCTCTGAACCGTCTGAAACAACTATAACACTTGATGGATTTATCTTTCTTTTAATGAAATCCAACTGTTCCGCTATTTTCGTATCAGAAGATATACCAACCTTCTCGTCTCCTGTAATGGTTGCTACCTCGGCATCCTCCCCCTGTCTGATCAGTTCGTCGTATATTTTAAGAGCTGCGAAAATCGTATTTATGTCGGAATCTTCAGGATCCGCTTCAGCAAGCTTTATAGCCGCGTCAAGATTCTCCTTTCTACCCAGAACAACACCCTCGATTTTCGCTTTTCTTCCGAGGTCGTTATCCCTATCTATTGCGAGAACAACTTTTTTAGGCATCCTATTCAATCTAGTTTTTCTCAGGAATATATATAAAGGTTTTCGACTTAAATTTGATGAGATTTATGCTTTGATTTTACTTTCATTAATTATTCTCGGCTCAAATCACTAAGTTTGTTTGTATTTTCTCCCTCAGCGGGATCTACTATCTTGTTCCTTAACTTTTGGCTTTGCAATATGGCTAAAAACATCTATTAATTTATCAACTTTAAATTCTATTATAGAACAATTTCTACAGCTTTCCATCTGGAGAATTACTCAGCGAAAAGGTTTTGGCCCCATTTCACTAATTATTATTCATCCATCTACATAACTGATAAAGAATGAAAACAACATCGATGATCCCTTTAGATCGTCATTAATTTTTACAATCCCCATACTGAACGCCTATCATCTCGTACATCTCTGAGACGCTTCTATAAACTCCATCATTTGCTCACACAAATTTGATGAGTAAAAATAGCAAAAAATTTAAATATGGTTAAGTTTTATAAAGAGTGAGCGGTGACGGCAGAGGGCGGATATGATTTGATTATTAGCGAAAGGCAAAAATATGCCCTTTCGCTGATTGTCGAACCCGCCTTCGTCGTCACACAAAAGTAGGGTTTATATAGTGGAAGGTATAAGCGAAAGCACAACTAAGGAGATTTATGTAAGGAGGTAGAGAAAATATGAGTAGGGTAAATGTGAAAATAGGGATTGCAGCATTACTGGTACTACTGATTGCAGCGACTGGGATGGCAAGTGCTCTGACGCTGTTCAGTGTGGATGTCTCCGATGACAATTTGACCTATGGGGAGACGTTCACAATCGATGTGATTTATTCAGGAAATGGTGCATTAAAAATCATAAACAACGATACTGGAGATACTGAAAAAGTATTTGTTTTGCCGAGTGATCAAGCAGAAGCAAGTTTCACTGTTGATACTACTGGATTGCTATTCCCAGGAGAGTACTACCTGCAAATCCTTGATGAAGACGGAGACCCAATATACAACAGCACGGATTCTGGCCTACCAGCTGACTTGTTCAGTGGAACGATAGTTGTAACCTCGACAGTTTCAGGAGGTACAGAAGTTGATGTAGACATTGACGATTATGATGTAGTCACAGGAGATAATTTCACCGCAAGTGTTACAACTTATCCATCAACAACATTCAAGTGGGTCGTTGCAGGACCTAACGTCACTGTGGGAGGTATAGCTACTGGTGGGAGCGCAGACATCTCAGTACAGCTGACTGAAACAGGTACTTATGCTCTGAAAGTAATGGTATGGGACTTCGTTAACACAACCGTGGTCTATCCATTTAATGTAATCGATCCAGAGATCACAGTCAGTGCCCCAACCGAAATTAGACCAGGTTCAGTTGTAACAATTTCAGGTTCAACAAATGTTGCTGCTTCAGGAAGTGCACAGGATGCAGGAGTAACAAATGTTATAAAAGTTAAGATATATGAGGACGGTAATGAGTCCAATGTCATAGCTGAACAGACTGGAATTCAAGTCTCATCTACTGGCTCTTGGAAATGGTACTGGGATGTACCAAGAACCCTATCTGACATCGACATTGTAATAGAAGCAACTGTCACAGTTGATACTGGGTATACAGAAAGCGATGATGTAAAAGCCACCGTACTCGCACCAGAAATAACTATATCCTCTGATGTCTATTCAGTCGTTAGAGGCGGTGATTTCACAATTTCAGGCGAATCTACACTACCCACGAACTCAAGTGTAACGATAACTGTTGAGGGTGCCCAAGAGCTTACCGAAGCAGGGCCTTATGTGACACACACTGATGCAGCTGGTAAATTCTCATATGATTTCACAGTTAAAAACAATGCCAACCTAACAACATTGAAGATAAAAGCAACCTCAACCGAGACCGGTAGTACTGTAGAGAGCAATGAGATCAAAGTTAAAATCGTAAGACAGGTGCTTAATCTGTACTTTGACAATCCGACCGTTATAAGAGGTGGAACGCTAACACTTAACGGTTCAACAGACTCACCATATCTCGTGTTGTTCACTGATGAGGACGGAGAAGATCTGTTCAGTTACGATGGGAACAACCTCAAAGCAGAGCCCACTCCAACTGACGGGAAGATATCTACTGCAACTGGCGTTGTAATCGATTTGAGTGACGTTGACTTGCCAATAGACATCGATGTAAGTGATGACGCCGACGAAGGAGCATACATGATCTCAGTTTATGGAATCGTCAACCAAAGCGAGGTAAACACATACGAAGACCCACAGATACTGCTCGCGGTAAATGTCGTTAACCCAACTGTCACAATAACAACTGCTCCAACCACAGTTGTCCTTGGAAACAAGATCACCGTTGAGGGAGTTACAAACGCAGCAGATACAGATCAAGTAGATGTTACTGTCAAATTCGAGGGAATGAACATTAAGAAATCATTCGACATGGCCGATGTCTTCGAATGGACTGATGAAGATGCTGGAGAGTTCAAGATATCGATTGATACCAAAGACGAAATAACAGGCAGCGGATATCCAGATCCCGGACTGTATACACTCACAGTCACAGTGAAATACGCTGGAGATGAAGTAGCTTCAGATTCCTTGGCAGTTGAGCTGACCAGACCAACAATATCTGTTAGCATGGCCTCAACTGTCAAACAGGGTGATCCCGTAACGATCACGGTTAAGACCGTAAGAAATGAAGACTATCCATCAATGGGCGGCAACATCTGGCTCTACATTGAAGGACCCAACAAGGAAGTTGGTCCAATAACAATTGTGCCAGATGAGAACGGAACTGCAACCTACGAACTGCAGACATACACCTTCGCAGAGGCTGACTATGTTGTTTACGTCAGAGATGACGTAAGAACCGCAAGCGATGACTATCCACTCACTGAGGGGTCCAACGTTAAGAAGTCCCCAGATGAGCCATGGCTCGCTGGTGATCCAATCGCAGATGATGCACTTGCAACGGCAGTCTTCACAATAGTCAAAGAGCTACCACAGCAGCCAACTCCAACCCCAACACCCACACCAACGCCAACTCCAACCCCAACACCCACACCAACGCCAACTCCAACCCCAACACCCACACCAACGCCAACTCCAACACCTAAGCCGACCCCGACTGCTACACCTAAGCCAACTCCAACCAAGACTCCAGAGAAGCAGCCCGGCTTCGAAGCAATCTTCGCAGTCGCAGGCCTGCTGGCAGTGGCATACCTGCTGAGGAGACGATAAACGCGAAACGTTAAAGAACAAATTTTATTTTTTCCTTATTTTTGTTTTAATTTTAATTTCGAGATTCAAGGTTTCTTAATTTCTATTGGCTTTAAAGAGCTTTTATAATCCATCTAACTCTAAGAAAGAATTGTTATGTACCAAAACCCAGAAAAATTTAGGTGCATCCAGATGTATCAACTACTGAAAGAAAATTTATTTACCAGAAAATCAGATTAAAAGGTTAGATGGGGGAAAACAGACAGAAAACAAACAGACAGAAACCTAAAGATCCAAAGGTGCAAGAACCCTATAGCAAAGTTCTGGAAGAGCTTCTTAGAGCTTCAGAAAAATACTTTGATCTTGTCAGCTTTGTTGTTTATGGCTCTGTTGCAAGAGGTGATGCGAAAAAAGACAGTGATGTTGATATTCTTTTAATCGCTGAAGGCCTTCCAAAAGATAGATACGAGAGATTCAAACTCTTTGATTTGGCTGAAAGGGAGATAGATTGGCTTGTAAAAAAATTAAGGAAAGAGGGTTACAATATTTTTATCAGCCCCATAATTAAGTCAGTAGATGAAGCCAAACATTTGTCTCCACTCTATCTCGACATGGTGGAAGATGCAATAATTA
Source organism: Archaeoglobus sp. (assembly GCA_017656505.1). GTDB lineage: Archaea > Halobacteriota > Archaeoglobi > Archaeoglobales > Archaeoglobaceae > Archaeoglobus_A. The sequence continues at coordinate 15,622 of JACDNU010000011.1, read as the reverse complement.
TCTTTGATCGCAATTCTTTTTTCGAAAAAATACTTGAGAGGTTGAGGAAAAGACTAAAGGAGTTTAAAGCCAGGCGTATCAGAATGGGCAGGATGTGGTACTGGATTTTGAAGGAGGATTACCGATTTGGGGAGGTAATAGAAATTGAATAACAAAGAAATGGCAAGAGCATATATGGAAGAAGCTCAGAGGAGAATAAAAACTGCCAAACTCGCTCTGGATGAAAGTGGGTATGCGTACTGTATACGACAGTGTCAGGAAGCGGTGGAACTTTCTTTAAAATCAGCATTGAGATTCGTTGGAATCGAACCTCCAAAATGGCATGATGTAGGATTAATTTTGATTGAAAATAGAAAAAGATTTCCTGAGTGGTTTCAGGAAGAAATCGAAGAATTTGCTTACATATCGAGATGGCTAAGGAGGGAGAGAGAACCAAGCATGTACGGAGATGAGGAAACCGGACTTCCACCACAGAGGTTATACACTAAGGGTTACGCCCAAAGAGCCTTTGAGCATGCATCAAAGGTTGTTAGAACGGTCTCAGATCTGATCTCCTCCACCTAAGAACTGAGAAAGGCAGAAACTCAAATTTTAAGTTCGATCCAGTATCTTGATGCATCCCTTAAAAGGGTAGATTCTTTCCTGTCAATCTCCTCTTTAGTCAGGGGGATGGCTTCCACCTTCCTAATTCCTTCACGCCAAAGAACTTCGTTTACGATGTCCATTCGCCTGAGAAAAGGCATACCTTCCCAGTAATCTGAAACCACTATAACATCTATGTCGCTTGTTTCGAGATAATCCCCCTTTGCATAACTTCCAAAAAGATAGATCGCCTCAATTTCAATTCCTTTCCTTTTCAGCCCCTCTTTCAACTTTTTGATTGTATCAACCACTTCTCTCGGTATATTCTCGAGCATACTCGAGTACCTCTTTCGCAATTCTAAGCGCTCTTCTTGCCTCCTCCTCATCTACACTCTCGGACGGCAATCCATTTGCAGCATCCGGATATCTGGAAACAGTATAGTATTTGTTAAGAACGAAAAGCTCTTTTTCAAGTTTCTCCGGAAGATTGAAGCCGTTTTTTTTCAGTTCAAAGTAAAGCTCAGTCACCGTGTGAAGCTTAGGGGGTTCCTGTCTTTTAACGATGAAGAACAGAGCCTTTAAGGCTTTTTCAACTCCCTGCTGCGAAAAGAAAGCGGTACGGAAAAACCTAGAGTTTTCAAGAAAAAACTCAGCATCGTAGATATCCTCTTCAGCACTTTTGAGCCAGAGTATAACTTCCCTTCTCATCTTTTTAAAAATTAGTTGGGAACTAATTAATTTTTGTGCTCTTGATAGATCAAAATTCAAAGAAGAAGGAAATGTTTTAATTTCATTGATTATTTATCAATCCAATGAAAAAGTTCAAAAAAATTATCCTTGCCATGACTGGGGCCAGCGGCCAGATATACGGAATCAGGCTTCTTGAGATGCTTAGAGATCTTGATTCTGAAATCCATCTAATTGTGTCAAAGCCTGCTGTGCTAACAATGAGTGTTGAGACGGATAAAACTGAAGATTATCTCAGAAGGCTTGCAGACTACTATTACTCTCCCTCAGATATAGGAGCGGCGATAGCAAGTGGCAGTTTCAAACATGATGGAATGGTGATAGCCCCCTGCACGATCAACACTGCTTCATCAATAGCCTACGGGATTGCAGACAATTTGATTGCAAGGGCTGCGGATGTAGCTTTGAAGGAGAGACGTAAGCTAATCCTTCTGGTTAGAGAGACTCCTCTCCATCAAGGCCACCTTTCAACGCTCTTGAAGCTGTCGCAAATGGGAGCAATCGTTATGCCTCCGGTTCCTGCATTTTATGCAAAACCCAAAACTGTGGACGATTTAGTGAACCATACTGTTTATCGCGTTTTAGATATGCTCGGGTTTGATGTAGAATACGAAAGGTGGAAAGGGTTAATTTTAAAGGATAAGGAAATAGATTGAAAGGGCAGATTGAAAGCAGAATAAGGCTAGGGAAAGGTAAGAGTACCATTCCAGTTTCTTATTGATTACTTCTTAGACCACTTCTTCTCCCAGTATACCTTTATAACCTCCAAAGCCGGCAGCTTTTCCCCGCTCAGAAATCTTATGCTGGCTCCACCACCAGTCGAGACATGATTCATCTTTTTATCAATTCCTATCAGTCTGGCAGCCGTAGAAATATGCCCTCCTCCAACGACTGAAAACCCGGCTTTTGCAACGGATTTCAGAATTTCGAAAGTCCCTAAAGAGAACCTCTCATCCTCAAAAACACCAGCTGGTCCGTTTATTACCGCAACACCATACTTTGGTATCTCTTCAGCAAGAACGGATATCGTATTAACACCAACGTCCATTATCCTACCATTTCCATCAAATTCATCTATGCTCACATCCTCTCTCTTCCCTTCAACTTCCACTCCTAGATCGACAGGCAAAATTATCTTGTCTCTGTACTTTTCAAGCAGGGTTTTCATCTCCTCATCATTGATTCCTTCTTTATTCTCTTCTACAACCTTCTCATTGGCCTCACCGAGCTTCTTCCCCTCAAGCATGAGGAAGTAGTTAGCAACTACGCCCGTTATCGCAACCTTTTCGGCTATGTTTTTCGTCAGAACGTTCTGCATAACTTTTACAGAATCCGAGATTTTCGCCCCTCCAAGTACGAAAATTTTGCTGTCATCACTTTTGAGAGCTGTTGACAGGGCTTTGATCTCTTTTTCGACCAATCTCCCAACCACAGATGGAAGAACAGGGGGAAAGCCAACTAAAGAGGCTTGGGCTCGATGAGAGGCGGAGAATGCATCGTTAACGTACAAATCGAAGAGAGGGGCTAATCTTCTAACAAGTAGAGAGTTCGAGTGCTCTTCAGGAGTTCTCTTTAGTGTTTCCTCTGCATAAAACCTCACGTTTTCCAGTAAAATGTATCCCTTCTTCTTTTCCTTGATTCTCTTAATTGCACAGCTCCCAAAAACCTCATCGATGTACTCTACCTCCCTACCAAGTAATCTGGAAAGGGTTTTAGCATGAGCTTCAAGAGTTGTGAAGTCCTTTTTACCGGCTCTACTCTGGTGGGCGAGTATAACAACCTTACAACCATCCAATTCCTCTAGAGTCGGAATGTGACTTTCAAACCGCGTCGTATCTAAGATGGTTGAGTTAACAATTGGGGCGTTGATGTCAATCCGGAGGACAATATTTTTACCGGAAAAGGGAACATCATCAAGAGTAGGCAAATCTTCAATCATCGAATCTATATTTGTTTCCAAATTAAAAAATTTTGTGATATTCTGGTAAGTATCTAGTAAGTTCCCTGATTTCCAGTTTGGCTAGTAAATCAAAAGAGGGGCGAATAAAATGTTCACAATTCCGAAAAAGTCCCAGAAAGCCAAATAAAAATAAATTTCAGGTTCTAAAACTAATCTAAAACTTAAACCACTAAAACTGATAAAACTACTTCTTAGCAAGGGTTATCTCTATTGCCGAAACGTTTGCCTCTCCCTGCTCGCTCTCCACCTTCTCAGTGGAGATCTGAATATCCTTCACCTCTACATCCGGCAGGAACCTCTTCCTGACAATCTCTGCCACATCGACAGCTCTGCTGATAGCCCTTCCCCTCGCTTTAACGGAAACCTCATTTACCCCGCTGTTGAACTGCGTCAATACTGCAAGCACGTAGTTCATAACCGGCTTATTCCCAACAAACACTGCATTCTCGGCCATCTTTATCCCTCCTTGTTTTTTAGTGAAAAGGAGGCATACTTCATGTTATATTAATTTTTCTTTAATCATAAGTTCCGCATTCAGAATGCTGGCTCCTGCAGCCCCTCTCACGGTATTGTGTCCCATTACAATGTATTTTATCGCAGAGTTGCCGTCATTCCTTATTCTTCCAACAGTAACGCTCATCCCGTTTCCTTCATCTCTATCGAACCTAGGCTGCGGTCTGTCAGGTTCATTTCTAACAATTATAACCTTCTCCGGCGAGGTCGGCAAGTCTAGAGGTTTTAGCGAGTTGAAAGCTTCTATTACCTCTTCAATCGTTATTTCTTTCTCAAACTCTGCCCAGACCGCTTCAGTATGCCCATCAATAACCGGAACGCGATGACAGGAAGCAGAAACCTTTATGGGAGCGAATTCAATTTTCTCGCCGTTGAACTTTCCCAGAAGCTTTAAAGGTTCATTTTCCACCTTATCCTCTTCTCCCTTAATAAACGGAATGATGTTGTCGGTTATCGCAAGCGATGGAACTCCCGGATAGCCTGCCCCACTTAAAGCTTGCATCGTGGCAACCTTGACATCTTTCAAGCCCAGATCCATTAAAGGCTTAAGACTTATCACAAGAACAATGGTCGTGCAGTTCGGGTTTGTAACGATAAAGCCATCCCACCCTCTTCTCCTCTTCTGAACCTCTATCAGGCCAAGATGCTCGGGATTTACTTCCGGAATTACTAGAGGGACATCTTCCTCCATTCTGTAGGCCGATGCGTTAGATGCTACAACAAAACCGGCTGCAGCAAATTCAGATTCAACTTTTCTAGCTGTATCGCTTGGAAGAGCTGAAAAAACGATATCGGCATCCATTGCCTTGGGCTCCATCGGGAGCATCTCAAGTTCTCTAACCTCTTCCGGAATGTTTGCGGAGACCTTCCAGTCTACCTCATCGCCATAAAGCTTGCCAATCCTTCTTTCGGAGGCCGCTAGAGAAGTTATTTCAAACCAGTCATGCTGGCTGAGCATCTGAATGAACTTCTGCCCTACCATCCCTGTTGCTCCAAGGATAGCAGCCTTGTACTTTCTCATGAGCAAGCGATTCTGGAATTGTTTTATATAATTTATTGTTGAATTGTTTGAAATCGTTAAAGGACTGTTGAATCGATTCTATCTAACTGACTTTAAATGACTGCAAAGTTGATTCATTGCCGTATTCAATCTAATTAACAAAGTAATCAACTCCCCCATCAACTAATCAATTATTCCCAAAAAATCACTCCAAAAGTTATCATGAAAAAAGGAATCATCCAATCATACGAGATTAGAAAGAGATATTAAATTCAGGACAGTTACTTCCCATATGCAGAACATTAAGATAGACTTTAGGGCCTTGGCATCCCTGCTGGGTAGGGCTTACTCGGGAGAATTTGCTGTGGGTGAGGCGTTGGCTGAGAGTCTTCTCCACACGACCGATGACAGCATCTGGGATTCGCTATTTATCGTGATGTACGATTGCGAGGCACACAGACTCATGATCGAGGAAATCGTAAGACTTCTGGGCTTTGAAATCGAGAGCTTCAGAGAATTCGCTCTAAAAACAGTTAGTATAAAAAGATACATTCCACGAGAGGAAGGAGACATGAGAAAGTTCCTCGAAGAGGCGCTGAGGTGGGAGATAGGAAGCCAAAAGTACTATTCACATCTGTTGAACCTTGACTACTCGGATGTTGCTGAAAGGATCGGCGAGGATAAAGTGAACAAAATAAAAGAGACCCTGAAAGAGCTGGCCAAGTGGGAAAGTAGACACGTCAAGACTATCGAAGAAATACTCTCGAAAAATGATTGATCGAACTGAATCTGATAATTAGGTCTAAATCTCTAAGATCTGAATCTCTAACCTAAAAGTTCTAACACCGATTTCTAGCATTTATAACATTGCCATTCCTAATTTACTTTAGAACGGTGATAGTTTTGAAGCTCCCTAAGGTATCTAAAATAGGCCTGACATACCTAATTCTAGGCTTCCCAATAGTTATGAAGGGATACATCGGGCCAGTGATTGATCTCGTAATCCGACTCTCAATAAACTATCTGCCCGTCAATCTGAAAGTGCTACGTTCGGGCAAGCTGCTATACCTCGTCTTCAATCCACCACTCTACGTCGCCACCAACTACAGTTCTTCCTTTTCCGGGCATTTTCTCATCTTCTCTTTCTTTTACCCCTTTCTCTCTTTGTTCTTGATTTCATGGATTCAGTATAGGTTTAAGCCGAGATAAGATTGCTAATTTGGAAAATGTACTTCAATAGCCCGTTTTTTTAAAGAAATTTATGAAATCTTTTTATTTCAGTGAACCTATGGTGAAATCTAATTCAAACAAAAAATCTGTCAAAATATACCTAAATAAAAGACTTTACGAAGCTTCAAGGCAAATCATACCAAATCTTAGCCACTTCGTGGAAACAAAGATCTTAGAAGTGCTCTATGCCTTAAATCACCCGGTAGCAAAAGAATTCATATGGACCGGTGGGGATTTGAACCCCAGGCCTCTCGCATGCCAAGCGAGCGCTCTTCCAAACTGAGCTACCGGCCCTTTTGTCTTCTTTTTTGCATTCTAAAAAATGGTTTATCAATTTTGCGGTGTTGCATGAGATGTTGCATGGACGTGAGACTTCACAATCACAACGATCACCCAAGATCTAATTGAGAATTATTATGAACTAGATTGAAAAGACGAAAATGTATTTAACGAAAAGATTCAACTACAAACGATGAAAAATCCTTCTGAGAAAAACATTTCTGGTGGCTGGTTCAGCGATAAAATAAGCAGAGAGGATTTTTACAAGAATATAAAGCCGATGGATGAACCCGAATATAAATTTGATTCCAAAATTCTTGATTACTACGATTTCGTGCTGCGAAAGAAAACTACCGACTTGAAAGAATTAGTTTCAGCCGTTCAAGAAAAGAAGAAGACTTTACAGACGTACACCTCCCTCGCCCTTTTCTCTTCTGTTTTGAGCTTGATGGCTGTGACTATGTGGCTTTACCAGACTGGCTTAATTTCATCCCCATTTTTGCCTTTTTTGGCTTCTGCAGCCCTTCTTGCCCTTCTTAACATTTTTATCGGTCTTAAGGTTAGGGCCTTACTGTATGGTTAAACACTGTGGTTAAGCGCTATCAGGATGGAGGTAAAAAAGCAAGGGAAAACAAGGGAGAGCAAAGGAAGTAAAAGGTTAGGTAAAAGATTAAGTATCTCTTTTATAATTAAAAAGTATGATTGAGCTTACCAAAGAACAGCTTGACATTAAAAAAGCCGCTCGAGAGTTTGCGGAGAGGGAAATTCCAAAGTATTCGAAGGAGTGTGATGAAAAAGAAGAATTTCCTTGGGATTTGTGGAGAGATTCTTGCAAACACGGATTTGTTGGTGTTTTCATCGACGAGGCTTATAAAGGCCAAGGATATGGATATCTCGAGAACGCCCTAATTTGGGAAGAATTTCACGGTATCGACCCAGGATGTGGATTTGCTACTTTAGGAACGACAATAGGTGCCGAAACTCTGCTTGTCAATGGAAATGAGGACCAAAAGCTAACGTATCTGCCGCCTCTCGTAAAAGGAAAGGCAATAATGGCGATTATGGTTACCGAGCCTCAAGCGGGAAGCGATGTGGCCGGAATTAAAACTAAGGCCGAGAAAATTGGAAATTACTGGGTGATAAATGGAACGAAAACTTTCTCAACCAACGGATCGATAGCAGATTACGCAATTGTGCTTGCGAGAACCGAAGACAGCGGTGAAAGGCATAGAAGGTTCAGCACCTTCATTGTTGATCTGAAAGAAGATGGAGTAGAGAGGAGGAAGCTAACGGGAAAACTTGGTATGAGAGCTAGCGATACTGCTGAGATTACATTCAAAAACGTTCACGTGCCGAAAGAAAATTTGATGGGAAAGCGTGGAGGAGGGTTCTACCACATAATGGACTTCTTCAATAGGAGCAGAACTTGGGTCGCAGCCCAGGCTGTTGGTGCTGCGAAAGGTGCCTTGGGTTTTGCCATCGAGTATTCAAGGGAAAGAGAGGCTTTTGGAAATAAAATAGCGTCATTCCAAGCAATTCAGTTCAAAATAGCTGAAATGGCAACAAAGCTGGAGGCTGCGAGATTGCTTGCATACAAGGCAGCTTATATGCTCGATAAAGGAGAGATAAATCCAGTCTTTTCTGCTATGGCGAAATGGTATGCAGCTAAAATCGCTGTTGAAATTGTAGATGAGGCGCTGCAGATTCATGGTGGGATAGGTTACTTCAGCGATCATCCAATTTCCAGATTCTATCGGGATGTAAAGGCAATCGAGATCTATGAAGGAACCAAGGAGATCGAGAAATGGTTAATCGGTAGGAGAATTCTCGGTGTGCAGTGAATCAGATTTAGCTCGCTGCCCCCAACAAAATTCAGCTTATGATTTAAATACTATGATGATATCAGATTGCTATGCGAGTAATTGCCCAAAATAACATCGATACAATGATAATCGAGACTCTGAAAAAGCATCCCTTTGGATTGTCAATCTCTCAGATAGCAAGCGTTGCAAGCCTGAACAGAATGACCGTTTCAAGACATCTTGAGATTCTCAGAGCTAGAGGTTTTGTGGATTATCGACCCATAGGACCCGCGAAACTGTGGTATCTTTCAGGAAACTATCTGGAGGCATCCTACATTATTCAAGAAGTGGAGAAGCCACACATACTGAAAATGCTGAAAGATGAGGAATCCTTGCCCATAAGAGAGAAGCTTGGAGATCTCATTTCTATGCATCTCTTCAGATTAGAAAGGATGGCTTTGATTCTGATGAGCGGTGCCGACAGCATAATGCCGACAGCATAATGTATAGAATAGGACAGGAAATAGCAAGAGAGGTCTCTCCAGAGATCATAAAGAATGATAATCCAGAGGAAATCTTTGACGGATTATCAAAGATCTTCGAGAGGCTAAGAATTGGGTTGCTTGAACTTGAGGCATTCAAGGAAGATGTGGTCAAAATAAGCATCTACGAATGCGTTTCATGTTCAGGGATGTCGAATATAGGAAAAACGGTCTGCTATTTTGAAGGTGGGCTGATGGCCGGGGCTTATGAAGTTATAACGAAGAGACCGGCCTTTGCCATAGAGACGAAATGCTGGGGAACTGGATACGATCACTGTGAGTTCGACATACGCCTTAAAAAAGTATAAAAGTTATAAAATATAAAAAATAACAATTCTCAAAATTCCCGAAGTTTACTTTTTCGATACTTTTCAACTTTATGATAATCTTGACAAACTTTCTTACTTGCTCATAAAAATACGATTTTTGATATTATGCTAATCAAAATTGAACAGCAAAACTTAAATTAATGAATGATAATGTCAAATCGGGTGCTTGAAATGTACCAGTTTGTTCTTTATCCAGATATTGATCTCTGTCTTGGATGCAAAACCTGCGAGATTGCCTGTGCAATTGAACATTCCGATGGAAAAGACCTGTTTTCTGCCGTTCTACAGAAAACAAAACCATATATGGACGTTGTTTACGTTGGAATTCCCGTTCCGATGAACTGCAGGCATTGCGATAACGCACCATGCCTAGAAGTATGCCCGACGAATGCGATAAGCAGAGATGATGGGCCCGTTATAATCGATACTTCGAAATGCATTGGCTGCAGGAGTTGTGTGATAGTCTGCCCCTATGGAGCCATCAGACTTGAGAGAGTGGCATTCAAGTGCGATCAATGCAATGAGAGATTAGCGAACGGCTTGCTCCCCGCATGCGTAGAGGCTTGCCCGGTTAATGCGTTGAAATTCGAGAGGGCAGAAGAGATTTCCAAGAGAGCTAAGATTGAAGGTGCAAAGAGGTTCATACGCGGCATGAAAGCTGAAAGAGAAGTGAAGGAAATAGCTATGCCAAAGACAACTGCCACTTTTAGAGATTTGATTTGGGTTGTGAGGTGATTTTATGGAAAGAAGTTTTGATCCTGCAGCTTTAGAAATGCTCGAAATTGTTGAAAGAGAAGGATATGAGACCGTCTGGGAAAGACTTGAAAAGCAGCAACCGCAATGCGGTTTTGGATTGCTCGGAGTTTGCTGCAGAAACTGCATGATGGGGCCCTGCAGAATAAACCCCTTCGGCGATGAGCCACAAAAGGGTGTATGTGGTGCAAGTGCGGATGTTATAGTCGCCAGAAACATCGACAGAATGATCGCCGGTGGAGCCTCAGCACACTCCGACCACGGGAGGAGGCCGGCGATACTCCTTAAGGAGGTTGCGGAGAACAAAAATCAGGATTATCAGATAAAGGATGTTGAGAAACTCAAAGCCGTTGCCGAAAGGCTGGGAATCGATACCAGTGGAGATGTCAACGAGATCGCGTTGAAGGTTGCTGAGATAGCTTTGAACGATTTTGGCAAACAGGATGAGGAGCCGATAAGGTTTCTGATGGCCTACGCACCAAAGAAGAGGATTGAACTGTGGAAGAAAGTTGAGGAGATGCTTTCAGCAAATGCGAAAATCAGAATACTGCCAAGAAACATTGATAGGGAGGTCGTTGACATAATGCACAGAACGCACATCGGCGTTGATAACGAGGCTCTATCTCTATTAGCCCAAGGCATCAGGGCTGCCTTGGCGGATGGCTGGGGTGGCTCGCTTATAGCTACAGAATTTCAGGACATCCTTTTCGGAACTCCAATGGTGAAGGAAGTTCAGGCGAACTTAGGCGTAATCGATCCAGATTACGTTAACATAATAGTCCACGGGCATGAGCCCGTTCTATCGGAGAAAATAGTTGAGATCGCGGAAAGCGAGGAGATGCAGGAGAAAGCCAAGCGGGCTGGTGCGAAGGGATTAAACATTTTGGGCATGTGCTGCACTGGAAACGAGATCCTGATGAGACAGGGAGTACCAATAGCCGGAAACATTCTCCACTCTGAGCTTTCCATTGTTACTGGTGCGATAGACGCGATGGTCGTAGATGTGCAGTGCATCTTCCCGGCTTTGGGGGAGCTAACGGACTGCTTCCACACGGTCTTCATATCGACGAGCGAGCAGGCTAAATTCGAGAAAGGAATACATATCCAGTTCGAGGAGGATAAAGCCAGTGAGACTGCAAGGAAAATAATCGAGAAGGCCATCGAAGCTTACAGCAGAAGAGATAAATCCAAGATCTACGTTCCGAAACACTCGAGCAAAGCGATAGTCGGCTTCAGCGTTGAGCAGATACTCAAAGCTTTGGGTGGAAGTGTTAAGCCGATCGTTGATGTGATAGTTGAAGGAAAGATAAAAGGTGTTGCCGGGATAGTTGGCTGCAACAATCCGAAGGTTAAGCAGGACTACTTCCATGTAACTCTAACAAAGGAGCTTATTTCAAGGGATATTCTCGTTATAGGAACTGGATGCTGGGCTATAGCTGCAGCAAAAGCTGGATTGATGACGATGGATGCCGTAAACTTGGCGGGCGAGGGTTTGAAAGGTGTATGCCAAGCTTTAAACATTCCGCCAGTCCTCCACATGGGTTCATGTGTCGATTGCTCAAGGATGCTCGTTCTGGCGGGAGCTATCGCCGACTACCTGAACGCAGACATCTCTGACTTGCCATTGGTTGGATCTGCCCCTGAATGGTACACAGAAAAGGCAGTTTCAATCGGAACCTACTTCATAGCCTCCGGAATCCCAGTTCACCTCTGGCCCGTGCCGCCTGTTTTAGGAAGTGAGAAGGTTACGAAGATTCTTACCGAAGACGTGAAGGATTTGCTAGGGGGATACTTCTTCATCGAAGGGGATCCGGTAAAAGCAGCAGATAGGATGGAAGAGATAATAATGGAAAAGAGGAGAAAACTCGGAATCTGATCTCTTATTTTTTATTCTGGTGATCGGATGAGATTTCTCCTCAACTCTTTGCTTGAGATTCAGAGTAAACATGGCTATCTGCCAAAAGATGAATTGGAAAGGATTTCCAAAGAGTTCAACGTTCCAATAAGCAGGGTTTACAGCATTGCCACCTTCTACAACGCATTCTCCCTTAAGCCCGTTGGCAAACACATTATCCACATCTGCAAGGGTACGGCATGCGTTATAAAGGGTTCAGAAGTTTTCGAAGATGCCTTAGAGCAGATGGGGGTTTTGGATGACGAGGATTTTACCTATCAGCCGATAAGGTGTTTTGGGGCGTGCAGCTTGGCTCCGGTTGTTGTTATCGATGGCAAGGTTTACGGAAAAATGACAGTTAACCGGCTGAAAAGGATGATTTCAAAGCTCACATCAGATAGCGTTGTGTCGGAGGATGCCCAATAGGCAGGATGGTCAGATAAGATGTTGGATAAGATGGGATAAGATGGTCGATCTTGATAGGCTAAAAGAAGAGGGGATTGACAAGCTCTACAGCGATAGAATTGCCGTTGGAACTTCAACATGTGGCATAGCTGCGGGAGCTTTGGAGGTTTTGGAGGAACTAAAAAGCAAAAGCGATGCGAATATTGCTGAAGTTGGCTGTCTCGGCTTATGTGCTGCAGAACCGCTAGTATACGTGCAGGAAGATGGGAAAGCAGCATTAGTTTACAGAGACGTGAAGAAAATTGAGGAAGCGGAAGTCTTGGGGTGGTTTTATCCATGGGAGTTCTCACCCCTTAAAGTAGAGCATCCTGATTTGGAAGGATATAAGGAGTATCCAAGATTGGTTGAGCATCCGTTCTACAGAAAACAGGTAAAGGTTGTGCTCAGAAACTGCGGAATAATCGAGCCCCTAGACATTAGCCAGTACGTAGCGATGGGTGGTTATCGAGCTTTGCAAAAGATTCTCGAGATGAAACCTTGGGATGTTATCGAGGAAGTTAAGAAATCAGGATTGCGCGGAAGAGGTGGTGCCGGATTCCCAACTGGATTGAAATGGGAGATTGCAAGGAAGAATGGCGGTGAATACATTATCTGCAATGCTGATGAAGGCGATCCGGGAGCATACATGGACAGAAGTGTGCTCGAAGGTGATCCGTTCAGCGTTATCGAGGGCATGACGATCGGAGCGTATGCGATAGGAGCTAAACTAGGATTCGTTTACATAAGGAACGAGTATCCTCTCGCTGTTAAAAGAGTCGAGGAGGCTATTGAGATCGCAAGAAAGCACGGCTTCCTCGGGAATAACATCATGGGTACTGATTTCTCTTTCGACATACACGTTGCCAAAGGAGCTGGAGCCTTTGTATGCGGTGAGGAGACAGCTTTGATAGCGTCCATCGAAGGATATATTGGAGAGCCAAGAGTTAGACCGCCTTATCCTGCAGAAAAGGGGCTCTGGGGAAAGCCGACGGTAATAAACAACGTCGAAACCTGGGCAAATATATCACCTATAATCCTCAACGGCTGGGAGTTCTTCGCATCACTCGGAACGGAGAAGAGCAAGGGAACAAAGGTGTTCTCCCTTGTTGGAAGGGTCAAAAATACGGGACTGATAGAGGTGCCCATGGGGATTAGCCTTAGAGAGGTTGTTGAGGAAATAGGAATGGCTGAAAACGTTAAGGCCGTTCAGACTGGCGGCCCCACAGGGGGGTGCATACCAAGAGCCCTGATGGATGTTGCTGTCGATTACGAGAAGCTGACCGAGCTTGGCTCGATAATGGGTTCTGGCGGATTAGTTGTGATGGACGAAAGCACTTGTATGGTGGATGTTGCGAAATACTTCCTCGAATTCTCCAAAATCGAATCTTGCGGTAAATGCGTTCCATGCAGACTTGGTCTGACAGAGATGGTGGATTTGATAGAGAAGATAACCCAAGGAAAAGGGAGTCTATCTGATATAGAAAAGCTTGAAAAGCTCGCCGATATCGTTGCAAACGCATCTCTATGCGGTTTGGGAAAGACAGCCCCAAATCCGCTGCTCACGACGCTCAGGTATTTCAGGCAAGAGTATGAAGAGCATATAGAAGGGAGATGTCCGGCAGGAGTTTGTAGGGCCCTTGTGAGGTACAGAATTATCGAGGACAAATGCACCGGATGTGGTTTGTGCAAGCTGAATTGTCCCGCGGAAGCGATCGATGAGGTTGATGAAGTATACAAAATAGACCCCGAGAAATGCATAAGCTGCGGTTCATGTTTCAGTGTCTGCAAATTCGAGGCTGTCGAAAGGTGGTAGCTTAAGTTAAGCGAAAATTAAGGTATGCGAGAAAGGTGAATGGGATGAAAATGAAAATCGAAGTTGATGGGAACGATTATGAAGTTGACGGGGAAAAGAGACTTCTCGATGTCCTATTAGAGTTGGGATTTGAAATTCCCCATCTGTGTTATCATAAAGCCATAGGAAGTTACGGGGCCTGCAGGCTTTGTCTCGTTGAGATTGAAGAGAATGGATGGAGGATCGTTGCCTCATGCTCTACCCAAGTCAAGGATGGAATGAAAATAAGAACGAACTCAGATAGAATTCAAGAGCTTAGGAGAGGAGTTATTGAGCTACTAGCTAACCACACCTCTTCAGAGATTGTGGAGAAACTCGCATCTTCATATGGGCTAGAGGTTAAGGGTGACAAGAAATGCGTTCTCTGCGGTCTATGCGTCAACGTTTGCAGTGTTATGGGCGTTTCAGCCATAGCATTTGAAAGCAGAGGTATCGATAGAAAGGTAAACGCCCCCTTTGGGGTTCCTACAGACTTCTGTGCCGGATGTCTTGCATGTACGAATGTCTGTCCGACGGGTGCGATCAGATTTGAGAACGGAAAGCTGATGGTTGGGCCCAGAGTTCTGTCTGAGCATAGATTTCTGAGATGCGAGAGATGTGGAAAGGAAGTTGTGACTGAGAGGCTTTATGGAATGCTGTCAATCAAAGAAGTTCTGTGTGAAGACTGCAAGAAACGCATGCAGGCAGAGAAATTTGTCTTGGGAAAATTATATTGATTTTTATTTAAATTTATTTAGACGATCTGGCTTTATGGCCTTGGTTTTTGCTCGTTTGCATTTTTACATTTTCTCAAACACATAAAACAAAGTAAAAACAAAATAAATAAACACTTCCTAACTCCATTCCTGAATGATCGGGATAGGAACGATAATTAACTCCGCAACGATAGTTGTCGCAAGCCTCTTCGGGCTTCTCATTGGCTCAAAATTGAACGAAGATTTGAGAAATGCATTAATGCGTTCTTTAGGATTGGTTGTTGTCCTGATTGGTTTGACGATGGCAATAAAAACCAGAGAGATAGTTTTGCTAACCGTGAGCATCCTCATCGGCACGGCGATGGGAGAGATGGCAGGAATTGAAAGAGGGCTTGAAAATCTGGGAAAGAGAGTTGAAAGGAGATTTGAGGCTTCGAAGTTTGCTGAGGGTTTTGTATCTGCCACCCTGCTTTTCTGTGTCGGCTCAATGGCTATTGTGGGTCCAATTCAAGAGGGATTGACTGGCGACTACTCCCTCTTGATTACCAAATCCATGCTCGATGGGGTAGCTGCGATAGCCCTCGCTTCAACTCTCGGAATAGGCGTGATATTCTCATCCGTGTCAGTTTTGCTTTACCAAGGCTTCTTCACAATCCTTGCTGTGGTAACAGCCGGAATGCTTCCGGAGGGAGTTGTTAACGAGATCACAGCTACGGGCGGGATTTTGATAGTTGCAATAGGCTTAAGACTGATGGGAGTTGTTGATTTGAAGCCGGGGAACATGCTCCCTTCTCTGCTGATTTCTCCGATTCTGGTTTATGTCTTCTGAAATTATCTAATTAGTGCTTACCCACAAACAAAAGTTTATGGATGGACTAAAAACGCTCCCGCCGGGAATTGAACCCGGGTCTGAGGTTCCGGAGACCTCAAGGATGTCCCACTACCCCACGGGAGCCCACCAAACTAAATCCCCCTATTCCTTCACTTTCAGGACGGCCCA
>JACDNU010000010.1 GCA_017656505.1 Archaeoglobus sp. | reverse complement strand
AGTGGGTTAAGAAGTTTTTGGATATTGGTTAAATTGGTTATGTCAGATACTATAGTTCAGTTAAAAAACTTTCGGTTTTGCGAGTTTTCCAAGCAAAAGAGGGATTTAAATGTTTTATGTTCTAGCTTTATTTTAATTAAAGATATTTGTATGTGAAATTAACTAACTGGTGAGAAAATACAAATATTTACCCTAGATGAGTTTATCTACTCTCTTGAATATTTTAAAATCAATAAGAGCTTGATTGATTTTAAGCTCAGGATCGAGGCTTAATTCGTAAAGCGGTGATAGCTGGTTAATTCCAGCTTGAAACATCATCATCGCTCTTCTACCTGTTGGAATTCCGAAGATGTCAGCCATCGGAGGGGATATGGCTATAACTTTTCCTATCCCTCTCGAATCGGCGAGAATGACTTCATTCCTAACCTCCTCTAGAGCATGGGGGTTGAAGCTCCTTATAGCCGTAACAACGAATCCGTCACCGCTCTTTACAACGTTGAAAACAGAGGTATAACCCGCTCTCACTAGGAGCAGTCCCGGACTGATTGTCGTGCCGCTGTAGTTAATTAGCTCAACTAACCCGTAGGGCTTTGACCCAACATATTTCAGCAATCCTGCATACTCAACTTTCAGAACAACCCCTATGTTGAGCATGATTATATCGTATATGGTACTTGAAATCGTTCCTAGGGCAACTTTCCCGTTTTCGACCACGATGGAATCAGCAATTTCGCCTTCATCGAACACTGCAACGAGGTTCGTTGCAGAAACTTCAGAGTTTAGAACCAAAGCAAGTATTTCCATTGCTTTTTCAAATTTGTCTTTGTCAATTATCGCGAAACTGGTAGGAACTGTTCCTTCCATCGTGTAAAGATTGAAGGTGGAGCGGAGGAGATTGTACTCAACTGTCTCGGAAAACTCTCCAAGCCTTTCAAAAACCATTTTCGTGGTCAGAACTTCTCTTCCTTTTTCGGTTAATAACCAGCTAGCATTATCCTTTTCTAAAAATCCATCTTTCAAGAGCTTTTCCAGTCTGTTTCTGATGGTTTTCTCGCTAAGTTTTAGACCTCTCTCCTTCAGCATCTTCTCTATTTTATTTACCCTCAAACCCATTCTCGCCTCAGAAATCACTCTTAGAATTTCTAAATAAACCGTATCGTTCATAACATCACCTAACTAATATTTCCTCTCCACTGGCTTCCACTTCGTTATCGTAATTGGAGTGTGATCGAACCTTGGCCCCTCCTTCGTGTAGTAAGCAAGCGTGTGTTTCAACCAGTTAACGTCATCCCTCTTCGGATAGTCAAGACGATAGTGGGCTCCTCTCGACTCCTTCCTGTTCAAAGCCCCTATTGCAACTATCTCCGCTAAATCGAGCATGTAACCAACTTCAATCGTAAAAATCAGATCGGTGTTGAATGCATTAGATTTATCATCTATTGAGATGTTTTGGTACCTTTCTTTTAACCTCCTAATTCTTCTGACACCCTCTTTCATGTCATCCTCATTCCTGAAGACGCCAAAATATCTCTCCATAGCGGCATTAAGCTCCTTCTTTATCTCATAGGGACTTTCATCCCCTTCCTTGCCAAGTAAATCGGATAGACTTTTCTCTTCCTTTTCATATGTTTCCCTGTTTACATGCCACTCTTTCCTCATTTTCCCCAGCACGTATTCAGCTGCTTTCTCGCCAGAAACCTTTCCGAAAACCAAACATTCGGCCAAAGCGTTTCCACCCAGTCTGTTTGCCCCATGAATGCTCAGGCATGCAACCTCTCCAGCAACAAAAAGGCCCTTAATGGGTGTTTCGGTAAAGCTTGCATGAACGCCTCCCATCGTGTAATGAACGGTCGGACGAACTGGAATAGGCTCGTTAACTGGATCTATCCCTGCGAATTTTATTGATGCTTCCCTTATGAGGGGTAATCTCTCGTTTATCTTTTCTTCGCCGAGATGGGTTAGATCGAGCAGCACATAAGGGCCATGCTCGCCTTCAAAACTCCTTCCTTCTAGGATTTCCCTTACTATGGCCCTTGAAACTATGTCTCGTGGGGCGAGTTCCATTCTGTCAGGAGCATATCTCGACATGAATCTCTCGCCAAACTTGTTTTTCAAATAGCCGCCCTCTCCTCTGCAGGCCTCGGAAATCAGGATTCCTCCAGCAGGCACAAGGCCGGTAGGATGGAACTGAATGAACTCCATATCCTTTAGCGGCGCTCCAGCTGTGTATGCTAGGGCCATACCATCTCCAGTAACGATGTGGCTACACGATGTGAAACCGTACAGCCTTCCAGCCCCGCCAGTTGCTAAAATGATTGCCTTGGTTTCGAATACAACCAGCTCTCCATTTTTGAGATCTATTGCTGTCAGCCCTCTGATTTCTTTATCCTCAACGATCAAACTGGTTACGAAAAACTCGTTGTACTTCTGGATACTCGGATATCTTAGGCTTCTTTCATACAGTGTATGAACTATGTGAAAGCCAGTTCTGTCGGCAGCAAAAACAGTTCTGTTTACCGCATGCCCCCCTAGAATTCTCTGAGCTATTTTTCCATCCTCGGTTCTGCTCCACGGACACCCCCAGTTGTCGAGCCTCAAGATTTCTTTTGGAATCTCTTTAACAAAAAATTCAACGGCATCTTGATCTGCGAGAAAATCAGAACCCTTAACGGTGTCCCACGCATGGGATTCGAAACTGTCTTCCTCTCTCAAAGCTACGTTTATCCCTCCCTCCGCACAAACGCTGTGACATCTTATCGGATAGGTTTTCGAGATCAGAGCAATTGAGATCTTATCACTTTTCTCAGCAGCAGCGATCGCAGCCCTCATGCCGGCAATCCCTGTTCCAATGATTGCAACGTCGTGTTGGATTTTCTCCATCTTGCTCACCTTCTCAGTATCAGTTTGGCATCATAGAGGGAGCAGGTTTTCCAGCTGCAAGGACATTCTGGAGTTTTAAGTGGAGGAATTGCAGCTCCTTTTATCCCTAGAACGAAATCTTTGATTTCCTCAATTTTCTCAGCTCTTTCAGACTCCACAACAAGCGTAACGCTCCCTTCGGCCCCAGAAAGTCCCCCACAGGCTAGTGGATAGGCTTTTGAATTAAAGAGTATTCTAAATGCTTCAATCTCAGTTACAACCTCTCCTTCAAGCTTTCTGAAATAAACTGGCATCCCCATCGAGTATTTAAGCTTTTTAGGATTAGCTTTTGTGGCTTCTTCGACAGAGGGGATCAGTTTCTCAAGACCGACCGGAATTATTGTGTCAAAATTCCTCTTCGATTCCATGAATCTGCCAGCTGTCCCCTTCGCATCCGGAGCGCCGATGAGGACACCCGCATTTCCCTCGTTATCGACCGCGTTTGCAGCTTTAACGTATATATCTCCTTCGTCAAGCTCTTCAACAAGTGAATCCACAGGGGGCGATTCAACGAGCTTTCCTTTTCTGAAAACCCAAAACTGGCTGAATTTGGATATTTCGGAGATTTCTGGAAGCATTGCTTCATTTATGCATGTTCCCTCCGGAACTATAACCCCACATACCCAAACTTCAGGACTTTTTCCCGCCAGTAACTCGTACAGGAAGTAAGTGGTGCTGCTAGGGTGGATTACGATTGTTCCACCTCTTAAGGCGTTTTTAAAATTCTCCTTTTCCAGTAAAGCCAGAGATATCAACTTTTTTGATTCTGCCGGAGTTAGAGTTACCTGTATTCTATTTTTCTCTGTCTTATCCGTATCTGTCATCTCGCCTCGACTCCAAATGGTCTTCGTAGAGCCTTTTTCTGAAATAATGCTTGGCATAGAGTGCTCCAAGGGGGTTATGGGCGAGAACTCTGTCTTTGACTGCTATACATGTTACAGGAGCTCTCGAATGCATTATGAAAAGCGTGTCATGTCCCACACATAAGCCTAGAATTAAGTTGAGCTCCGTCCCTGCTTTATTCAGAATCTCAGCCTGAGCTATTGGATTGCACATCGCCTCAAATCTGTCTGGTTTTATCTTCTCCTCCTTTTTCAGACCTATCTCCTCTTTCGGTATGGAACCGCTCTTACACAAAACGGAAAAAACCTCAAAACCGTTGTGCCTTAAAACGTCTGCCAGAGCTTTTGCCTCATTTCTCATGCCGATGCAGAATGCAATGCCAAGCTTTTTAAACCCGCATCTCCTCGCAAATTCCATCGTCTCCTCGATTCTCGTCCACTTCAGATAGCCCTCTCCTTCAACCCTCGCAGCATTCAAGGCGAGATTCCTTATTTTTTCATCCTCTCTGTACTTCTCAAGGGATGCCCGATATATCCTCTGGATTTCTTCATCATTCATTGGACAGTTTTCTGGGATTTTACCTCTGAAATAGCATGCAAAGGCCTTGCAGCTCGCACAATCAATCTGCATGTTTTACCCCCTTCACAAACATAAACTTAAAACATCCTTAAAACCTCAAAAAGCTCTGAAATCTCTCTCTTTTCAAGCTTTTTAATAAAACTTAAAGCTGCATCAACATCAATTTTATCACCGACCAAACTCTTGAATTTCTCTGCCACCTGATCGAAGTTCAAGGGATCCTCAGGTTCACCGCTCGGATAATCCTTTCTTAGAACAATTTCAGCTGTTTCATCCTCTTTTGTTTTAATCTTAACGATAACCGGCCATTTTTCAGGGTATTCTCTGTCCAGCTCTTCACTCGGTATAACTTCGATCTCTTTCATAAGCCTCCTCACCTTTTCATCCCGAATAACTTCCTCGGTGAACTCGGAAACCGTAAGTTTCCCTTTTAAAAGCGAAGTAGCCAATGCAAAGGGCATGCTGAATTGCGCATCCACAACATTCTTTGGATTCTGTTTCTTTTCTAGCGGTTCACCAACTATCTTGTAGCCCGCCGAGGTTAGTTTAACCTCTACGTTCTCTACGTTCAATATCTCCTCAGGATCGAGAGGATTCTGAAGGATAAGATCTACTGCTGGATGAATGTACCTACAGCATGGATACGGCTTTATTCCAGTGAAGAGAACTTCATATCTTTTTCCGATCTCTAGGGCTTTCCCAGGCTGGGGTTTGGCGGAGTAGGAATTGAGGAAACCATACTTTCCTTCAAAGGGTTTTGCAGCCCCGATAAACCCATTTTCGGCAAGATTTAAAGCGAGAATAGCATTATGGGCCGCCAAGCCGGGATGCAATCTCTTGTTCCATGAACCATTTTCGAGAAATTGCATCGATCCAGCGGCCATGCTTAAAGCGATCCCGAAAGCATTTTCGATTTTTTCCGCTCCAAACTCTAGAATCTTGCTCCCCGCAGCAATGCAGCCGAAAAGGCCGCATGTTGCGGTTCCATGAAATCCCCTCGCGTAATGCTCGGCCGGATTTATCGCCATTCCCAACCTGCAAGCAACGTCATAGCCAACAACCATCGCTTCAATGAAAGATTTTCCATCTGGCTCGAAAGCGAGTAGCAAAGGAATTATACTCGCTCCAGGGTGAATCGAAGATTCTCTATGGGTATCATCGAAGTCCAAAGAATGGGCGAGGGTTCCGTTTATCAGAGCGGCATTCCTCCGGGTTGTTTTTACTCCGAATCCGAGGACCGTGCTTTTTCCCTTTTCTTTTGCTATGGATCTCATCAAGATTTTGCTGGAGTCCAGCTCGGCAGCCTTGAAGGGAATTCCGAGGAAGTCGAGGAAGAGGATCTTGCACTTCTCAACAACCGTCTCCGGAAGCTTGGAGAATTTCATTTTCATTATGTGGTCGACAAAAGCTTCAGTAATCGATTTATCAGTTTCCTTATAAGTTTCCATCCCACTCATTATCCTTCCTCCTTCCCCTTCCCCCTTCGCTTCACTTCTTCGTAAATGCTAATAACCTCCTTCGCCTGAACGTAGCTCGCATAATCTATCATTCTCCCTCCGACGGTTGTTGGCTTTCCTTCTTTCTCAAACTCTGCCACGATCTCTTGAGCGAGCTTAACGTCTTCCTCAGAGGGGGAAAAGACCTCATTTACTATGGGAACATGATTTGGATGAATGACAAGCTTCCCATCAAAGCCAAGCTGCCAAGCAAGCTTTGCTTCCTTAAGAAGACCTTCTCTATCGATTATCAATCCAAAAAAAGGCGAGTCCAGAGCTTTCTTTCCATATGCTTTTGCCGAATTCACGATCTTTGATCTGGCGAAGAGAAGCTCCGTCTGTTCAGGAGAGAATTTAAAATAACTCCTCCCAAGGGTTCTATAGTAATCTAAGGCACCAAAAGCAATCGCTGCCACGCTCTTGCATTCAGCTATCTCCTCAGCCTTTATAACCCCTTTTGCCGATTCGATGAGTGCTATGATGAAGGGTTTGACTTTCTCTTTTCCTCGTTTAAACTTATCAATCAACCTCTCCAACTTTAAAACATCAGCAGCACTCTCCGTTTTCGGTAGCATTATTCCGTCCAAAGTTCCATCTAAGCCTTCTGAAGTCCCCCTGAAAATAAATTCTAGATCTTCCTCAAGCATTCCCGTTTCCCAGCCGTTTACTCTCACGATCTTGAGCCTTCCATCGAACTTTAGCTTTTCAATGGCATCTCTGACAAAAATTCTGGCCGTTTCCTTGTCTTCAATCGGTACCGCATCTTCTAGATCGAATATCGCAGCATCAAACTCGAGCTTCTCAGTTTTCAGGATTGCCCGATAATTATTGCCGGGAACAAAAAGACAGCTTCTCAGGAGCATGTTTATCCCTCTTAAAGAACCTCCTTTACCTTTTCAACGATTTCAATAGGCCTCTCCACAACATAAACTCCAGCTCTTTCAAGAGCTCTCCTTTTGCTTTCAAATGTTCCCTTCCCGCCTTCAACTATTGCACTGGCATGGGAGAACCTTATTCCCGAAGGCAGAGATGATCCGGCTATATATGCGACGATCGGCTTCTCAATTCCGTACTCTTTGATGACTTCGGCTGCCTCCTCCTCCGCAACCCCACCTATCTCTCCGAAAATTACGATGGCCTTCGTTTCTCTATCCTCCTCGCACATCGAAAGGTATTCTGCAAGCGTTGTACCAAGTACGGGCTCCGTTCCAACATGAACAGCGGTCGAAACCCCAATTCCCGCAGACGAGAGAGCCCATGAAATCGTTGCGGTCTGTCCACCGCTCCTCGACAGAACTGCGACGCATCCAGGTTTGAAAGCTTCTCTTGCAGCCTCATCGCTCCCCCCAAGCCATCCGGCAACAGCCTTCCCCGGGCTTATAACGCCGAGCGATCCGGGGCCGACGAGGATGGAATCTTTGGCTGCGTTTGCTGACGCGATTATTGTAAGGATGTCATGGAGTGGAACTCTCTCCACCGGCATGAATATCTTCTTGATGCCAGCTTCAATCGCTTCCAGAGCTGCATCCTTGAGTTGTGGTCCCGGAACAAAAGTAACGCTGGCATCTATCTCTCCAAACTCCTCGATTACCTCCTTAACGCTGTCATAAACGGGAATCCCCCAGACATCCTGTCCTCCTCTCCCAGGTGTTACCCCTGCAATAACTTTCGTCCCATACTCCAGCATGAATCTTGCCCTAGCACTTCCCTCTCTGCCAGTTATCCCCTGTATAATGACTGACGTCCTCTCATCGATCAGAAATGCCATTATACCACCCTAATCCAACTCCGGAAAATCCAGAATTATTTTAACTGCATCATATGGACAATGGATTTCGCAAGCAAGGCATTCGTTATCCCTTCTTCGAATTTCTTCCTCGCTCAGAAAGGTTATAGGCTTTCCGTTTTTAATCCGGATTATGTTCCTTCCATAAAGGGAGCATGCCTTTGCACATTCATAAACCTCGCATTCCTCGCATTTTTTGTGGTTGATGACTATTTTGCCGGTTCGTATAGGGATAACGTAGTCAACCACGTCGACCATATCAACCGTATCAACCATTTCCAAGCCCCCTGTAGTTTCCAACAAGCTCCACAACCCTTTCGGCAATGAACTCTGGTTTGTAGATGTAATCTCTGCCGTAAAGTTCAAAATTGTAGTTCATCTTCTCGAATTCTTTCCTAAGGATTTCATGACTTTCTCTCTCTTTGTTTCCCGCCAGAAGAATTACAACGGGGAAACCTTTCATCTTTTCAGGGTTTTCTCTCTCAATTTCCTTAAACGCTTTCACGAGAGCATGGGCATGATGCCACTGCTCTTGGGAAGCAAACACAGCCCCCATCATTACGTAGCCTTCAATCCCTTCTTGCGCCATGATCACCCTTATAAGTCTGTAAATCTTGCTTGCAGGGGGGTTTCCACTGCTATCCGCATAGTTTGCAAGAACAAGACCGCTTTTGATCAAAGCATCAGCAGCAAGCATCGAAGCCCCCCCTCCAATCCCGTGAAAGGCTATGTAGCCTTTACCTTTGCTTTGAAGCTTGTTAAATTCATTCAGCTGAATGAAATAGGCCGTTCCCCTGTAATCATTCTCCTCTATTTTCCAAGCTATCTTCTCAAGCTCCGTTGCTGACCTTTCCATATCCCTCGGGACATCCAACCTGAATTCAGGATGTCTGAAAACGGATGAGTCATCGATGGTCATCTTGCAGTCCCCAGCGATAAGATCTCCCTTTGAGAGAAAAATCGGATTTATTTCAAGCACTCTAGCATCGCAGTCAACAAAAACCCTGTACGCTTTTTTCACAAACTCCACTATTTTGTCAGCATCTCTGAGTTTCGCAAGCTTATTTGCAAGCATCTCCCTGAACTCCGTTTCCAAAACTTCAGATGGTCTTAGGTAATCAACTTTGAGCCTCACGATTTTCTCAGGGCTTTTTTCAGCAATACTTTCAATATCGACTCCGCCAATCAAGCTGAAAATGATTTCAGGAGCCTTCACCTTGTAAGAATCGTTCACGATTATGCTGAGATAAAATTCCTCCTCATAATCCAGTTTTTCCTCCAACAGAATTTTTTCAACCCTTAAACCCTTAATTTCCTTCCCGAAAAGCTCCTTTCCTACCTCTTCAGCCTCTTTCAAGGTCCGAGCAAACCTTATCGCTCCAGCTTTGAGTCTGCCTGTCGTTAGAACTTGAGCCTTTAAGACAATTGGAAAGTTCAACTCCTTCGCTCTTTTCATCAACTCATTGAGATCTGACACAACTCTTCCTTCAGGAACCCTTATTCCTTCCTTTTTCAGAATTTCCTTTCCTTGGTACTCAAAAAGCTTGACCATCGGAAAATCACTTTTAATTGATTCAAATTTCTAATATTTAAGTATTTCGTTAATTAGTACCGAAAATTATTTATATTGATAAAAACCTCAAAATTCGCCTTGGGTAAGTCAGAATTGTCCATCAAAAATATTTTTAAGCAATCTGCCTAGCCTCATAGCATGGTCGAAATCGACTTCAGGGAGATCGAAAAGAAGTGGCAGAGCCTCTGGGAAAAAGAAAGAATTTTTCAGCCCGAACCCTCTGAAAAACCCAAATTCTTCATAACGATCCCCTATCCATACCTTAACGGTAATCTGCATGCAGGTCATACGAGAACCTTTACGATAGGCGATGCCGTTGCGAGATTCAAAAGGATGAGAGGGTATAACGTTCTCTTCCCCATGGGCTTCCATGTAACAGGTACCCCAATCATCGGGCTTGCCGAGCTGATTCAGCGGAGGGATCCCAAAACGGTGGAGGTTTACAGCAAGTTTCACGATGTGCCAGAAGATGTCTTACTGACTCTTGATACACCGGAAAAGATAGTTGAGTACTTCTCCAAGGAAGCTCTGGAGGCTATGAGGGGTATAGGTTACTCAATTGACTGGAGGAGGGTTTTCACGACAACAGACGAAACCTACCAAAAATTCATCGAGTGGCAGTTTTACAGGCTTAAAAAGCTCGGATACGTTGTTAAGGGTTCGCATCCTGTGAGATACTGTCCTCATGATCGAAATCCAGTTGAGGATCACGATCTGCTTCATGGCGAGAACGCGACGGTAATCGACTATACCGTTATAAAATTCTATTACGAAGAAGAAGGCGAGAAGATAATCCTGCCCTGCGCAACTCTTCGCCCTGAAACGGTGTTCGGGGTTACGAACATATGGCTTAAGCCCACGAAGTATGTGCTTGCAAGGGTTAATGGCGAAAAATGGCTCGTTAGCAGGGAAGCGTATGAGAAGTTAACCTATACCGACAAGGAGGTTGAAGAAATAGGGGAAATTAATGCCGAGGAACTTTTCGGCAGATTTGCGGTTAATCCTGTAACGCAAACAAAGATCCCCATTCTGCCGGCTGAATTTGTCGATACCGATAATGCGACGGGAATAGTTATGAGCGTTCCAGCTCATGCGCCCTATGACTACGTGGCAATAGAGGATCTGAAAAAAAGCGAACTGGCAGAAAAGTACGGTCTGAAAGAAATCCTTGAAAAGATCCAGCCAATTGTTTTAATTTCAGCTGGAGAGAGCGGAATTCCAGCAAAGAACATCGTGGAAGAGATGGATATAAAAGACCAGAACGATCCAGCTCTTGAAAGGGCAACGAAACTTCTCTACAAGAAAGAGTTCCATAAGGGAGTGCTGCTCGATGTAACGGGCGAATACAGCGGAATGCAGGTTTCGCAGATAAAGGATAGACTACAGAGAGATCTGATTGAGAAAGGAATCGGCGATATCTTTTACGAGTTCAGCGAAAGGCCGGTTGTTTGCAGATGCGGAACGAAGTGCGTTGTCAAGCTCGTTAAGGATCAGTGGTTCCTGAACTATTCGAATCCCGAATGGAAAGGCAAAGTTTTGGAGCACCTCGAAAGAATGCAAATAATCCCCGATTACTACAAGGAGGAGTTCAGAAACAAGATCGAATGGCTGAAGGACAAGGCATGCGCCAGGAGGAAAGGTCTGGGCACGAGAATTCCTTGGGACAAGGAATGGCTGATCGAGAGCCTTTCCGACTCAACAATTTACATGGCGTATTACATCTTAGCGAAGTACATCAACGAAGGGAAGCTTAAAGCCGAGCACATGACTGAAAGCTTTCTTAGCTACGTGCTCTTGGGAGAAGGTGAGCCCGAAACATCTCTCGATAGGGAAACCGTTGAGAGAATAAGACGGGATTTCCTCTACTGGTATCCCGTCGATTTGAGGAGTTCAGGGAAGGATCTGGTTGCAAATCACCTGTTGTTCTTCCTCTTCCACCACATAGCCATCTTTAATCAAGAATTCTGGCCGAGAGCGATAGCTGTGAACGGCTACGTGAGCTTGGAAGGGGAGAAGATGTCGAAGAGCAAAGGACCATTGCTGACGATGAAGAGAGCTGTAAAAGAAAACGGAGCGGATGTTACGAGGCTCTACATTCTCTATGCAGCTGAATATGACAGCGATGCTGACTGGAGGCGGAAGGATGTGGAAAGCCTTGCAACCCACCTGAAAAGGTTCTATGAACTCGTCAGAGAGAATTATGAGTCTAAGGACTGGGAAAACTTGAGCATGCTCGATCGATGGCTGGTGAGCAGATTTCAGAAGGTTGTAAAGGAGACCAACGAGGCTATGGAAAGTTTGCAAACGAGAAGAGCTGTAAATTCAGCCTTTTTCGAGATGATGGCAGATGTGAGGTGGTATCTCCGGAGAGGGGGCAAAAATCTCAGCCTGATCATCGATGACTGGCTGAAGCTGCTCTCTCCTTTTATCCCCCATGTATGTGAGGAACTTTGGCATCTCCGCCATGAAAGCTTTGTGAGCCTTGAGAAATATCCGGAGTACGATGAGAGCAGGGTTGATGAAGAGGCAGAAGCTGCGGAGGAGTATTTAAAAGATCTTATCTCGGACATAAAAGAGATTTTGAAATTTGTAGATGCAAAGAAGGTTTACGTTTCGCTGGCTGAGCCATGGAAGCTTGAGGTTTTGAACTTAGCGGTTAAAGCAGGAGACTTCAAGAGCGCGATGAAGGAGATAATGAAGGATGAAAGGTTTAGGAAAATGGGCAAGGAAGTGTCAAACTTCGTTAAAAAAGCTCTGAAGGATGGTTTCAAACTGCTCGATGAGGAAAGAATAATCCGTGAGAACATCGAATTCATTTCAAAAGAGACGGGAGTAAAGCTCGAATTAAGCGACGAAGTTCCTGAAGAGAAAAGGAAGCTTGCAATGCCTGGAAAACCAGCTCTCTACGCTGTTTGATTTTTAATTTTCACTCTTGCTTTCACTTTTTACCCGCTCGAGGAATTTGACCATGTTTTTCCAGTGTCCTCCCATCCAGTAGAGCTTGTCACATCTTTCGCAGTACCAGAGCTCATATCTCTCTTTCAGATCCTCTGAGATTCCCTCCCGTTTTAGGACTCTACTTATCTCCTCTTCCGTCGGCTTTCTGAGCAATCCATTGCACACGCTGCACCTGTCCATAACTATCTTAAATTCAATTCCCTTCTCCTCCAGCTCCCTGAGCTGCTCTAACACAACGTCCGACTTCACGAAAATAACCTCTCTTCCCTCCTGCAAACACCTCCTGAAAAGTTCCCTGTCCCTCGTGAGAACAACTCTGTCCCTGAAACTTCTGAGTATGAACGTATCCTCCTTGTTCTTGTTGTTCAGGTTCAAATCGCCAATGTATACTGTATCGTATCCGGAAATTCTCAGCCACGTGGCAAGCTTCCCGAGCATCCTGTCGCAGACGAATTTTTTCATGCTAAGTTTACGAAACTATTCAAAGTACAACCACCAGCTCTTTTCTTTTTCCATGGCCTCCTTTATCTTCCTCGCCGCATCCGTCTTGAGCTCCAAACCCTTAACGTATTCCATAACTTCTGGAAAGCATTTAGAATATTCTTTGGCCTGAAAAATAAGCTCGAGCCTGTCAGCATCCTCGACAAAATTTCTTACTTCTTCATAGGATGATTTGACTTTGGAGGCGAGAATGCCCGGCAGAAGGCTGAGCTGATCCTCAAACGCTTTCTTCGAATCAATCTTCGCATACTTTTTAGCGAGCTTGTGCAGGTCTAAGGTTCTCGCTTCTGGCAGATCGTGCAAGAGAGCATGCAATGCTGCTTTTGCAGCCAAATCGAAGTTTGAAGTCTCCAAGAAAGCTAAGATGAAAGAGATTACAGCAGTTGACATCGAATGTTCTGCGACGCTCTCAGGGTTTTTGATCCCGGCTTTGAGCCATCCTGCCCTCGGAACATTTTTCAGGGTCATTGCTTCCTGAATAAATCTCGCCAGATTCCCGAAATCAGCCTCCATGACTTCCATGATCTTCACCACAGACAAAATCTGATCATTTGAAATTCAGAAAACGTTATTATTCTGACTCTAAATTAAGTTTATGGAATCGCTTTACGCTATTGCCCTCAAAATTCATCTGGCAATCTTTTTACTGCTGAACCTAATCCTATTTCTAATCGATTTTGTAACAGGCGAAGGATGGTGGTTTTATTGGGTTACCGCTGTTTGGCTCGTTGCTTTACTTTTTCAGGCTTTCGCGGGATACAAAGCAACGAAAAAGGATTCAGGTGCAGGTAACTTTGGTCGCACAGATGTAGCAGCGGTGAACAAAATCGACGATGACTTCTGGAAGCTGGAATAAGTTCAATTCCAATTTGTACATTCTGAATTGAAGTCGTTGGAAAATTAATTCAATTTCGGAAAACTTTTCGAGAAACCGATCGAATAACTTGACTTAGTCGGACAATTTAATCACACAAACAATTTTTACCCCGAATTCCAACTTGAAATGGTGGTAACTTGTACCCCCTGAAGGTTGAAATCGAAGATGAACTAGACGAGCTGGTAGAACTCCTGAGGGATTGGCGGAGTGGGGAGGAGCTCGCCGCCAGATTCGGCATATCTAGAAATGCGGTCTGGAAGAAAATTCAAAGGCTGAAGGAGATGGGCTTTGAGATCGAAGCTAGGAAGGGAAAGGGTTACCGGGTAAAGTATTTGCCTGAATTCTCCGTTGTATCGGTTCTGCAAGCAATCAAAGCTGCCAAAGCTGAAAGGATTATAAGAAGGGTTTATTATTACACCGAAACCGACTCAACGAACAATCGTGCCAAAAATCTGGATGCAGGCTCGCTGGTAATAGCAGAGAGGCAGCTTGCAGGAAAAGGGAGGTTGGGAAGGGAATGGCTGAGCGAGAAAGGAGGGCTGTACTTCTCAATCGTTCTCGAACCCCCCCTTCCAATAGAGGATGTCCCAAAAATAACTCTCGCAGCCGGAGTTGCCGTGGCGGATGCATTGCTCAATTTCAAAGCGAGGCTTAAATGGCCGAACGATGTCCTCATAGATGGAAAAAAGGTCTGTGGAATACTTTCCGAGATCTCTGGAGAGGTAGAAAGGCCAAAGGTCATCGTTGGAGTTGGAATCAACGTGAGAAACCCCGTACCTGATGGGGCAGTAAATCTGGCGAGTTTTGGGGTCACCATGGAGGAAGTTTTCAGGGAGGTCGTTAACAGTTTAGTAACGAGATACGTCGAGCTATGCAACGGTAAATGGGAAAAAATAAGACAGAGATGGATCGAGCTTGCCGACACGATCGGTAAGAGGGTTAAGGTGACCGCAGCAGGTAGAACTTATGTTGGAAAAGCGATCGGGCTTGACTTGGATGGAGGGCTACTCTTGGAGGTCGACGGTGGGATAGAGAAGGTATATTCGGGAGACTGCTTTTATATGGTAGAGGGGTTAAAGCTTTGAAGGAATGAATGGGCAGCATCTGGCGAACCTGCATCGCTCCAATTTAAACCACCTTTCAACTATTCAATTTCGAGTCACGAACGATCCCTAGCTAACATAGACTCTAATCTAACCAATAACCTAAACAATTATTTAATCCACCTCCTTATTCAGCGTATGCACCTAGTAATCGTCAGCAAAGAAGATATTGCGGGAATGAACATAAAAGACTGGCTTCTTACAATGGGTGATTTTGAAGAAAAAAGGCTTAACGACTTTACTTTGTATTTCGGAGGTAACTTCCACTTGGCAGAAGTTAAAAAAAGGCTGATATATGTTGACGGGATCGATCTCGAGCTTAAAAAATATGTCGATTTCGACAAAATCATTTTTGCATCGAGACACAGCAGCAAGGATGAGAGAAAGATCTTCAGCGTTCATGTTTCCGGAAACATAGGCACAGCTGACTATGGCGGGAAACCATACTCCCTTGCGAAACCCGATCCCTTCACGATGAAGAACTACGTCCTTGCTCTAAAAGAAAAACTCCATAGAAAACCAGAATTTCAGTTCACGATGGAAGTCACACATCACGGCCCCTCAGAGATCTCAACTCCTTCGGCCTTTTATGAAATAGGCTCAACGGAGGAGGAGTGGAGGGATGAGGAGGCGGCCAAAATCGTGGCAGAATCGATATTCGAGGCTATAGGGGATAAGAGAAATGATTGGCATGTAGCCGTTGGAGTAGGAGGCACCCATTACGCTCCCCGGCAAACAGAGATAATCCTCTCCACCACTTTCACCTTTGGCCACAATTTTGCGAAGTACACGTTTCCTCATCTCACCGAAGACTTCATACGCAAGGCTCTCGAAATCACAGAGACGAACACGATAATTATCGATGAGAAATCAACGACGTCATCGATTAAGAAAATGCTTCAAGCAATCTCGGAAAGCTTTGGAACGGAGATTCTCAAGTCCAAGCAGGTGAAGCGGGAGTTTTGTATATATTAATATGCATTAAAATAGAACGTATTTTCAAGTAGAATACGTAAATACAAAAAGATTTAAAAATCCTGAATGCAATTCTCCAGCATGGTTATCGCCAGAGTCCTCCCCTTTGAGCTTGGAAAAGCCGTGATACTTAACAAATCCGATGCCGATGAGCTGGGCCTTATGGAGGGAGACAGGATAAGGATTTGTAAAGGGAAGGCATTTTGCACGGCCGAGCTTCAAACGAGCATAGGTCTCGTTAAGAAAGGGGAGGTTGGCTTTCCATCTCATCTGGCAGAAGAGATTTCCGTCAGAGATGGAGACGAGGTTGACGTCTTTCCAATTCCTAGGCCCGAGTCGGTAACGTTTATCAAGAAAAAGATGGATGGGGAAAAGCTCTCGAAGGAAGAGATTCGTTCTATAATTTCTGATATTACAGCTCAGAGCCTGAGCAACATCGAGCTTGCAGCCTTGATTCTTTCCAATTTCATCCATGGAATGGATCTTGATGAGATAGAATGGATGACGAAAGCCATGATTGAGAGCGGCGAAAGAATAACCTTCGAAAGGGGGACTGTCGTTGACAAGCACAGCATAGGTGGTGTGCCGGGCAACAAAACTGCCTTGCTTGTGGTGCCAATAATAGCAGCATCCGGCTTGCTAATCCCGAAAACAGCCTCACGAGCCATAACCTCAGCCACAGGCACAGCAGACACCTTTGAAGTTCTTGCCAATGTGAATCTGACTGTTGACGAGATAAAGGAGATAACGGAGAGAGTGGGAGGAGTCATCGCCTGGAGTGGGGCGACAAGGCTGGCTCCCGCTGACGATCAGCTCATTCATGTTGAATACATTCTGCAGATGAGTCCAAAGCCGAATATGATCGCCAGCCTACTCTCCAAGAAGGCTTCGGAGGGGGCGAAGCATGTTGTCATCGACATCCCGGTTGGAGAGGGGAGCAAGGTGCCAAGCGTCGACATGGGAAGGGAGCTTGCAAACAACTTCGTCGAACTTGGAAGGAGGCTTGGATTGAACGTTTTCTGTGCTCTTTCGTATGGAGGTCAGCCAGTAGGAAGAGCCATAGGCCCAGCCTTGGAAGCAAGAGAAGCCTTAGAAACCCTTGAAAAGAGAAAGGGTTCATCCTCCCTCATAGAAAAATCTCTGGGCCTAGCGGGAATTCTGCTAGAAATGGCAGGAAGAAGCAAGAATGGCTATGAAGATGCAAAGGAAATCTTCACCTCCGGAAAGGCAATGGAGAAGATGAAGGAGATAATAGAAGCCCAAGGAGGAGAGATATTCAGCTATAAGGATGTCCCCGTTGGGGATAAAACATACACCCTCGAGGCGAAGAAGGAGGGAGCGATTGAAGCAGTGTACAACAAAACCCTCGTAAAAATAGCAAGGGCAGCAGGAGCTCCAAAAGACAAAGGAGCGGGAGTCTACATCCACAAGAAGAGGGGAGAAGTTGTCAAGGAAGGAGACAAAATACTCACAATATACGCAGAGAAGGAATGGAAGCTTGAGAATGCAATAGACATCGCCCTACAAGAACCAGCAGTCGAAATCACCGGCATAATCTTGGAGAGATTTCCGTCCGTGAGGTACTTTGAGGTGTGATTTCGAGGTGGAAAGATGGAAGGTAAAGATGAAAATAAGAGGATGATAGGATGAAACTTAAGCTGATTTCCCTTCCTTTTGAGGTGAGGAAGCATTTTGTTGCTTTGTCTGAGGAGGACTCTAATGATCTCGGGATATTGAGCGGTGACAGGGTAAAAATTTCGGTCAGAAGAAAGAGCATAGTTGCCGAGATTGGAATAATTCCGGGGATGGTGAAGAATGGGGAGTGTGCCATAAGCAGGTTCCTCTTTCCGGAACTGGAGGCGGAAGAGGGGGAAGTGGCAGAGGTTTCTCCTGTTCCCAAACCCAGATCCTTTGAGCACATAAAGAAGAAGATTATGGGTGGAAAGCTCAGCAAGGAGGAAGTTTACGAGATAATAAACGATATAGCCTCAGGCTCCCTCAACGAGGTGGAGATTGCAGCCTTTGTCTCTGCAAGCTACATGCTGAAAATGGATTTCGACGAAATCGAGTGGATGACGAAAGCCATGATTGAGAGCGGCGAAAGAATAACCTTCGAAAGGGGGACTGTCGTTGACAAGCACAGCATAGGTGGTGTGCCGGGCAACAAAACTGCCTTGCTTGTGGTGCCAATAATAGCAGCATCCGGCTTGCTAATCCCGAAAACAGCCTCACGAGCCATAACCTCAGCCACAGGCACAGCAGACACCTTTGAAGTTCTTGCCAATGTGAATCTGACTGTTGACGAGATAAAGGAGATAACGGAGAGAGTGGGAGGAGTCATCGCCTGGAGTGGGGCGACAAGGCTGGCTCCCGCTGACGATCAGCTCATTCATGTTGAATACATTCTGCAGATGAGTCCAAAGCCGAATATGATCGCCAGCCTACTCTCCAAGAAGGCTTCGGAGGGGGCGAAGCATGTTGTCATCGACATCCCGGTTGGAGAGGGGAGCAAGGTGCCAAGCGTCGACATGGGAAGGGAGCTTGCAAACAACTTCGTCGAACTTGGAAGGAGGCTTGGATTGAACGTTTTCTGTGCTCTTTCGTATGGAGGTCAGCCAGTAGGAAGAGCCATAGGCCCAGCCTTGGAAGCAAGAGAAGCCTTAGAAACCCTTGAAAAGAGAAAGGGTTCATCCTCCCTCATAGAAAAATCTCTGGGCCTAGCGGGAATTCTGCTAGAAATGGCAGGAAGAAGCAAGAATGGCTATGAAGATGCAAAGGAAATCTTCACCTCCGGAAAGGCAATGGAGAAGATGAAGGAGATAATAGAAGCCCAAGGAGGAGAGATATTCAGCTATAAGGATGTCCCCGTTGGGGATAAAACATACACCCTCGAGGCGAAGAAGGAGGGAGCGATTGAAGCAGTGTACAACAAAACCCTCGTAAAAATAGCAAGGGCAGCAGGAGCTCCAAAAGACAAAGGAGCGGGAGTCTACATCCACAAGAAGAGGGGAGAAGTTGTCAAGGAAGGAGACAAAATACTCACAATATACGCAGAGAAGGAATGGAAGCTTGAGAATGCAATAGACATCGCCCTACAAGAACCAGCAGTCGAAATTACCGGCATGATCTTGGAGAGATTTCCGTCCGTGAGGTATTTGGAAGGTGGAACATGAAAGGCGAGGTTAGTGAAGGTGTGAAGGAGCTGAGAAGCAATTCGGGACTTGAAGATGTCGTTGCGTGCAGCTCATCGATTTGCAGAATAGCGGTGGAGAGCGGGAGAGGAGTTCTGGAGTATCGGGGCTATGACATACACGATCTCGCAAAGAATTCAAGCTACGAGGAGGTGGCGTATCTGCTGCTCTTCGGCGATTTGCCGAGTAAGAGGGAGCTGGAGAAGTTTAAGGAGCTTCTTGCAATGCAGAGATCCCTTCCTCCACAAATAATCGGTTTACTAACCCATCTCCCCCCGTTCACCCATCCGATGGTCGTGCTGAGAACAGCAACCTCGTACCTCGGCTCGATGGACAAGTACATCCATCACAAGACCCATGAGATGACCATAGAGAAGTCTATCAGCCTTATTGCCAAATTTCCGACGATAGTGGCTTACTTCCATCGTATACGGAGCGGACAGCATCTTGTGCATCCAAGGGAAGATCTGGATCATGCAGCCAACTTCCTTTACATGCTCCACGGCGAAGAACCTACGCAAACAATGGCGAAATGCTTAGATCTGGACATGATTCTGCATGCAGAACATGAGCTCAACGCCTCCACGTTTGCAGCAAGAATAGCAGCCTCGACCCTTGCAGACATCTATGCGAGTATAGTCGCAGCCACAGGAACCCTGCTTGGCCCATTGCATGGTGGGGCGAGCCAAAAGGTTATGGAGATGCTGAGAGAGATAGCCGTTCCATGGAGAGCTGATAGCTACGTCAGAGAAAAACTAGAGCGGGGAGAGAGAATAATGGGGTTCGGGCATAGGGTGTATCGTAGAGTTATGGATCCCCGAACCCTGGAGCTTAAGAGTTTGGCAAAAAGGCTTGCTGAAGAGAGAAACCCCAAGTGGTATGAGATAAGCGAGGCTGTTGAAGAGGCCGTTTACAAGTACAAGGGACTGCTGCCCAACGTTGACTTCTATTCCGCAAGCGTTTACGCAACCCTCGGAATTCCCGACGATCTTTACGTCAACATCTTTGCTATCGGAAGGATAGCCGGATGGTGTGCTCATGTTATCGAGCAGTATGAGAATAATCGACTGATAAGACCGAGGGCAGACTATATTGGGCCGGAAAGGAGAAGCTACATTCCGCTCGATGAAAGGCCTTAATTTGAAAAAAACAACCCCAACTTAAAAGAACCTTAGGATTTGAACAAAATTCCTAAAAATACCGTAAAAAAATTGATTTCCTCAAAATTTTCCTAATTTTACTGATCGTTTTTCTTAAATTCGTCAGTTTACGGCAAAATTTTTTATACTTCATGAGAAAGTCAGATGGGTGATGGAATGTTCGATTTGTCCGAGAAACTAAAGGCCTTACCACCTTACCTTTTCGCAGAAATCGACAGGATGAAAGCTGAGAAGCTGAGAGAAGGTGTAAAGGTTATAGACTTTGGCGTTGGCGATCCAGATCTTCCAACTCCATCTCATGTGGTCGATGCTCTTTGCAATGCCGCAAAAAAAGTAGAAAATCAGAAGTATCCAACTTACGAAGGTATGCAAGCTTTTAGAGAAGCGGTAGCTGCCTACTATCTCAGAAGAAAAGGTGTGAAGCTTGAGGATGATGAGATAATCTCACTCATTGGTTCTAAGGAGGGAATCGCTCATTTACCTCTTGCCTTCATCGATAGCGGGGATTACGCGATAGTTCCGGATCCCGGGTATCCGGTTTACAGCGGTGCAACCATTCTTGCGGGAGGGAAGCCTTTTTCCGTTAAATTGGAGGAAGAAAAAGGGTTTCTTCCGGATTTTGAGAAGATCCCGGCTGATGTTGCGAAGAAGGCAAAGATAATGTTTCTGAACTATCCAAACAACCCCACCTCAGCAATATGCGAGAAAGAATTCATCAAGGAGGCGGTGGATTTCTGTTACGATCACAAAATAATCCTCGCTCACGATGCAGCCTATACTGATGTTTACTTCGAGGAAAGGCCGCTGAGCTTTCTTGAAGTTGATTCGGAGTTCGAGGTAACGCTGGAGTTTAATTCGCTATCAAAAACTTACAACATGACTGGTTGGAGAGTAGCATTCGCGGCTGGAAACAAAGAGGCTTTGGAGGGTTTGCTGAAGGTGAAGACGAATGTGGATAGTGGTGTATTCCAGGCGATTCAGGAAGCAGCCATAGCCGCTTTGCTTGGAGATGATAGCGTTATTGAAGAAAACAATCGGATTTACAAGGAGAGAAGAGATCTACTCGTTGAAGGGCTGCGAAAAGCTGGAATCGAGGTTTACGCTCCCAAGGCAACCTTCTACGTCTGGGCGAAGGTTCCCGCTGCATACGACAGCATGAGTTTCGTGAAAAAGCTCCTGGACGAGGCAGGAATTCTCGCAACACCGGGAGTTGGGTTTGGGGTAGGAGGAGAGGGATTCATCAGATTCGCCTTAACGAGAGACGTTTCAGTTATCAGAGAGGCGGTTGAGAGGCTGGAAAGGCTGGAAATTGGAGAGGCTGGAGAGGCTGGATAGATTGGATAGGTTGGTTAGGTGGTTTTATGGGTTTTTCAGTTGAGAATGGGGTTTTGACGATCGATGGTGTAAGATTTGACGAAATAATAAAAGCAACAGGCACTCCAGTTTACGTTACATCTTACTCCAAGCTTAAAGAGAACATCGAAGCTTACAAACGGGCTTTTAAAGAACAAAAAATCCTCTACGCCGTTAAAGCCAACTTCAACCTTGCGATTCTTAAAATAATATTGAAAGAGGGCTTTGGGGCAGATGTTTTTAGCGCTGGAGAGCTTTATCTTGCTTTGCTCGCAGGCTTTCCCCCGGAAAAAATCCTCTTCAATGGGAACAGCAAGGCAGACTGGGAGATAGAGATGGGAATAAAAGCAGGGGTTGCGTTTAGCGTTGATAGCTTGGATGAGCTTCATGCGATCTCGGATATAGCTTCAAAGCTTGGCAAGGATGTTGAGATAACCTTCAGGGTAAATCCAGATGTCTCGCCGGAAACGCATCCGAAAATTGCAACCGGGCTGAAAACTTCCAAATTCGGCATACCGAAGGATGAGGTTATCGAAGCTTACAGAAAAGCTGCGGAACTTCCGAATGTAGTTCCTAAGGGCATTCACTGCCATATCGGTAGTCAGATACTCGACGCGAGTCCGTTCATTGAGGCTTTAAACAAGATCTTCGATCTGGTTGCGGAGCTGAAGAAGGAGGGAATAAACCTTGAATTCATCGATTTGGGAGGCGGCCCGGGAATCGATTACGATGGAAAGGGAGCATTAACTCCAGATGATTTTTCTAAAGCAATTCTGCCCGTTTTTGAGAAAAGAAAGGCCGAGATAAATCCGGATATCGAACTGCATCTGGAGCCGGGGAGGAGCATCGTTGGCAACACAACGGTTCTGCTTGCAGGGGTGAATTCTGTCAAGAGGGCTTACAAGAACTTCGTGAATGTGGATGCGGGCTTTAACCTCCTAATCCGGCCTGCGATGTATGGCGCTTACCACAGGGTTGCAGTGGCTAACAAAATGGATCGCGAAGCTGAAGAAACCTACACCATCGCCGGGCCAATATGCGAGAGCGGAGACATTCTGGCTGAGGACAGAAAACTGCCCAAGGTGGAGAAGGGAGACGTTATAGCGATATTCGACGCCGGAGCATATGGATTCGTTATGAGCAGCCAGTACAACGGCAGGCCAAGATGCGCGGAGGTGCTCGTTAAGGATGGGGAGATTTTTGTTATAAGGGAAAGAGAGAACTTCGGCGACATCGTTGGAAAACAGAAAATTCCGGAATTCTTGTTTTCCTGAGTTCCTGAATGATTGTCTTCCGTCTTCAGAACCTGTTATGCGTTTTATTTAGCAAGAGCTAGGCTTTGAAAAAGCACTATCGTAAAGAAATCCTAAAACTCTAATCCTAAACCCCCTCACACAGCTCGCCGTGATCGTCCAATTCTCCTTTCTCCATTTTTTCCAGTTCCTTCTCCAACCCAAGCTCTTTTATCCTGTCCATCCTTTCGCTTTTCTTTAAGTAGTCCACGATCGCCCTTCTTAAGCCATCTGCTGCTAGATTTGAGCAATGCATTTTTTGAGGAGGTAAGCCTCCCAACTCTTCGGCCACCTTTTGCTTTGAGATCTTCAAAGCCTCCTCCAGCGTTAGCCCCTTTGCAAGCTCCGTAACCATCGAGCTCGTCGCTATTGCAGCTCCGCAGCCGAAAGTCTGGAATTTTATATCTTTTATTCGATCATCCTCCACCTTTATCGTTATTTTCATTAAATCTCCGCAAACGGGATTACCAACTTCTCCCACCCCGTCGGCATCGGGAATTTCGCCTACATTCCTCGGATTTCTGAAATGCTCCATCACTTTTTCTGAATACATCTCACCACCTTCCAAGCAATCTTAATTTCATTTTTCAGCCCCCTTTGCTCTTTCTGTAGAGGGGCGACATCATCCTCAACCTCTCCACAACTTTTGGCAGAACTTCCATGAGTCTGTCAATGTCCTCTTCGGTATTTCCCTTACCAAGAGTGAACAGCAATGATCCATGAGCCTCCTCATGTTTCAACCCGCAAGCTATCAGCACGTGGCTGGGTTCGAGAGTTTTAGATGTGCAGGCTGAAGCTGTAGAAGCGTAGATTCCCTCCATGTCAAGGCTTAAAACGAGAGACTCACCTTCTATGTAGCTAAATCTCACGTTCACATTGTTCGGTAGCCTAAGCTCAGGATGACCATTGAGATAGGTTTCCTCTATTTCTAGAATTCTTGCTATCAGTTCATCCCTGAGCTTCTCCTCCCTCCTTGCCTCCTCCTTGTACTCCTCTTTCGCAATTTCGGCAGCCTTTCCAAAACCAACTATTCCAGCAACGTTTTCGGTTCCACTCCTCAAACCCTTCTCCTGTCCTCCACCAACGATTATGGGCTGAACTCTTATGCCTCTTCTTATGAAAAGCCCACCCACTCCTCTTGGCCCATATATGTCGTTTGATGAGAGAGTTACCAGATCCGCACCCATCCTTTCCACATCAACTTCTATCTTTCCAAGGGAGGCGCTCGCATCGACGTGGAAGGCCACGCCTTTCTCCTTTACGATCTTGCCTATTTCTTCAACCGGCTGGATCGTGCCTATTTCGCCATTTGCGTGCTGAACCGTAACCAAAATCGTATCTGGCCTTATGCTCTTCTCAATTTCCTCTACATCTACAATTCCATTCCTGTCAACCGGAATGAACGTAACTTCAAACCCATTCTTTTGAAGGAACTTGCAGGAATTAATCACGGACATATGCTCGATCGAGGATGCAATGATATGGTTCCCTTTTCTTTTATATCTCATTCCGTAGCCTATTATGGCAAGATTGTTCGCTTCTGTAGCTCCGGATGTGAAAATTATATCTCCTTCAGCACCATTTATCAGCATAGACACTTTTTCTCTTGCATCATCCAAAGCTTTTCTCGCTTTCAAGCCAAGAGAATGAACTGAGGAGGGATTTCCTATTTCATCGGTCATGTAGGGCATCATCGCCTCGATTACCCTTTCGTCTACCGGACAGCCGTTTGCGTAATCAAAATACGCCATAAAATCACCTTTTTGTCTTAACTTTTACATTTCCTCTTCGTTCATCTTTCTAATCTCGCTCATCTCGTTCATTTTACCCTCTTGATGAAGAAATGAAATTCACCATCTATCTTCTCTATTTTCAGGATTTCATGTCCCGTATGCTTCGCCCATGCTTTGATGTCGTTCTCGGCAGAGGGATCATCAGCTATAACTTCGATTATCTGGCCCACTTCAACCTCATCTATTGCGAGCCTCGTTCGAAGAATCGGTTCAGGACAGAACAAACCCAAGCAATCCACAACCGAATCAGCTTTAATCTTCGAACTCTCATCCATAGTTAGAAAGTTAATACTAATATAAATAAAAGTTTCCCCAAAATTTTGGGATAAACATTTATTTTCTATTTGGATATACTTTGATGTAATAATAAAGTAGTAGCATCAAGGTTACCGTTAAGTTAAAATACCCATCCGGTAAGCGTTATTGCTGAGTTTCCGTTAGTTCCCGTAGGAGGCTCGTGCCGCTCGGACTACGGTGGTGAAAATGTTGGTGGAAAAGAGTAAGGTAAAAGAGGCTGTAGAGAGGGCAGTGGAGAATTCCAAACAGAGAAATTTTGTGGAGACTGTAGAGATTGCCGTAAATCTCAAGAACCTCGACATGAAGAAGCCCGAGAACAGAATCGATGCTCTTATTACTTTACCACATGGAACGGGCAAGGACAGGAAGGTTGGCGTTTTTGCCAAAGGTGACACAGCTTTGAAAGCGAAGGAGGCTGGAGCGGATGTAGTTCTCTCTCCGGAAGACATAGACGAGCTTGCAAAGGACAAGAGAAGGCTCAGGAAGATAGCTAACGAGATCGACTTCTTTATCGCCGAAGCTCCACTCATGCCCGAGATAGGTAAGAAACTTGGCCCGATTCTCGGCCCGAGAGGGAAAATCCCCCAGCCGATTCCTCCGCTTTCCGATCCAACGCCAGTTATTCAGAGGTTAAAGAAATCTGTCAAAATAAGAACGAGGGACAAGCTAACCTTCCACGCCCCTGTAGGCACAAAGGAGCTCGATGCAGACAAAATATCAGACAACATCCTTGAGATTCTGAAAGTGGTAGAAAACAAATACGAAAACGCGATAAATAACGTGAAATCCGTTTACGTTAAAACAACCATGGGCCCAGCAGTGAGGGTGATATGATGGCAGCCGTGAAAGGTGCTGTACCCCAATGGAAGCTAAGGGATGTCGAGGAGATAAGGAGATATCTTAAAGAATATCCAGTTGTGGGCTTAGTTAGTTTCAGAGGCGTTACAGCGATGCAGATGGCGAAGATAAGGAGGGACTTCAGAGATAAGATAAAGCTGAGAGTTGTGAAGAACAATCTCATCAAGAAAGCCTTGGAAGAGGAGGGAGGAGACTTCAAAAAGCTTGAAGACTTCTTGGGCGATCAGGTTG
This sequence comes from Archaeoglobus sp., assembly GCA_017656505.1. GTDB lineage: Archaea > Halobacteriota > Archaeoglobi > Archaeoglobales > Archaeoglobaceae > Archaeoglobus_A. The sequence goes on along the minus strand of JACDNU010000010.1, from coordinate 32,320 downwards.
CATTCGTCGCATCCGAGTTAAATCCTTTCAAGCTTTTCAAGGAGCTTGAGAAGACGAAGGTGCCCTCTCCCCTTAAACCCAGGCAGATATCGCCGGTGGATGTTGTTGTGGAGAAAGGCCCAACATCCTTCCCACCTGGCCCAGTGCTTGGAGATCTGCAGCTTGCCGGCTTGCCAGCTGCGATAGAAAAGGGGAAGATCGTGATAAAGGATACGGTTACGGTTGTTAAGGCAGGAGAGGTTGTAAAGCCGGAGGTTGCCAAAGCATTAGAAATGCTCGAGATAAAGCCGGTCAAACTTGGACTTGACACGAGGGTTCTTATAGAGAAGGGAATAGTCTTCACACCGGAAGATCTAAGAATTGACGTTGAAGCAATCTCCAAGCAATTCACCGAAGCTTACACAAAGGCTTTGAATCTTGCCGTTAACGCTGCCTACGTAACACCTGAGACTGCAGAAGTACTTCTAATTAAAGCTGTTACGCAAGCGAAGAATCTCGCCGTTAACGCTGCGATACCGGAGAGAGATGTGATAGCCGATCTTCTTGCTAAAGCTCATAGTGATATGCTTTCTTTAGCCTCCCAACTTCCATCTGACGCTCTTGATGAAGAGCTATCCGCCTCGCTTCAGGTGAGAGTGGTTGAGAAGGTTGAGGAAGTTGTGGAGGAGGTAAAAGAAGAGGAAAAGAAGGAAGAAGAGGAAGAGGAGGAAGAGAAGAAGGAAGAAGAGGCTATAGAGGGCCTTGGAGCTTTGTTTGGTTGATTATGGTTAATTAAAAATTAAAGGAGGTTATGGAGATGGAATACGTATATGCTGCTCTGGTTCTGCATTCAGCAGGAAAGGAGATAAACGAGGAAAATCTGAAGGCAGTGCTCGAGGCTGCAGGAGTGGAGGTAAACGAGGCAAGGGTTAAGGCTTTGGTTTCCGCCTTGGAGGATGTCAACATCGATGAGGCAATCGAAAAGGCAAGCTTTGCAGTTGCTCCAGCTCCAGCAGCAGCTCCAGCAGCAGTAGAGGAAGAAGTCAAGGAGGAAAAGAAGGAAGAAGAGGAAGAGGAGGAAGAGAAGAAGGAAGAAGAGGCTATAGAGGGCCTTGGAGCTTTGTTTGGTTAAGCTATCAGAAAAGCTCCGCACCCTCCAATACTTTTATCCCTTTTTCCGTTATTATGTAGGGAGTGGGCTTCCTCGAGTGTTTGACCCTCCTCATTTTTATTACCTCTAAAGCGAGTATCGGCTCTTCGATCTCTGATTTCCTGAGGAATCTGAGTGCTACCGCTCCATCGGAAATGTATTCGAGAATACCGTATTTGCTGCTAGACTGGGTTTTATCAGCCTCGGAAGTCAGAATAGCTGTAACTCCCGATTTTTTAATGATGTTGCGGAGGTAAGAGAGGGGCAGCCACCTCTCTTTCTCATCGAATAATCCTTCGAGAACGCTGATCGTGTCGACAACAAGCCTTTTCGCTCCCATCTCAAGAATTGCCTGAAGCATCTCGTTTCTTACCTTCTCAAGAGATTCCTTCACTGACACGGGATCGAGTCTGATTATTTCCAAGCTATCTTTGAAAGCTTCCAAGTCCATTCCAAAACCGCTCGCCGTATCTCTGATGCTTTCCTCATCCTCATCAAGGCTTATGTAAATCGCATTTTCGCCATTCTTCAGACCTTCGTAGATAAAATGCAGGCCGAAGGTTGTTTTTCCAGTGCCATACGTTCCAAAAATTGTCACAATGTGGCCTTCTGGGATTCCTCCCCCTATAATCGAGTCAAAACCTTCAACACCCGTTGAAACCCTTGAAACCATCGTGAAATCACTCACAAGACCACCTCATATTATTCTATGGAGTTTTGAAATTGTAAAGCCTGCAACGGGATCAATGGAAATATCAAACCTAGTAAATCGTTGCTTTTCAAGAACTGCAAGCGTTCCAACCAGTTTCTTTATGTACATAGTTCTCTTCATAGTCTCTCTTTCCTCGATCCATTCGAACATTATTATGCCGTCTGTGGTGGAAAAAATCTCTTCCTCCCTTGACTTGCCGACAACACCCCTTGTGAGAAGCAGATATGCAAGCAGTTTTTTCTTGATCACTATTTTCCTTATTCCCATCAAAAAATCCATAAGATCCTTCCAAGCTATCTCGTCCCCCCCTAGCACCTCTGTTTTTCTGGCTAGAGAAGTTAGAGAATCTATAACGATCAGACTTCCTTCAGGAACACGTTCGAAGAGGTCTATCAACCTTTCAAGCAAAGATTCCGATTTCAGGGATGCAAGAGTAGGTTTCTCCTCAAAAATCCATGAGACAGGGATTATTGTTCTTGCAAAATACTCTTTAGACAAGCTTACTATCTCAACCCTTTCAACCCAGTCTTTTTCTGATTGGGGAAAAGAAAGAATGAATTCCCTTCTTACCTCCTCATTGCTTGCCGTCATTGAAACGTAGAACAGCTTTCTACTGCTAAGATTCATCAGCGATGTGAGGGCGAACTCTCTGCCTCCCGCTCCGGTCTCTTCGACAAGCAGAACTAATCCCGGGTAAACCCCTCCCGTATTCGTATCGAACACATCGATTCCCGTCTGAAACTTTTCCGTCTCAGGCACCATATCCCTCAACCTCAATGACCTCGTCAACCATGAGGGATATCTGGGAGTAGTAAACGTCGTCAATCTCCTTTTCCACCGAAAAAATTGTTCCTATGAATCCCTTAATCCTTATTTTACCTGTTATATATCTGATGAATTTCAGAAGCGTTTCGAAGGATTTGTAGAGGGAGATTGTTGAGAGCGAATCGATGTAGATAAAGCGGTTCTCAGCAAGAATTCGATCCATCGTTTGTTCTATTGCCATCTGGATTTGAGTTGGGTCGGGTGAATTCAGGTATATGCATTTCTCCGGATCAAGCTCATCTCCCCCAAGCTGTCTAGTTATCGCGTCTATGAAGGTTATTCTATCTACATTGATTCCTTCTTTCTCCATGAGTTTTTTCATCGAGGAGTAGGGTCTGTTTAAAGTTACAAAAACACCCTCAGCTTTCTCAGTTAGATATTTGAGAATCTCTAGACTAGCCTTTACGTACATTTTTGATTCAACGATCACTAGAATTATCTCTGCCCCGTTCTGGATAGCCTCATCTATCCTTTCGACTATTTTCATGTTCATGCACGATACTCGAACTCGTAATTCTTCCTTACGTACTTCCCGTCTTTAATCACTATGCCCTCGTCTGTAATCTCAAATGGAATGTAGTCCAGAGGATGAGCGGTTCGGTACTTTTTGAGAATTCTGAGGGCTCTGGCATAGCCGTCTGGGACTCTCAGGATGTCGAGAAGTATTACCGATTCCGCTATGTTTTTGGTTTCGCTCCACTCTTTCATCAGGGGAGCCTCCTCAACGAAGAGGGCTGTAATATCATTCTTGTAACAAAGCCTAGACAGATACCGGAGAGCTGTTCGGTAAAGCACTGGATCACCCAAAGCTTTGTCCATGTCGGTAACGGAGTCAAAAATTATCCTATCAACTTCATCGGGTTCCATTTTTATCGTTGAAATTACAGATTCTTCAAGCTTCTCGGGAGTTAAAGGCAACAGGAACTTCGCCTCAATTCTGACAAACCTCCAGTGGATCTTACTGAAAACGTCTTCCATAAATTTCATTTTTCCTAAGTAGCTCTCACAGCTCTTTCTCCCCATTGTTGTTGCCAAATAAACAACACTCTCTCCTTTCCTCGCTCCTTCTGCAGCCCAGTGGGACGCTAGAATAGTCTTTCCTGCTCCACTCCTTCCTAGAATGAGGTTAACTGAGTCCTTGTCCAGACCTCCTCCTAGTGCTTCATCGAGCTTTTCTATTCCGAAGGCAAGCTTCATTCAACCACCAAAAATTGCATCATTATCATAATTTAAAAGGGTTTTTGAATAAGACATCATGAGAATTTAAAAAGAAATCAGGGATTGAAATTGCCTCTATTTCTTCTTTTCTTGTCTCTGGTAAAAATTTCAACAATTAATAAAAATATAATATATCAAATAATATTTTTTACTTCGTGCCGCTCATCTCAAAAATTTTTCAATTAATCTCATCATCATGATTAAAATTATGACAATAATTATTTTTTTCCACCAAAAAAATTATATTATAATAATCCGTAAAGTGGTTTATGGAGTACATTTGCATAGAATCAGCGAGGCATGTAGTTAAAAACAAACTAAGGTTTACGGCTGAAAACTTCTTCGCTATTATTCTCGTTCTGAAAACTCTGAGTTTCGTTAAGGCTGTTCTAATCTACTTTGGGTTGTAATACGTATAACACGTAAACACGTACAATACAAAAGAATTTATTTTTACAATGTGAGTGTTTTACCGTGAAGAAGGAGCTGGAAATTGAATTGGAGAGACTTTCTGGTTTTCAATCGCCGGATATAAAACTCGAACAGTATGTAACACCTCCATCGCTTGCGGCCTTTATTGTTTCAAATGCCTACCTTCTCTCAGACCTCGAAGAAGTCATCGATCTGGGATGCGGGACTGGGATGCTTGCGATAGCTGCCGCGAAGCTTGGGGCCGAAGCAATGGGGGTTGATATTGATAGAAAAGCTTTGTTAATCGCAAAAGATAACTCAGAAAAGCTTGGAGTTAAAGTGGATCTCATTCAGGCTGAGATTGGCAGATTCTGGGTGAAGAAGAAGGATTTCACGACAATTATGAACCCACCTTTCGGAATCCAAAAGAGACATGCTGATAGGCCCTTTCTCGCAAAAGCCCTTGAGATCTCCGCAGTTATTTACACGATCCATTCAGCGGGAAGTGAGAGTTTCGTGAGGAAGCTTTCATCTGAAGAGGGCTTTGAAATTACCCATCTTTGGAGATTCAGCATTCCTTTGAGAAGAACTTACGAATTCCATGAAAAAGAATTTAAGTATATCCCTGTAGAGGTTTACAGGATCGAGAAAGTTTAGGAAGTTTAGGAGAAATATCGGGAAAGTGTAGAAATGAGAAAATTTGAGAAGGAGGTATTTGATGAAATTCGTGTTCCCCGGAGATAAAATTGGATATGCAGAGGAATTTGTTGGGGGGGAAGGGGTTTATGAAGAAAACGGAGAACTTTACGCTGCGGTGGCTGGGAGATTGAAGATTGAAGATAGAGTTGTAAGCATCGAATCTGTAAAAAAGATTCCTGAAATTAATAAAGGAGACATCGTTTTAGGAAGGGTTGTGGATGTAAGAAATTCTATTGCCTTGGTTGAACTTTCGCGAAAGTCTGGAAATGATCGGGAACTAAGGCATACGGGAATAGCTGCTCTGCACATATCAAACGTGCAGGATGGGTACTTGAAGGATTTTGATTCGGCAATCAAGTACATGGACATAATAAAAGCTAGGGTGATAGATGCCGATCTGCTTAAGCTTTCAACCAAAGGAAGGGATATGGGAGTTGTAAAGGCAATTTGCACGAATTGCAAAACCGAGCTTGAGGTTAAAGGGGATAAGCTTAAATGTCCGAAATGTGGAAACGTTGAAAGCAGAAAGATCTCCTCAGACTACGGTAAAGGAAAATGGGAGTAGGTTGGTGCAAAGTGTAGTGAAAAGTAAAGTGAAAAGTAGAGCGAAATCAACTAGAAAGGTGATTAGATGGAGATAAAGATAACCGAGCTTGATGACAACTTTGCAAGGATAAAGATAAGGGGCGAAGATCACACCTTCTTAAACCTCCTGCAGCACTTCCTGCTGGAGGTGGAAGGCGTTGTCATGACGAAATACGATATCCCACACCCGCTCATTGAGGAGGCCGAACTCGTGATCCGCACCGACAACATCAACCCGATAGAGGCCATAAAGAAAGCGAACGAGATGATAATTAAAGAGTGTGACACACTGCTTAAGGTCTTGGAATGAAGAAATGGCGGTTTGTCGGTTTTGACGACAGTTTTAGAATTTATGGAAGTATTTCTGAGCTGAAGGGAAGCGAGGCTGTGGTTGTTGGCTGCGTGACTGCGGGAACGCTTCCCGAAGGCTTCATGTTCGACAGAATAAAAATCGATGGCATGGATTCAACCGAGAAGATCGTTGCAATGGTTAAGCGATCCAAGTTCAGAGAGCAGATAAAGTGCATCTTTCTCAGCGGTTTAACTCTCGGCGGCTTCAACACCGTAAACATCTCAAGGCTGAATGAGGAAACGGCCATTCCTGTCGTTGTTGTGATGCGCCGGCAACCGGATTTCGATGCGATAAAAAAGGCTCTGGAGAACGTATCGGAAAAGGAGGAGAGGTGGAAAGCAATCGAAGCGGCGGGAGAGGTTTTTAGAGTGGGAAAGGTTTACGTCCAGCTGAAGGGATGCTCGGCCGAGGATGCCGAATCTTTTCTCAAGCTTTCAACCGCTGAAAGCCACGTTCCCGAGCCTTTGAGGCTCGCCCATATGGTTGCAACCGCGATAGTCCATGGAGAGTCCAGGGGAAAGGTATAGGAAGTTAATCCATTAGATTTCCCTTCTGTCCACAACCCTCCTTGCCTTTCCTTCAAACCTTTGAAGCTTTCCTGGACTTACGATTTCAATTTCTGTTGCTAGGTTAAGGACGCTTTTAAGCCTTCTTGCCACCTTCTTTCGCAGGATATCGGTGTCCAAATTATTTTCACTTCTCAGCTCTACTTGAATCTTCATAACATCAAGCCCTTTTTCCCTGTCGAGGAATATCATGTAATGCTCTGCCAGCTCGGGAATCTCCATCAGCACGTGCTCGATCTGGCTTGGAAAAACATTAACGCCTCTTACAATAAGCATATCATCACTTCTGCCGGCTATTCTTCCAACTCTGGGGTGGGTTCTTCCGCATGCACATCTTTCTGAGTCAATGTGGGTAATGTCGCCAGTTCTCCACCTGATAAGGGGTAAAGCCTCTTTAGATAGAGTTGTAACAACGAGCTCTCCCTTTTCACCCTCTCCAAGCCTCTCACCCGTTTCCGGGTCTATGATTTCGATTAAGAAGTGATCGGCCCAGATATGAAAGCCCGCTTTTTCCCTGCATTCGGTGAAAAGTGGGCCGGAGAGTTCAGAACTACCATAGCAATCGAAGGCATCCATCCCGGTTTTTTCTTCTATCCTCTTCCTCGTTTCCTCACTCCACGGCTCTGCTCCAAAGAATCCCATTCTGAGGTTGATGTCTGCTGCATCCATACTCTCAGCAAGATAGAGCATATACGATGGTGTGCATGCTATGGCGGTAGTTTTCAAATCCCTCATCAGCTCGAGCTGTCTTCGCGTATTCCCAGTGGAAGCAGGAATCACCGCAGTTCCTAATTTTTCAGCGGCATAATGAAATCCAAAACCACCCGTAAACAGTCCATAGCCATAGGAAATCTGCAGAACATCCTCCTTCGTTAGCCCGCAGGATGCAAGCCCTCTTGCCAAGCATTCTGCCCAGGTCTCCAGATCCTTAGCCGTGTATCCCACTACAGTGGGCTTACCGGTTGTCCCGCTCGATGCATGAAATCTTACAATCTTTGATGGAGGGACGGCGAACATTCCTGTAGGATAGGTGTCTCGTAAATCCTGTTTTTTGGTGAACGGAAGTTTCTCTAAATCTCTTAAACCTTTAAAATCCCAGGGATTTACTCCCGCTTCCTTAAATCTCTTCCTGTAAAAGGATGAATTTGAATAGACATAGTGCACGAGTACTTTCAACTTCCTCTCCTGAATCTTCTCCAACTCTTCTGTTCGCAGCCTTTCAACATCCATGCCACTGTGTGGCAATGTGGCAGTATAAATATTTTACCCTTAATATTTATCAGCTTTTATCATTTGGATTAAGCCTTAGATCTTCTTCATCAGCTCGCGATAGGCTTTCATCTTAGCTTCATCGTACTGCACAAACCAAGTCAGCCAGCAGAGCTCGATCGCTCTGTAACCGGTTTCTTTGCTTAGCTCTTCCACCCATTTTATGAAAGCAAGGTCATCTTCTGGAGTATCTGCCAGGCTGGAGAAGTACCTCCTCACGATCTTATCGGGCATTACGGTATCGATGCCCCCCATCATCCTCAGATACTGGTAGGTGTTTATTCCAACACCCTTTATCCTTCCAATCGGATCGTCTTTCCAGCCTTCAAGCCTTGATTCAGCTGCCCATTTCCTCAAAGCTTCTCTGTCATCGTTGCTGATACTTGTCAGATAACCAGCAATCTCTCTTGCAACTCTCCAGCTTCGCTTATTTCTCCAGACAGAAAAGAGAACATCCTCGGGAAGCTTTAAAAAATCGTTAAGGCTCGCTGAACCCAATCTGGATAACAGCTCTCCAAATTTGAGAACCGCGGGAACGATTACGGCGAAGTAGTTCACACCGATGGAAACGAAGGCGGCATCAACCACCATAAGCGTAACGTTGCCGTTGTATCTTTCAGTCCTTAAACATCTGTCGCAGAAAAATTTTAAATCCGGAACCTTAGCGAAGCCCTCCGTTAATTTTTCCAGAAGCATAACGTCTATGCTGGAGCTATGTTGAAAAACCTAACTCAAAATTTAGGCAAACCGAAAAACATAAATAAATTTAGGGTAACCTAAATATATGGTTCCACTGGCACTAATGAAAGAGGGAAGCAAGGGAGTTGTCAGAGAAATAGTGGGCGGTAGAGGAGCTTATGTAAAGCTCCAAGAGATGGGTATCACGAGGGGAAAGGAAATAAAGGTTCTAAGGAGCTCAGGCGCTTTGCTTGTTGCAGTTAACGGGACAAAATTCGTTGTTGGTAGAGGGCTTGCGATGAAGGTGATGGTGGATGTTAGCAAGGATAGGGAGAAGAGCTGAGGATTATCTGGAAACCATACATGAGCTTAGCAAGGAGAAAGGGTACACGAAAATAAAGGACATCTCAGCCAAGCTCAACGTAAAGCCTGCAAGCGTTTCAGAGATGGTCTCGAAGCTCTCGAAGCAAGGTTACGTCGTTTATGGAAAGAGGCTTTTTGTAGGCCTAACGCCTAAGGGTAGAGAGGTGGCTGAAAGCGTTAAGGAGAGGAGAGAGATCCTAGTAAAATTCCTGACAACCCTCGGAGTTCCGAGGGAAATCGCAGAGGAAGATGCTTGCACAATAGAGCATGTTTTGAATCCTGAAACGGTAAAGCAGCTCAAGAATTTTGTAAAATTTGTGGAAGACTCGCCTGCTATAAATCCGAAGTGGCTTAAGCACTTTCGGGAATTCTGCCAAAAAGGCATTCATCCCTGCGAACATGCCAGCGTTAGATGTTAGGTTTTTCAGTTTAGCTTTTAGCTTTGGCTATTATAAATCAGCTATCAGTTAGGACAGTTAACAGTTAAACAGTTAAGATTATCTTCTTTAAAAGAAATCTATTCTCATGAGTTTAGTTCTGGAAGGTAGAATTCTCAACCCTGCAACCGAGTTTGTGGGCAAAGGGAGGATAGTTGTTGAGAATGGTAAAATAAAGGATGTGGGGAGCAAAGGAGAAGTTGAGATTCCTGAGGGGGCAGAGGTTATTGAAACGAAAGCAAAGGCAACGATTATGCCCGGTTTAATCGATGCACACGTCCATTTCACTGGCTTCAGAACCGGAGATTACATCAAAGAAGGACTTCTTACACCTCTTGGACTCTTCGTAGCGAGGGCGATAAAGGATTTAGAAGCCACACTGGATGCCGGCTACACAACTGTCTGCGATGCTGGAAGTATCGTTGCCTTGCATCTTCGCGAGGCTGTTAATGAAGGAACAGTCAGAGGGCCGAGAATAATTGCTGCAGGCTATCCTATTTCCCAGACTTTTGGGCATGGGGACTTCCATTTTCTGCATCCAAAACTCGTTGATGCTAGAGAGTCGCTGCTAAACTTCCCTTTTCAGTCTTTGCTTTGTGATGGTGAGGATGAATGCAGAAAAGCAGCGAGACACGCTTTAAGGGAGGGAGCGGACTTCATTAAAATATTCGTCACCGGAGGAGTTGCATCCCAGAGAGATAGACCCGAATACCCTCAGCTAACGAGGAAAGAGATTGCAGCAATCGTTGAGGAGGCAAAAAGAGCTGGAAGATTTGTTCATGCCCATGCCGAATCGTCAGAAGGCTACATCAACGCTGTTGAGGAGGGAGTTGAAGTCTTGGCCCATGGAATGGATTTGAACGACGATGCAATCAATCTGTCCATCGAGAAGGATATAACTCTAATCCCTACGCTAACAATAGCGGACATAATTCTCAAATTTGGGGAGGCAGCTGGTTTGCCGGACTGGGCAATAGAGAAAACGGAAGAAGTTCATGAAATTCACATCGAGTCGATTAAGAGGGCTTATGAGGCTGGAGTTAGAATAGCAACCGGAACGGATTTTTTCATAGGTTCTAAGGAAATCCAGCTCTATGGCATGAATAGCTTGGAGATCAAGCTTCTGGCGGAGAAGGTTGGTATGGAGGGAATGGAGGTTTTGAAGGCTGCAACACTTAACGCTGCCAAAGCGGCGCACTTGAACGCTGGCTCTCTTGAGAAGGGGAAGGTCGCTGATATAATTGTGGTTGAAGGAGACCCCCTCAGTCCTGAGATTTTGCTTGACAAAAGAAAAATAAAACTCGTTGTGAAAGGGGGCAGAATCGTTAAAATCGTTAAAAATGATTTGATAGGTTTTTAGATTAAATTACGAAGAACCTAAGTATAAAAAAAGCTAAATTCATTTTTTTAGGAGTGCCTAAAGGTGCTAAAAGATGAAGGTTGCAATGGTCGGAAATCCCAATGTTGGTAAGACAGCCCTACTTAACGCCATCACGGGAGGAGATTTCATTATTGGAAATTTCCCCGGCACAACTGTGGAGAAAAAGGAAGGGAAAGGAAAGATAGATGGCGTTGAGGTTGAATTCATAGATCTGCCCGGAACCTATGGCTTGGAAGATGTTAGCTCCCCTGATGAAAAAATTGCCCGCGACTACATTCTGAACGAGAAACCCGATCTGATTCTAAATGTTGTTGACGCCTCCAATCTCGAAAGGAACCTCTACCTCACCCTTCAGCTTATGGAATTTGGTCGTCCAATAATCGTTGCTCTGAATCTTGTCGATGAGGCGAAGAAAAAGGGCATCGAGATTGATTCGGAAAAACTTGGAAAGATTCTTGGCATGCCGGTTGTTGAGACTGTAGCCGTTGAGAATATCGGTGTGGATGAGTTAAAGAGAAAAATTTTGGAAGGTGGAAAAAAAGGGATAATCCACGTTAAAACACTCGAAGAGAGGATAGAGAAGGCTGAGGAAATCGCGAGAAAGGTTACGAAGAAGAAAGTGGTTGCGAAATCTGTTGGAGACATGCTTGATGAAGTTTTCACAGACAAGTATCTCGGCATCCCCATCTTTTTTGCGTTTATGTGGATGGCCTTTCGGTTTACCTATGATGTTGCATCACCTCTCGTAACTCTTATCGATTTGGTCATAACCCAGCTTTCCGAACTTTTTTCAGCCTATCCTGTCATCTCTGATGGAGTTATAACGGGTGTTGGAAGTGTTCTCGTTTTCGTACCGAACATCGCCTTTCTATTTATCGCCTTAGCGATCCTCGAGCTGAGCGGTTACATGGCAAGGGCCGTCTTCATCATGGATAAGACCATGGAGAGATTTGGGCTTAACGGCAGGTCTGTTGTGCCATTAATCATGGGATTCGGATGCAACGTGCCAGCAATAATGGCAGCTCGAGCTATAGAAGACAAGAATGCTAGAATCGTCACGATCCTGGTCAACCCGTTTATCTCATGCAGCGCAAGATTACCAATCTATGTTCTTTTTGCAGGGGCATTTTTTGCTGGGATGGAGAGCGCTGTTATCATGGCGATGTACCTACTTGGTGTTTTGGTTGCGCTTTTCTCAGCTTTACTCCTGCGAAAATTCGTTTTCAAGGGTGAAGGACAATTCATAATGGAGTTTCCGTCTTATAGGTTCCCTAGGTTGAAGGATGTTTGGCTTCTGACGTGGAATCGGACGAAGCATTTCCTCCAAAAAGCTGGCACAGTGATTTTTGCTATGTCTATCGTCATATGGTTTCTCACAAACTATCCAAGCAGTGAGATTCGATACAGCTATGCAGGGATGCTTGGGTATTTTATACAACCAATCTTCGCCCCGATGGGCTGGGGGTGGGAGTTAAGCCTAGCTCTAATCATGGGTTTCGTTGCGAAAGAGGTTGTTGTTGAAACCCTAGGAATAGTGCTTGGAAATCCGGCTGCGATCGCTGGCCTGCTAACTCCGGCCCAAGCTCTCGGCTTTATGGTCTTCACCCTGCTTTACATGCCGTGTCTTGCAACACTGGCAGCAATCAAAGCGGAAACGGAAAGCTGGAAGTGGACAATTTTTGCAGTTAGCTATGGCATCCTTATTGCTTACACCTTAGCTTTCATTGTAACTGCCTTAGGAGGTCTGATATTTTGAACGCTAACATACTTGGAATTGTGATGTCTCTGATTTTCCTTCTCCTTGGGGTAATGGAAGCAAGCACAAACCCGATAAATGCATTCGTTCTTTTTGTGACCGCCTTGATTTTCTTTAGAAGCATTCAAAGGGGGGAAAGCTACATTTTTTCTGCATCTCTCGTTGCATCGACATTTGCACTTCTTTCTCTCCTCACTCTGATCGCTTCTTATGCAAACAGCCTTTTACTTGGGGAAGAATTTAGATTAAGCTTTGAATGGGCTCTTGTTGGATTAGTTTGTCTCCCTATGCTCTTTAGAAAGACAATTCAAAAGTGATGATGAGGTTTTACTCATCATCATAAAAAGTTTTTAATAAATTCTTAAAAAACATTTTTAAACTATGCTATCATATCCAAACCATGCCCCAAAGGCAGTTCGATTTTTTAACCGCTGGTGATCATCTTTGTTTGATCTACCACACGGATAAAGAAAGATTCTACTCAGCTATCCTTTTCATCCTTGATGGATTAAGAAAAGGTGAGATTGTTGTAGCTATCGACGAGGACGTAAAAGATCTTCTGAAGGAGTTCATTGACATTGAATATAGTGTTTCGAGAGGACAGCTAGTTTTTCTTGATGCCAGCAGTTATGATTTTGACTATAGAAGGCTTATTGACGAGCTGAAGAAGATTGAAGCAGAAGTTGCGGAAAAAGGATTTAAAGGACTCAGGTACCTCATCAATTTCGATCCTGTTTCGGAGGAAAACGTTCTTGAGTATGAGTCTGAGTTGATACATTGGGGGAAAGGAATCGCCCTTTGTATGTTTGATGAAGAGAAATTCGGATACGAAACTCTCGCTAAACTCCTAATGGTACACCCAAAGCTTATTATTCGGAAAAAAACTGTAGAAAATTTGTTTTGTCCTACTCCATCTAATTTCATTTTGGGAAAAGAAATAGGGGAAAAAGACTACTCTCTTTTGATAAAAAGAATAGTCGAGTTACATGAAACAACAAGGGAGCTTGAACAACTCCGTGAGCGTTATAGAGCGATCTACAGCTCGATCTCCGACGGAATTTTCACCCTTAAGGGCGATACCATCGTTGAGGTTAGCAAGAGATTTGCAACCATGCTTGGACTTCAGCCCAGCGAAATACTCGGGAAGAGGCTCCAGGACCTCTCTCCGGGAAAGCAGCCCGATGGTAAGAATTCAAAAGACAAAGCTGCCGAGGTTACGCGTGAATCTATGGAGAAGGGAAATCACCTCTTCGTATGGAGGTTTAAGAAGGGGGATGGCTTCTTAGATGCTGAGATCTCTCTCGTAAAGTTCAGGCTGGATGGAGAGGATCACCTTTTTGGCGTTGCCAGGGATGTTTCGAATTAAGGGGGATTCTCATCATGGGGCACAGCAAAACCTTTATATGAGTCCTTTTGGCACAGAATCTTGATATGGTGAGGTGGAAAATTTCATGATGATGAATTTGACTTTCAGGGTGTCCGGATTTTATGAAAATAGGCAGTAACGTTTCGTTTTCTCCGGAATTTGGGATTTTTGATGGGGTTGATGATCTTGCGATCATCTTGTTCGATGAAGAGGGAAGCATAAAAGGATGGGACAGAGGTGCTGAGAGGTTTTTCGGATACACGGCAAAGGAAATTCTGGGAAAGCACATCTCCATTCTTCATTGCTGCAGAAATTCTGGAAAATTCCGAAGGAAGGACGGTTCTGAATTTCATGCGGAGCTTTCAATAACACCGTTCGATGGAATTTACGTGGCTGTTTTGAGGGAAGTTTGGGATGGGAAAAGGAAAAAGACCGATCGTGCCTTAAACGTCCTCAGCAAAACAAATCAGGCAATAACCCGGGCAAGAAGCGAGAAGGAATTGCTGGAAAGCATATGCGAGATTGTGGTTGATGAAGGCTACGCTTACTCGTGGATCGGTTATGCGATGGAGGACAGGAGCGTTAAGCCCGTTGCTGAGGCTGGAAAAAGGGGATATGCGAAATCGATTACTGTAAGCTGGGATGAGAGTGAAAGGGGCTCCGGCCCGACCGGAAGGGCGATAAGGGAGAAGAGGGTTACGATAGCAAGGGACATCTCCAGCGACCCCACATTCCATCCCTGGAGAAAGGAGGCTGCGAAAAGGGGGTTTGCATCGAGCATAGCTCTGCCGATACTTTATCGAAGCACCGTCTTTGGCGCTCTTAACGTCTACGCTTTTGAGAAGGATGCATTTGGCGAAGAGGAGGTCAAACTCCTGCATGAGGTCGCGAACAACCTCGGCTATGCAATTGCGATGCTGAGAAGTAAGAGGAGGGAGGAAAGGATCAAGGAGATCATGGATCTCCTCTGGAACCTTGTGATCAGCGACCTGAAATACGGATCTTTTTTGAAGGAACTTCTTAAGGGGATACTGGAGATTACGGAGAGTGAATACGGCTTTTTTGGTGTCTTGAGCGGGGATGAAAGGGAACTGATCGTTCTTGCATGGTCTGAGGAGGTAATGGACGAATGCAAACTACCGGATTTCAGACTTTCCGTTGACAGGGGTTTCTGGGCTGAAGCCATAAGGAAAAGAAGGAAGATCATAACAAACGATTATGGGAGCTGGCCGGAGAAACGGCTGCCTGAAGGACACATTCCGCTCGAGAGATTTCTGATCGTTCCCGTGGTTAAGAAGCAGACCGTTTACATCGCCGGAGTTGCCAACAAAAGCGGAGATTACACTGAAGAGGATGCGGAGATGGTCGAATTCTTTATGAAAAATGCTCAGGGAATGCTTGAGAAAAAGGGAATGGAGGAGATGTACCGGACGCTTATAGAAAACACCGGCACCGCCATGCTTATCTCAGACAGCACGACCGAAATAAAGTTCGTTAACAGGGAAGCGGAAAAATTGTTCGGGTTGCCGGAGGATGAAATCGTAGGGAAAAGCTGGACGGAGTTCGTTTTCAAGGATGAACTTGAAAAGCTGCTCGAATACACGAGATTAAGGGATATAGATCCATCCTTAGCCCCTGAAATCTTTGAAACCAGGATTGTGGGGAGGGATGGGAAGGTGAGGCAGATTTTGATCAACATCTCAATGATCCCCGGCTCCAAGGATCGAATAGCGTCCTTCATAGACATAACGGAGTTGAGGAAAACCCAGGAGATGCTGAGGGAAAGTGAAGAGAGATACAGAACCCTTTTCGAGAAATCGAGGGATGCAATAATTCTAACTGATCTAGAAATGAAAATACTGGACTGCAATGTGGCTGCACTGTCATTGAGCGGAATGGAAAGGGAAGATGTTGTGGGAAAATCGTTTCTGGAGCTCGGAGTCCTTTCAAAGGAAGACATTCCCGCGATTATAGAAAACTTTTACAGGGGTTTGAAAGAGAACATCGGCACCCTCGAGCTTAAGGTGAGGTTCAAAAGGGGAAGCAGATGGATTGAGGTCTCCCCTACAACGCTAAGAAAAGACGGCGAGCCATTCGCGATCCTCAACATAGTCAGGGACATAACGGAGAGGAAGAAACTTGAGGAGGAACTTAAATCCTCCCTCGAGAGATTAAAAGTCCTCCATGAACTCGATGTGAGCATAATCGAAGGAAAGTCCTTCAGTGAGATATCAAAACTCGCCTTAAAAAGGCTCAGATCACTTTTGAACTTCGAACTGGCGAGCCTCTTCAAGTACGACAAAGATAAAGATGAAATGGTTCTCGAATGCCACGATTCGGAGGGACTGGAAGGAATCTCACCGCAATTCATTTCCAGAACCTCAATGGAAGATCTGAAGGAAGGCAGGATCTCCCACATAGGCAATCTTCTCGAAATCTCCAGCTTAACGGGGTTTGAGAGGGAACTTATCAGAATGGGATTGCGTACATACATTCACATCCCGCTTATAGTCAGGGATGAGCTCGTGGGAGTGCTGTGCTTGGCTGCAAGGAAACCGAATGCCTTCGAGGAGAAATTGCAGTTCATCAGAGAGATATCCGACCAGCTCGCCATAGCGCTCCACGAGGCTGAGCTCTTTGAAATGAGAATGAAATCCATTGAGAGGCTGGAGAAGAACATCGAAGAATATGCGATACTCGTAGATCACATAAGGAATCCCCTTGCAATAATCACGGGCACGGCTGAACTTGAAATTAGTAACGAGGATGTGAAAAGGACGATAGATGATGCGGCAAGAAGGATAGAGGAGGTTGTTGAAAGACTCGACAGGGGATGGCTCGAGTCCGAGCAAATCAGAAACTTCCTGAGGAGACCGCAAAAGTAGCCTAGAATTTTAAAGAACCTCTGCAAAAGCTCTTACTGGAAAAGCTGCAGCTCTAATTTTGAGGGGAACTGCAAAGAACCTGAATTTTTTGCCCACCAACTTTCCGATGTTTGTAAGGTTCTCAACAATTAGGATCTCATTTTTTAACAGTATCGTGTGAGCTGGCCTCGAAAAATCTTTTGGATTATCGATGTTTATCGTATCTATGCCGACCAATTTCACCCCCATCTCAACAAGATGTTCAGCAAGCTCTCTGGTTACAAAAGGATGGTTGAAGTACTCTTTCTTCCCCCAGAATCTGTCCCAGCCCGTGTAAATTAGAACAGCCTTTTCTTCCAAACTTTCTTTCAAATTTTTGCCCCTGACATGTTCTGGTTTTATCTCGCTAACTCCCCTTACATCTACCACAATCCCCTCCAGAATAGTTTCCTCCAAAGTCAGTTCGGAAATATCCCGCATGTCTTTAAAGCGGTGGTAGGGGGAGTCGAGATAAGTTGCGACACTCGTCACCATCTCAACCTTCGTGAGCTCAAATTCCGCCAGATTTCGATACCTTCCTCTAGATTCAGCATGGGTTAGGGCAGGATAGATCTTTGGAGGTTCTATCCCGGGGAAAGTGGGTATATTCTCGTCAATCTCATGGGATAGGTCGATTAAGCTATGGTTTTGGTTTCTGATCTTTTTTACCATACTTCAATTACATCTAACTCTCTAAAAATGGTTTCTGGTATTAGCTTTCCCGCTTTAGCTCTTGTATCTACGAAATCTGTGTACTTTATCTACAAAGAAAATTGAAATCAATCCAATTATGAGAATGGCCTTTCTCAACATGGGCATCGCATCCCATAGAACATCCTTCCAAACTCTCAGATATTCTTCAACGTCTACAATCTCAGGAAGCTTCCACTTTCCGTCTGCGTATATCGCTGCAGAGGAATTCTCAAATTTTTTGACGAAATCCGTTTTCTCTTTCCCCTCATAATCTACCCAGAAATGAATTGGAGATGCTTTGAAAGAGAAGGGAATACCTTTCTCTTTTAAAATCGAAGCAAGAAGAATCGCCCTGCTTTTACAATCTCCTTTCTTGTGCTCTACAACTTCCTTTGGTTCTGGAATGTACCATGGCACTCCATAAACGTTGAAATCGTAATCGTACTTTACATACCTTATTACGAACTTCTCAATTTCTTTCGGATCTGAAGGCATGCTGCTGACATTCAGCGGACAATCAAGCTGGGGAGTTGAGAGTCTTTCAACACTCACAAAAAGAAGGGCTGGATTCGGATACAGAACGAAGAAAATCCAGATTAAGGAAAGCATCACCTTTAACCTTAGCTTGAGCCTTAGCTTCACGTCTCAAATTTCTCCTTCAGATAAAAAACTTCTCCGGTGGTTTAAATTAGATGTCACGATAATTTTTCTTAAAGCCTTTTACCATTCACAAATAACTATTTATAATACAAGTGAAGAGTATCTAATGGTTCTCTAGGACACCAGAGAATTGTATAGAGAGTAAAAGGTAGTGAAAGTAGCGGAAAAACACCGAAAATAAGTAAGGAGGCTGCGAAAAAGGAGTGATAGCTATGAAGGCACCAAGCGATACCACAAAATACCTCATTTATGCTGAGATCATAGCTGAGGGCGTTGTTGAGAGACCTGATGTGGTCGGGGCGATATTCGGGCAAACAGAGGGCTTGCTTGGGGATGAACTGGATCTCAGAGAACTTCAGAAAACCGGCAGAATTGGGAGAATAGAGGTTAAAATAGAGAGCAAGGGAGGAAGGAGCTATGGAGAGATTAAAGTTCCTTCCAGCTTGGACAAGATTGAAACGGCAATACTTGCGGCGGCTTTGGAAACTATAGAGAGAGTAGGGCCTTGCGCTGCTAAAATCAAAGTCATCAAGATCGAGGATGTTAGAGCAACGAAGAGGAAGAAGATAGTCGAGAGGGCAAAAGACGTGCTTAGAGATCTTTTCGAAGAGCCAGAGATTGAATCTGAGAAGATCGGAGACCTCGTAAGGCAAGCTGCAAGGGCTGAGGAAATAATCGAGTATGGCGAGGAAAAGCTACCTGCCGGCCCAACAGTTGATGAATCTGATGCGATAATCGTAGTAGAAGGAAGGGCAGACGTGCTAAATCTGCTTAAGACCGGCATAAGGAATGTTATAGCAGTTGAAGGCACGAATGTTCCTAAAACAATAATCGAGTTAAGCAAGAAGAAAACGGTGACGGCTTTCTTGGACGGAGACAGAGGTGGAGATCTGATCCTGAAGGAGCTTCTCCAGGTGGCAGAGATAGATTATGTTGCGAGAGCTCCGGAAGGAAAAGGGGTCGAAGACCTTACGCAGAAGGAGATAATCAAATCCCTCAGAAACAAGATTCCGGTTGAACAAGTTCATCTTGTAAAAGTAAAGGATCTGAAGGAGAATCGAAGAGAAGCAAGGGAGAGGGAGAGAGAAGCTGAAAGAGAATCTAAAGAATTAAAAGAAACGAAAGAGGAGAAAGCCAAGGAAGAGAAGAGGGAAGACACACTCAGCGTATTCAGAAAGCACAAGGAAGAGGTTGAAGGAAAACTGATCGCTAGAATCCTCGACAAGGGACACAACCTCGTGAAGGAGATTCCGGTTAGGGATCTTGTCAAAACGCTAAAATCAAACAACACGAAAGGAGAAACAATAGTGTTCGATGGAGTCATAACCCAGAGAGTCGTTGACCTCGCTGCCAAAAGAAACATTAGTTATCTAATTGGCGTGAGATTGGGAAGCGTTGTGAAAGTCCCGACCAGTATCAGGATAATCACGTTCGATGAGCTTTAAAAGACTTAAATCTCATCATTTTTATTTTTTTAACCCATTTTTCAAAGTTAAAATTTTATAGTTTCCTAAAAAAGATTTTCCGTGGATGATTTCACCAAAGCCTACCTTTCAAAGAAGTTTAAAGAGTACTACGAGAAAGCTGATCTGATCCCTCCTCCAAATTTTGAGCGGAGGGAATGGGCTTTCGTTCCCTTTGAAAAATTGCCTGACTTCTTCATGCAGAGGCACATAAGCTTTGGATCTCTTGAGGAGCTTAAGGCCCACATTCTCTCCTCTCCCCCAGTCCATATTTTCTACTCCTCAGCATGTTACACAAATCCCGAAGAGCCGATGGAAAAGAAAGGCTGGCTTTATGCAGACTTAATATTTGATATTGATGCAGATCATTTGCCTTTGAAAGATAAGAGTATGGAGAATGCACTTAAGGTTGCAAAAAAAGAGATAATTAAGCTTTCAGAGACACTTCAGAAGGATTTTGGAATCGCAGAGAAGGACATGAAGATAGTATTCTCGGGTGGGAGAGGGTATCATATCCATGTGTATGACAGAGACTTTCAGCTTCTGGGTTCTCCGGAGAGGAGGGAGATCGTTGATTACCTATCGATAAACTCGCCTGCTGAAGGAAGAAGCTTACAAATTGCTAGGATCAGAAGGTGTGTTCTTGCCTTTTTCAAGAATAAAGATAAGAAGGGAGAACTTGCGGAATTTTTGAAAAAAAATGGTATAAGAGCTGACAAGACAAAAAAGGCTTTGGAAATACTAGCCAGAGATAAAGAGCTTGGAAAAAGGTTTATTCGCGGTGAGTACGATCTTAAGAGAATAAGTAGGGGAAAGAAATTCCAGGAAATGGTTTCAAAACTCTTCGAGACCTGCGCCTCAAAACACTCGATTCATATAGACGCCCCTGTTACGGCAGACATCAAAAGACTCATCAGATTTCCCGGCTCAATCCATGGGAAAAGCGGTCTGAAAACGATGGAAGTTGAATTAAACAGCATCGATGATTTTGATCCCTTTGAGGATGCAATTGCTTTCGGAGATGAAAAGGTTAAATTAACAATACTGCCTGAGAGTGATATAAATGTTCGAATGGGGGGCGAAAACTTTCGTTTTAAAGCGGGTGAAAAAGTTGAAGCTCCAGAATTCGTTGCAATCCATCTCCTTTGCAGGGGGGTAGCAAGATATGGACATTGATGAACTCCTTATAGTTCTTGAAAAGAACAGATCGAAGCTGACAAAGCTTGAGGATGATTTTTATCAAAATATTCGGAGAAAAATTTTGGAACTGGAAGAGCTCAGGAAAGATGCGGACGATGATGAGGTTTCCAGAATAGATGACGAAATAAGAACGATAAAAAGAATTCAAAGGAAGATTTTCGAGACTAGAACGAGCAAGATAATCCGCGCGGCATGGGCAAAGGTTTGTGGGGAGGCAGTTAACGTTGAAAACCTCACTACCGCTGAGAAAAACCTTCTAATGAAGCTGACCGAGCTGATCTCAGAGTTTAGAGATTCGATAACCGGAGAAGTAGCAGCGGAAAACACAAAAAATCAGACAGCCAAAGTTATTAACGAAGTTATTAATGAAGCTTCTAAAGACTTTGAGCTTGTGAGGGTTAAAACGAACATTGGCAAATTCGAGGGAGTTGATGGAAAAACATATAAATTGAGTAGGGAAGACGTGGTAACGCTCCCAAAGTTGAATGCAAAGGCTTTGATTAAGGCTGATGCTGCCGAGCCAATTGACTGGGGTGATAGCAAATGAAGTATCCAAAGAAGGTAAGAACCTATTGCAAGTATTGTGGAAAGCACACCGTGCATGAAGTTGAAAAGGTTAGCAAGGGTAAGCAAAGCTCTCTTAGATGGATTAATCGACAGAAGGCGAGACGGGGTAAAGTTGGAAATCTCGGTAAGTTCAGCAAAGTGCCGGGTGGAGATAAGCCGACGAAGAGAGTTAACATCAGGTACAGATGCACGGAATGTAAGAAAGCTGAACATAGGCCGACATGGAGGGCGAAGAGATTTGAACTCGTCTAGGGGTGAGATCGTGGGAGTGAAAAAGAGCAAGTTTGTAAAGGTAAAATGTCCAGACTGCGAGAATTTGCAAATCGTCTTTGATCACCCCTCTATAGACGTTAAATGCCTAATCTGTGGGAGAACTCTCGTCGAGCATACTGGCGGGAAGGGGATAATCAAGGCCGAGGTCGTTGAGGTTCTTGAGTAAATTAGACATTTAGATGTTAAAGCTCATAAGTCAAGTCGAAAAGCTAAAGCCAGCAATCCAAGGCTTGGTTAAAAAAAGAATTGATGAATTCATTTCTTTCAAATTTAAGGGAAATGAGGAGTGGTTCAGTGAGCTCTGTTTCTGCATTCTCACGGCTAATTCGTCTGCTGAAGTAGGGATTCGAATTCAAAACGAGCTCGGGTATGAGGGTTTTGCTGAGTTAAGCGAGAGAGAGCTTGCCATAAGGCTGAAAGAGTTAGGATACCGCTTTTACAATGTCAGGGCAGGCTACATAGTCAAAGCGAGGGAGTATCTTGACATAAAGGACAGGATTCATGGCTTGAATGCCCGGGAAGCTAGGGAATGGCTTGTTAATAATGTGAAAGGAATAGGCTATAAGGAGGCAAGCCATTTTTTGCGGAACACTGGCAACTTGGAGCTTGCCATCCTCGACAGACACATCCTGAGAATTCTGGAGAAAAATGGGATAATAGAGGTGCCCAATAGCCTAACGAGGAAAAAGTACCTGGAGATCGAACAAAAATTTCTGAAATTGGCGGGAAAGCTGAGAATACAGGCCGGTGAGCTCGATTTGTACCTCTGGTATCTTTCGACAGGGAAGGTTTTGAAGTAGGTATTGGGTTAGGAGGTCAGGAGTTTAGACATTTTAGCTCTAGAACGCTATTTGAATTATTTGAATTGGATATAAATTACCAACACGGACCAAACAAAACAGACTAACAAAATCAGGGAAGAGAAAGAAAGGCAAAATAAGAAATGCAAAATAACTTTCGAAATAAAGATAACGTTTAAAAATCAGAAGTTAATCTACCTTTGATGAATCCAAAAAAAATCCTTTTTGTTATCATAGATGGGGTTTCAGACAGGCCAATAGACGGAAAAACACCCCTTGATTCTGCTTCAACTCCAAATCTGGATTACTTTGCAAGCATCGGAATCAACGGGATTATGGATACGATAGCTCCCGGCATCAGGCCGGGCAGTGATACTTCTCATCTGGCTTTGTTCGGCTACGATCCCTTTGAATGCTACTCCGGCAGAGGGCCTATCGAGGCAGCAGGAGCGGGAATCCGGCTTGAAGAAGGGGATCTCGCTTTTAGAGTTAACTTTGGAACTGTTGAGGGGGAAGGTAGCGTTTTCGATAAAACCGTCGTCGACAGGAGAGCGGGAAGGATTTCAGACACAGATGATCTCGTTGAAGCGGTAAGCAAGATTGACTTGAGCAAATTCGGAGTAGATTTCGTTTTTAAGAGGGGATCTGGCCATAGAGGTGCGATCGTATTCAAGGGAAAAGTTTCGGATAAAGTTTCTGATACCGATCCCAAAGAGATGGGTCTGAAGGTTAAGAGAGCCAAACCCCTCGACGACAGCGAGGAGGCAAAGCTTACGGCTGAAGCAATAAATTACTTCATGGA
Organism: Archaeoglobus sp.; assembly: GCA_017656505.1. Classification (GTDB taxonomy): domain Archaea; phylum Halobacteriota; class Archaeoglobi; order Archaeoglobales; family Archaeoglobaceae; genus Archaeoglobus_A. Next base: position 9,212 of record JACDNU010000010.1, on the reverse strand, counting down.
AGAGGCACATAAAATCCTTGAAAAGCATCCAAAAAATGCTGAAAGGGAGAAAAATGGCCTTTTGAAGGCAAATGTCCTTTTACTGAGGGGAGGGGGGAAGGTAAGGAAAGTTCAACCTTTCGAAGAAAAATTCGGGATGAAGCTTGCTTTCATAACCGGAACAACCCTCATTAAAGGGATAGGAAAGTTCATAGGGGCTGATTTAATCGAGGTTGAGGGAGCAACTGGAAATAAGTTCACGAATCTCAAAGCCAAGTTTGAATCGGCGGTTAAAGCATTGGAGACTCACGATGTGGTTCTTGTTCACATAAAGGCAACAGATGAGCTCGGCCATGATGGAGATTTTGAAGGCAAAAGGGAGTTCATTGAGAGGGTTGACAGCGAGATAGGGATTCTTAAAAACTTGGATTTCTCAGAGGTTTGTCTAATTGTGACAGCAGATCATTCCACGCCGATAAACGTAAGGGATCATACTGCAGATCCCGTTCCGGTTGCCATTGTTCATGAAGGGGTAAGGGTTGATGAAGCGGATAGATTTTCGGAATTTGTTGCCTACAAAGGCGGATTATGCAGAATCAGTGGGAAGGATCTTTTCAACATAGCTTTGGATCTGACAAACAGAGCCAAAAAGTTCGGGGCTTAGGTGGAAAGATGGAAGAGATTAGAGACGAGAAATTGGTTAATGTGGAGGGAGTAGGGAAAGGAGAAGAGGAGAGTTTTACTTTCAATAAGCTCCTTATCCCCGCGAATACGAAATTTGAAGAGCGAAACATCATCGTTGAGAAAGATGTTGTTGTTGGCGCGGGCTGCAACATCGGTTATGGCCTGATGGGGAGGAAGGTTATAGTTGGAGAAAAAACCACAGTTGGTGGAGATGTTGTAGGCGAGGAAGTGAGGCTCGATTCTTGGAACACCGTGAAGGGAAACGTTATATGTAGAGGAGATGCTTACATCGGGGAGTTCACTACTATAGAGGGAAGGCTTACCGTTTTCGGGGATCTCGAAATTGGTAGAAACGTCAAGATAAAAAACGGATTTGAGGCGAAAGGCCTTATAACGATTCAGGATCCGCTACCCGTTCTAATATTCATTTTCCTTTACTTACTAGAGCTTTTAAGGCTTGGAAGACTGGAGGAAGCTGAGAAACTTTTCGAGGTTGTGGATGAGATTGAGAGTCCTCTAGTAATTCCAGAGAACAGCAATGTGAATCTGGAAGTTATCCGATCTAACACCGACTTAGAAGCGGTTGGGAGCAGAATTCTTGGAAACCTCAGGGTTAAAAATGTGAGGGTGGAAGGGTGCGAGATCTTCGGCAGCATAAGGGGTGAGAGGATCACAGTTGATGGATGCAGAGTTCATGGCTCCATTGAGGGCAAGACGATCTACCTCCTCAACGGAACGGAGGTTTACGGTTCTGTTAGGGGTGAGAGGATATACATGGAGGACAACTGCACGGTTGATGCATCGATCGTTGGGAAGGATGGGGTATGGATAAAGAGGAGAATTGAGCTCCCTGACAGATCGATAACGCAGCTACTCGAAGATGCGGAGAGGAAAGCTGGCGAAGTGGTTGGAAGACTTGCTAAGGTGGAGATAGTAGATAAAAATAAGGTCGATCAGGAAAAGACGGAAGAAGAGCGGAGAGGCAGGGAAAGCGCTAGGAAAGGAAGACGTCGGCTAAAATCCAGAACCAGCAAATGGAGAAGATTGAAAATGCGAAGGATCCAGAGAGCCAAGAAGGCACAGCAGGAAAAAGCAGGGAAAGCGGGGAAAGCACGGGAAGAGGAAAAACTTGGAAAAGCGAAGAAACCAGAAAAGGAGGCAGAAGTAGAAAAAGAAATCAAGGAAGCCGGGGAGGTCGGAGAGGAGGTCAGAGAGGAAGTCAGAGGGGAAATCAGGGAGGTTGGAGAAGAAATCAAAGTGGCAAAAAAGTCGAGCAAGAAGGGGAAAAAGAGAAATGAAAAAGCGACGAAGGGGAAAGGAACTAAAGGTGCAAAGGAGGCAAAAACAAAAACTAAGAAAATTCAGAAGACCCAGAAAACTAAGAAAACTCAGAAAACCCGGAAGACAAGGGCAACCAAAAAGGCAACGAAAACAAAGAAATAGTTTTAGATTAAATTACAATTAAATGCTGGAATGGGAGCTAAAGAAGTTCAAGCGGATGTTTCCCAATTTGAAGCATGAAGTAGATGGGACTAAGATACCCACGATTCTCGACCACTTTGAGAAATGCAGAAATGAAAGTGAAGCATTGGAAATAATCGATTTCTTCGAAAAAGAGGGAGAAATAACGGAAGAGATGGCAAATTACCTCAGAGCAAATATCTCTAAATACAAGGAGCTTTTTGGAACGAGGAAGGCTGGAGATTACGAGAGAAGAGGACTGTAGTAGGACTGTAATGGACTGTAATCTGTAACAAAAGTGTAAAGTAGTGAAATAAAGAAGACTTGATCGGTGGGAGGGGTAATTTGATAGAAATAGGTTTGGCGGGAAAACCCAATGCCGGGAAATCGACCTTTTTTAAGGCTGCAACTATGGCTGATGTTGAGATTGCAAGCTATCCGTTCACAACAATTCAGCCGAACGTTGGAGTTGCTTACGTAAGAACCGAGTGTGTTTGCAAAGAGCTTGGTGTGGAATGCAAGGAATGCATCGAAGGCAGGAGGTACATCCCGATAAAGCTGATTGATGTTGCCGGACTTGTTCCGGAAGCTCACAAGGGAAGAGGCTTAGGCAATGAATTTCTTGACAATCTCCGCCAAAGCGAAGGGATTATTCATGTCGTCGATGCTTCCGGCTCCACGGATGCCGAGGGGAACGAAATCGGAATTGGAGAGAGAAATCCGGTTGAGGATGTGAAATTTTTGTACCACGAGCTTGATATGTGGATTTTCAACATCCTGAAGAGAAACTGGGGGAGGCTGGTTAGAAGAATAAGTATGGAAAAGATTGCAGCCCACAAACTTATTGCCGAGCAGCTTGGAGGTTTGGGCTTTGATGAGATTCAGGTTAAAGAGGCTTTGAGGGGTGTTGGGAAAGAGGTGGAGAATTACAGCGATGATGATCTACTAGCATTCTCGACTGAACTGAGGAGGAGAAGAATGAAGATGCTTATAGCGGCAAACAAAGCGGATAAAGCTCCGGAAGAACTGGTAGAAAGGTTGCTTGGTTTGGATGAAGTTGTGATCCCTACCTCGGCCGAGGTTGAGCTGACTCTGCGAACGGCAAGCAAAAATGGATACATAAAGTATTATCCCGGTGATAAGGACTTTGAGATTCTTAAGGAGTTGAATGAAAAGCAGCTGAAAGCTTTGGAACTCATAAGGAACTTCTTGAAGAAAAATGGTGGAACTGGTGTGCAGGAAGCTTTGAACAAAATGGTTTTCGACATTCTGAATTACATAGTCGTTTATCCCGTTGAGGATGAGAACAAATATACTGATACGAAAGGAAACGTTTTGCCGGATGCTTTGCTTGTTAAAAAGGGAACAACAGCTAAGGAGCTCGCATTTCTAATCCACACAGATATAGGCAAGCATTTCATCCATGCAATAGATGCAAGGAAAAAAATGCGAATAGCTGACGACTACGAACTCAAGCACAACGATGTGATAAAGATAGTTTCTTCAGCTTAGTTTTGGTATTTAACAGATTAATCTTCAATCTATTCCCCAAATGCTATAAGTGGGGCGGTTGCTATTCTTTTTCCTCCCATCTCCCTTATCTTCGGCTTCAAGAATTTCACTCTAGCTCTGTCGAGAATTATGTGGATAGCAACACCACCTTTAGCAAGCTTTGAAACGGTAGGATCGAATCCTTCTTTGGTAAGAAAATCTATTATCTGCGGTATGTCTTTCTCATCGGGAACATTGAAGAGAAAACTTATCAGGTTTCTTGAATCCACAACCTCCTTTATGTCTGTTATCACGTTTTCCATGAGCTTTCTCTTTTCCGGATTGGCATAGGATTCTTTGTTTGCTATGAAAACGGAGTGCACTGTCTCTTTAACAACATCTATTATTCTGCACCCGTTTTCGCGTAGCGTTGTACCGAATTCGGTTACTTCCAAAATCAGATCCGCCTCTGGCTCGGGGGGCAAAATAGCCGCCTCAGTTTTGCCTATGGGATCGAAAACAACAGCATTAATACCTTTTTCCTGGCAGTACTTCCTTGCAAGCTCCGGGAATTCGGAGGCGAACATCAGCTCACGATCTCCAACCACTTCCTTTAAATCTTCAATCGATCTCACATCAGGGTAAATTTCCTCCGAAACAGCAACTACAAGCTTTGTCGGGCGGAAAGGGAGTTTTTCAACCACAACAACCTTTTCTTTTAGATTTTCATATCTCAGCATGGAATTTTCAAGGATGTCTTCGCCGGTAAACCCTCCATCGCCCTTTCCCCTCATAACGTAGAAGGGCATAATCTGAGGCCTTACCTGCTTTAAAATAAGGTTAGGATGATCAACGCTAATGTGATAACCCCTCTCGCTCCTCTTGAGTTTGTAACCTGCCTTAATCATCGCCTCCCACACAGGCTTTTCTAGGTGGCCATCGGGGAAGTATATCTTCACGATTTCAACCATCGACATCCTGAAAGCAGATACCTTCGCTTTTTATAATCTTTTTGTCTCTTTGTTGGCCCTCTCATTTTTACCATATTTTTACCCTTGATTACTTCTTGCATCATTCCAGATTTAATTGCCACACCCAGCTACAGGAAGTAAGCAAGTAAAGCCGGGATTAGTGCTAATAAAACCGCTTTGATGGTTAATTTAACTGGTTTTAAAAGCACTATGGTTATTGATAAGACTAGAATTGTTGAAATCAGACTGAAAATTGGAGAAAATGGGGTAAAAGACAGTAACTTAAAGAAAAACCAAATTGAAGGTTCGGGATTGAAATTAATTCCCTTTTCATAAACAACATATGCTATGGAAAATCCCTCGATTATCTTCGGAATCAGTGGATAGGATGCGAGAATCGAATTATTCTCCCTCCACGGGGTTAAAATGGAGAGAACGAAGAAAATCAAGATCCATAAGGCGAAGTAAATTCCAGTAACAAATGAAAAAATCAAGAGTTTAATGAAAAGGGATTTCCAAGGATACATCGGCAGAAGAGAATTCGAAAAGCCAGCTAGCAGTACCACCACGGATGCTTTAAAGGCTTTTTTCATAAACCAACCTTTTGGCTTTGGGATTAAAAATTTACAGAATCAATTTTGATGTTCTGGCGATAGTTTGATGTTTTTTAGAATGATGCTCTCATCTGGATCTGTAAAATTCGTCAACCAATGACTCGAACACCTTAACGAACTCCCTTTCCTTTCCTTTTTCCAGAACTGTTGCTGCAGCAATGCGGTGGGTTGCATCGGCAAAAGCTCCGATTATCTCGCTAGCTTTGGGAACCAAATAATCCAAGCCCGGAGCTTGACCATGGATGATTCTCCTTTCCAGCGGGACAGGAATTCTGCCACTCATCTTCGAGGCGTTCAGATCCAGCTTCCCCAGATCGGGGATGTAATCAGGCATGTTCTGAAAGCCAACGATGTATTTGTTCTCATCGAAGAAAGTCATGTCCTTGGAAAGCTGCATGAACTCTCCTACAGCCTTAACACCCATTGGAGAGAAAGTATCTCCCAAATTGAACCACTGAGTGTATCGTTCCTGATGCAACTCACCCTCCTTCAGCCTCTCAATCGCCTCATCGAATTTCTCGTTTTTCATTTTTTCGAGTCTTTCAGATTCCTTTATTGTTTTCTCATCAAAGCCATGGATGCATGCTTTAACACCAAGCTTGTAGTCAGCTTTCTCGTAGCCTATGGCCCCTAAGTTCGTTAACCTCCTCGCAACAACATCAGCAAACTCCTCAAAAAATTCGATGTAGTATCTTTCTCTCGCCTTTTCAATCTTTATCTTAACCTGTCCCTGATGTAGGGCGTCATCAAGAGCAATCCTATCTAGACCTAGAACTCCACCGCTTCGATCGTGGTAGTCTCCAACCGCTCCAACTACAGCAAGATAAGCGTACTTTCTCATCTCATCGTTTATAGCACTTGACACAAAGTAGTTGAGCGTTGAAGCCGAGGTAAAAAGATCTCCAGAAATTCCTATAAGCTCTGAATCAAAAACTAGGACATTATCACTCTCTATGGCCTTTGCTGGATGGTGATCAATGATTATAATCTGATTTCTCCCTGCATCAACCTTATCTATCATGTCTGCTGCCAAACCGGCCAAATCTGTGTAGAATATAATTTTTCCTTTTTTTCCCTCATGTATTTTTTCCACTATTTTAGGGTGGACTTTCTCTATGCATATCCTTTCAACCTTTTTGTCAACACAATTGCAGAAATGGGAAAGTATTGCTCCTGATGCCAAACCATCTGCATCGTTATGGTGGACAACTGTGATTTCGTCCTCTTCATAGCTCTTTATTCTCTCAGCTACTTCCCTTATCTCTTCAAAGAATTCTCTATTGAGTAGTTCTTCCATAGTTTCGGTATGATTTAAAATAAAAAAATTTGCCGGTAACTCACGTGAAATTTGAATTTTGTTGGTTTGAATTGCCGTAAATTAGCTTCCCCTAACATTTTCTTTTTCGGCTATTGAGAAGAAACCCCCCAGATCGCTTGAAGGATTTTTCCCTAAATTGGAATTGTAAACCGAAATTTTGCAGTTGTCATTATTTCGCTCCAATTACGGGACACACTTTTAATCCCCGCCCCTCGAGTTTTTCCGTCTTCTTGGGCTAAAGGCTAAAGCATTTTGCTAAAGCATTTTTATAGTCATAACTCCTTTGATAGCAAGACCATAACCACATTTTTATACTTTGCAGTTAACGATAATAAAGGTAAAAAAGATGGATTTTGAAGAATTGGAAGGGTTAAAAAAGTTAATTAAAGAAAACTATAAGGTCGTCAATTCAAACGAGGCGATTTCGAAGGTTCTCTCCATGTTGGAAGAACATGACAAAGCTGTGCTTGTTGAAGAGGATGGTAAAATCATCGGCGTTGCGAGGGAAAAAGATCTAATTAGAGCGGGCTTAATGACGAATCCTGATGAAACGAAGATCAAGAACTTCCTCGTGAAAACCGGAGCCTTTCATGTCAACGAGTTAAAACCAGAAAAGGTGGCGAGAAGGTTTATAGAGGATTCCACACCTTTTGTTCTTGTAAAACTTAACGGAAAATTTGGAGTTATTTACATTGACGATTTTCTCCAGAAAATAAAACCCGAATTCGATGCTATAGTCAGAGAGGTCATGAGTCCCGAGGTTATCACCGTAGGGATGAACGATGGAGCGGCAAAAGCCTTGGCTACGATGAGGGAGCATGGGATAAGCAGAGTTGTTGTAGTTGATGAGGCAAATAAAATTGCTGGAATTGTAACTGGCAAGGATATAATAGACAGGGTTATATCCTTAAAGAAAGACGCAAGGCTTGGGTATTTGAGCAAGAAAGAAAAAGAGAAAACACTCTCGATAATGGTCGAAGGTATAATGACCACTCCAGTCGTAACAGTTGAAAAAGATGATACAATCGCTGAGGTTATCGATCTAATGGTTGAGAATGAAGTATCAAGCATTGTAGTCGCAAGGAACAACATTCCAGAGGGAATCGTGATAAAGAAGGATGTTCTCGAACATTACCTAAAAAAGGCAATTCCGAAGGAATATGAGGTACAAATCATCACGAAGGATATAACTCTAGATGATTTTGAACTGGAAAAGCTCTTAGACGACTTAAACAAGTTTTTGAGAAGGTTCAAAGGCTCCCTTGGAAAGGCGCACCTCTTCGTTTATGTGAAAAAACTTAAGACGTACTACAGAAGGACCCCCCTCATCCATGTAAGTATGAGGTTGAGGAGTGATCATGGAGTTTTCTTCGTTACTGGTGAAACATGGGGTGTGGAGTTCGCAGCTCACGCGGCTTTGAACAAGCTCGAAAGACAGGTGATAAAGGATAAAGAGCTTGTTCTCGACAAGAGGGTTGTACAGAGGTTTTACGAGGGAGTTATCTAGTTTCAATTTTAATTTTTAAACTTGCTAGAAATTATATAAATTTAAAATAGTATATAGGTAAAAATAAATACAATGAGGACAGTTTTTAAGGATGGAGAAAAAATTTAGAATAGTAAAAGATGTGAGAATAATCCCAGTTATATTCGTTGCGCTTCTGATTTTTCTAAGCATCCTCCTACATCTCTACACGGAATTCCTCTGGTTTGAGTCTCTCAATCTCGATTCCGTCTTCATAGCCATACTGTATTACAAGGTCATCCTGTTTGTGATCTTCTTTGTCTTTGCTCTTGTTGTCCTCAGCCTCAATCATTTTATCCTTAAAAAAGCGAGTCATGAGCTTGGTGAACCTCTTAAAATGCCATTCTGGGCAGATGTATTGCTAGCCTTAATCGTAGCCCTGCTCTTTTCCCGCACATGGTTGCAATACGTTTATTTCACGAACTCTGTTGACTTCAACCTTAAAGATCCGATTTTTGGGCTTGATGTCTCTTTCTATGTTTTCAAGCTCCCATTCATTCAGAGTATACTTTTCTCTTTCCTCGCATTGCTCTTACTTATCACCCTAATTTCGGTAGCGTACTACGCTTTCACGTTCAGATGGGTGGAAAGTTTTGATGAATTCAAGGATAAGTTCCCTCAAGCAGGATACGTTCACATCTCTCTGCTCCTGGCCGGCATCTTCATCTTCATAGCGGCATACTTCTGGTTCGCGAGGTTTGATCTGCTAACCTCTCCACGCGGAGCCGTGATGGGTGCTGGTTATACGGACGTATACGTAAGACTTCCTGCAATGGGGTTGGTTGCGATACTATCACTTCTTTTCGCCGCGGGAAGTATCTATTTCGGCTATAAACGAAACATCAATGCGATGCCCGCACTCTTCGCCGTTATGGCAGTTGTGATACTCCTTTCAATTGTTATTGCTCCTGTTGTGGTTCAGAGGCTTAAAGTTGAGCCGAATGAACTTGCTAAGGAGGAGGAATACATACGATACGGAATAGACTTCACGAGATTCGCCTATGGCTTGGACGTTAAGAAGATGTACTATTCTGCCGAAGACAACCTCAGCGTTGATACAATTGAAAGAAATCGTGGTACCATAGATAACATCAGAATCTGGGATCATAGGCCATTGCTCAGCGTTTACAGGCAGATGCAGCAGATAAGAACTTACTATTTCATAAATG
>JACDNU010000009.1 GCA_017656505.1 Archaeoglobus sp. | reverse complement strand
GAGAGAATATACTTTAAACAAGTGGAAATCTGAGGATTCATGGGGGAAAGTTCTGAACTTTGCAAAGAGTTTTCTGGAGCATCTTGCAAAGATGAGGATGGATACAAGATACCTTAACTTCAGCATATTCCTTGAAAAGCCAAAAGCCGTGAAAGAGCAAAAGAGAGTTACAGATAGGGTTGTATCGGAAAAGGATGTTCAGAATGTGGTTAAGTTCTTCATTGAGAAGTGGAAGAAAGGAGAACTCAGCAGAGAGAAAGCCCTATCGCATGTTACCCTAACCCTGTTTGGAGCTTATACAGGGCAACGACCTTATACTCATAAAAGGCTGAGGATTGATCAGTTTGAGGAAGGGTTAAAGCTGAAATCTCCAACGATCCTCGTTGAAGCCAAACAGGATAAGATTAGGATGGAGCATTACGTTCCCTTACATCCAGATCTCCTACCCTTCATCAAGGAATTGCTGAAGATCAGGAAAAAGCAGGGCAAAGAAAAGATGTTTGAATACAACAGCTATGAGCAACTGCTTAAGAGAGAGAAGATCCCGCTGCAGCGTGGAGAGTTAATCAAAGATCCTAATAAGAGGCATTTTGTAGTGGGAGATCTCAGAAAGTTTGCAGAGCAGATGGCTGATAAGATCAAGTGGGATGTGAGCAACAAGAATTACATTTTAACGCATGCGGTATCATCAATAGATTGGAGCAGGTATAAGCATCCTCTCCCAGAGTTTGTTTATCAGATTTACATGGAAAGCTGGAAGAACATTCATTTAGTTCCAAAAGAGGCTTATGAGCTTCTGAAGGCTAAAAAATAGAGTTAAAATCTTATTTTTTTAATCAAACATTCTGTGGATCTGCCTGAATGTTGCATTGGCTTTCGTTTTCCTCCTCACCGTTATTTGGTAAACCCCATTCCCAAGCTCTTTAAGCTCAACTTGTTCATAAACGATGCCATTCGGAGAGATGATGATCGTGTTGTCATAGGAATCAGGGAGGAGGTAAGCCCCAACTATGCCATGTTCGTTAGTTTTACCGATCTCCTTGTAGATGTTGCCCTTAAATAACACATCAGCGTTTGGAATCGAAACCCCATCCACCCTCCTAACGAAAGCAAGCAGGGCAAGCCTATCAACTTCCCTGTAGCATCCTATCAATTCACGAGGAACACCCTGAAAACGTGGGAATACTGCAAAGCCGTATCTCTTAGCTGTTAACATGGCAGGGGGAATAGATGGCAAATCGTTAAGTGTTTTGAATCCATCATAGCTGCCCGAAAACGAAAGCAGAAGCTTAGTTCCGCCATAAGGCTGAGGCTGCCACAGATCAGGAGATTCAAGTATCGTATGTTCAGCAGCATCAAAGCTATTAAGGGTTGTTATGCCCTCATCGCTGCCATCCAGCCTGTTGACTGCAACTCCTTCCAGTTCAACCATATTCCACCCTTAAAAAAGGTTAGGAAGTTGGATATTCGTAAGCGTTCTCGTAGGGAATGGCAACTGCAAACTTCTCAGACCTGTTGGCTGAATTCACTTCTGCAACGTAGAACTTCCTTGTTACAGCGTTCTCTTCATCAATCCAGCTTATCACATCACCAATTGCAATTCCCATGTTTTCTTCAACAAAGAACCATCTCTTAGTTTGTGCTGCAACAATGCTTCTTCCAGAATCGTTGAAGTATAGCGGAAACTCAAAGTAAACTTTTCCGTTTCCTGAACTCTTGATTGCTCCTCTTTCGTGCTGGTCATAAAGCTTAGAAGCTGTTTCAAGGCTGAAAGGACGTGCACATACCCATGCATAATTAGATCCTACACCTTCGGCCAAATCTCGTGGCTGCCAGTTCTGCTTTGTAATCATGAAGAAATCTGAAAGCCCATCGTTGTATTCTCTGGCTGCAACAGGAATATATTCAATTGCGAAGAAGCAGCCAACTGTTGCCGTGTAACTCGTACCCTGAGGGGAATAGCTGTTCGGATTTGCAATTGCACAGATCACACCATATTTATCAACCCAATAGCTGATATTGTAAGTGTTATCTGCATCCATGTAGTTGTTGAGGTAAGTGGCTTCGTAAGTAGCAGAGTAACTGCCCCATTTCTCAAAAAGCCCGATCATCACAGAATTATAGCTTCCAGCCCACGTATTGTTCTCTGAATCCCACTGTGAGCTTAGAACAGCTCTTATTCCGGTTGTTTTCTGGTAACTGTTATCATCATCGTTCCTCAAGTATGTTTTAACCAAACAGAGATAGTTGTTTGTTGGGATGTGCCTCAACGCAATCCCGCCACTAACTTGATCATCCGCCGTTTCCCAATCTCCTGTAGCAACCAAATATCCTGCCAGCTCCGAGAGGAAATCATCAATCGTTTTTGCTCCAGCTACAAACACCATCCTATCACCCCCATTTTAACTAAACAAAACCCTCAAACTCCATTTTTGATCTATTTCAGAGCTATTAACTACAACAACCTTAAACACTTCAAAGTGAACTCCATTCTTGAATTGAATCGCTCCTATCTCTCCTTCTGCAAATAGCCAAAGAGAGTTGTTTCTGAATATTTGAAGCAAAACCCCATCCGGAACGTCAAGGCTAAGGTATCTCAGCCTCCTGTTTATTTCCAGTTCTCTTTCGTAAGTATCTCCAGCCTTCAGGTAAAGATCTTTCGTTGTATCAGGATATTGCAGAAGCAGATCCTCATCTCCTTCGAGTTTCCTGCTGATTTCAGCAAGCAAAGCCTTTTCTTCAAGGATCTCCCTAAATAGGGTTTCAGCATCAACCATTTTCCCACCTCATCATCTTTTCTTCTTTTTGAGGAGTTTATAAAGCGTATAACCAATTATGAGCAGAATTAAGAGCAAATTGAGCAGTTTCTGTTTTTCAAGCTCCTCTCTCGTTTTCCTCAAAAGTTCAGGGCAAGTTTCTTCAGGTGTAGTTTTTACTTCCCCTTCTGCTTCCTCCATCAATCCAACTTTAACCGCTATCATAGCTTCCTCATCTCCTCCTTAATCTTCTTCCTGATGTTTTCAAGCGTTCTATTCGAAAGATGAGCGATCTTAGAGTTGTTTTTCTTAAAACTCAACCTGTAAAGCAAAAGCAACCTTCCCTTTGCCGTATTCTTGTTAATCTTGCCAGATTTGTAATCCCTGATAATAGCCCTGATTATGTTGTAGAAATCCCTTGCAGTATCCAGCCCCTTCTTTCCGAAATCCTTGACCTTCTTTCCGAGATACTTATACTTAGCTGCCATTCAGATCCCTCAGCGTTCTATGGTAAGGGCACATCCTTGTTTCGGCCTTCAAGCGGGTTAGCTCTTTATGATTTCGAATGAGAAAGGTATATTGCCCTGCAATCAGCAAATACAACCCTGCAATTGCCAGAACATCAATCACCGATCCTCACCTCCTCAAATTCTTGGCAATGTAGATGAGGATCAGCACGATTGCAGCAAACATCAAAAGCCCTGTAAACTTCTGAGCCGCATCCTTAGCTGTTGAAGCTCCCATGCTTCTTATTCCTTCTGAAACCCCTCTCATTGCAGCATAACCGCCAACTCCTACTCCCGCCCCCAATGCAGCAGGCTTAGCAAAGGTTTTAACGGTTTCAGATTCCTTGATTGCTTTAATTCCCTTACCTTCCCTGATTATTTTTCCCTCTTCCCTCAAAAATTTGAGGAGAGGATTATAGATGCTCACTTCTTCCTCCCTCCTTTCTTATGAAGTAGTTTCTTCAGCTTAGGATATCCGTATTTGTAAGCCCCGTAAGCTCCAACAGCTCCCACGATCAGTAGTGGGAGAGCAAATCCACTCCTTCTTGCCTCTGCTGCAACATCACCAATTACTGGAACTCCTTCAATCGCCCCAAGAACATCCTGAGCAAAATCTTCTGCTGGAGCTACATAATCCGCAAAGCCTTCAGGAACGTAAGCTGGAGGAGCATAACCCTCTGGATACCCATACTCTGGTGGGAGGTTCTCATATCCTATTGGATACTCTCCCTCTTCAAAGTAATCTGGATATATGTTGCCATCGTATCCGTATGGATAATCGCCATCACCTATTGGTGGATAATAGCCTCCACCTGCTCCCCATCCAAACAGCGAGTTAAACCAGTTTATCAGATCCTGCAGGTATGATGTATCTTCTCCGCCTCCTCCTTCTCCCCCGCCTCTATCCTGATCTTCAGGGTTTTCTTCGGGAACGGAAGTTAGAGCCATATAGGCCAGCGGAATCCCACCAACTGCAAGTGGAATTGCTGCCTTCTTTGCAAGTTTGGCAATTGCTGATCCCTCTTTTCCAGCCTTTCCAGCAAGTTTGGCAACCTCAGGGATCTCATCAGCAACTTTGAAAGTTCTAACGGGCTTCATCCTTGCGAAGGGATTTCTCAGCTTTGGCATCTCAAAATGCGGTATTTTTCGTGGCAACCTCAGCCTTCTGAACCCTCTGAATTCTCTTGCTCCTTTAATTTCTTTTATATCTTTGAAGATCCTGAACCTGCTGAATTTCGGAATTTCAGGAAGCTTGATTCTCGGAGTTCTCAAACTTTTCAGCTCTTTAATTTCTTTACCTTCCAACTTACCCAACCTAAACAAACCTTTAATCCAACTCATACTTTCAACCCCCTTTCCTAATTTCGCAACTTCTTCAACCTCCTTACCTGTTTTTGCAAATTTAGCAAGCTTCAAGAGCTTAGCACTCTTCAATCCGCCCTTAACAGCTCCTTTGACTGCCCATCCAGCGAAAGGAATAAGCCCTATCACGTCAATTCCAGCCCAAAAGTAATCCTCTGGTTTTTCAGCTCCTTTCGTTAAAACTTTGGCAAGATCAAGAGGTAAAACAAAATCTGCAGCCATTGCTGCCGCAACTTGTGGCAAGCTCCCTCTTTCGTAAATTGCATCCCTCTTTTCAACGATATTTATGATCGCCTTTCTTGCGGAATCTGCAACAGTATTAACATCCTGAGGTTTAACTATAGGCTTATTTTCGATTTTAATTTCAGGAAGTCTGATTTCGGGGAGCTTAACCTTAGGAGCTTGAAGTTTAACTTCGGGAAGCTTAATCTGAGGAGTTTGAACTTTAATCTCAGGGAGCTTGATTTCTGGAAGCTTAATTGATGATGGCTTTATCTGGGGCAATTGAGGAGTTTTAACCTTTATCGTGGGCAAAGAATGAGCAGCTTCAGATACTTTTCTAACAACTATGTTGGAAACTTGAGAAACAGTTTTCGGAGTGATTGGTGGGAGTTTTGGTTTTATAGGTGGCATTTTGATTTGTGGGATCTGAGGAGTTGGAATCGTTCTTGGGATCGTTCTCGAAACTGTTCTCTGGAAATTTCTGAATCCTGAATAAACCGTTCTCCTTGCTTGGGTAATCCCTCCACTTACAGTTCTCTGAATGTGGCTAATCCCTGAGCTTACAGTTCTTGGAATCGTTGAAATCGTTCTCTGAACTGATCTCTGAACGTGGCTGATTCCTGAAGTAACTGAACGAGAAAATGAGCTAAATGCTGAAGAAACTGAACGAGTGAAGGAGCTAACGGCTGAACCTATTGCACCAAACAGATCAAACATTGCATCACCCTTTAGCGACTACTTTAAGCAAAAATCGATCCCAAAAAAGAAAAGATGGAAGCTTTAACAGCTCTCTGAGGAGCATGGCTTAAGAGGCCTCTATCACTGCCTTATCCACCGCATCCATCACTTTAGTGTTAACTACAAACTCATAGCTCACGTATCTCAGAGTTCCCTCAGCATTTGCTTTAAGGGCAAGCTGGTAATCTCCCTTGTTAAACTTCCACGCCCTCACTCCGTAAACATCGTTAGTGATTTCAGCCCCATAATCCAGCACAACCGTTCCCGTAATTGGATCGGCAAGGAACATGAGCTTCTGATACTCCTTAGCCGTATTGTAATCTATGGTGTAAAGCTCCCTTCTATCTGGAGTAGTGATGATGATTCCGTATTTCTCAACCAGAGAATCCGACTCCTCCCCGTTAGAATCTCTAAACGTTATGAAAGCCTTTCTGAGCAGAGTTCCCACAGGAAGCTCCATAACCTCAACAAGCTCATTCGAAGCGGAGAACTTCTTCTCCCTTGCGTAAATTTTAGGCTCTGCAGCCAGCTCCAGATTTGCCCCATAAGTGTTTGCAAACTCCGCAACAGTGAAAACGTTCTCCTCTATCGTTATCTTGATCTCAGCATCCTCAACCGTAACGTTTCCTGAATCATCAATTGCATCTTCGAAATCAACCGAAAGCTCCAGAGAATCCTTCGTGAGGGCGAGAATATCTCCAGCATCCAGAATGAGCAGGAAATCAAACTCCTTAGTAGCTCCAGCATCGATTGAAACATCCGCATCAACGTTTACAGCCTTGCCCTGATTATCATAGTAGTTAATTACAGCGATATCAGAACCGCTCAGTGAGTAGTGGATGTTGTTACCATCCGAAACAACCCTAACTTCCTTCAGAGCATCCAACACATCTCTCATCTTTCCGCTGAATGCGTTAGCCCCATCGTTGTTTTTCAGAGTTAGCTTGCAGTAAAGCATGATCGCATCAATAACCGCATCACGTGGCAGGTCGATCTTCCTATTCGTGAGCGTTATCCTCTGGCTGAGAGTTCTCTTCTTGCTATACATCGCCATCCCTCCTTCCTCACATCTTAAGCAGCTTCTTAACCTTGCCAGAAATATCGAAAGCTCCCTCTATGAACACTCCAACCGCAACAGGCACAACAACCTCCATCACTTTCTTTATCCCTCTCTCAACGTTCACTCCAAACATCTTCATCCCCCCATTACTCCTTTTCAGCACTCCACAGGCTTGTTACAGCTCTCAGCCCCGCAAGGCAGGCAGACAGCCAAAACGGGGCACAACCAATCAAGCCAATTACCACCCATTCGCTCATAATCGAGATTCAGCCTGAAACCTCTTTAATAATTCGTGATGAGCTAAAAAAATAAGAGAAAAGTTATTTACTCTTGCTCTTTCTTCTCGTTCTCTTTTTCTGCTTTTTCTGCTTGATATCTTTTAGATAATCCTCAACAGAATAGGTGGGATCAGGATAATCCACTTCAGGGAGATCATAGCGTTCTGGATGCCTGAACCACGCCTCTGGATCTTTTGGTATCTTGGCAACTTTACTCTCATCCATCCTCTGTGCTCTTTCGCTCCTCATTTCATGATACATCTGAGCCTGCCTTATTGCATCCTCTATCTCCTGCAGCTCTATATGTGATGGTTTAACCGTTAAGCCCTCCGAAATCCCAAGCTGCCTCATGATGTTTTCCTTGTTCTCCCTGTAAGTTAGGGTTGAATCAACAAGAGCCTCAAGATCCACAAGATCTGGATCAATGCCATGTTTCTTTAAGAATTGTTTGAGCTTTGCAATTTGCAGCCCCTTATTCATGACTCTCGACTTTTTAGCCTTAGTTTGCTTTTTCTTCTTGCCTTTTTTAGTCGCTTTTTTATCCTTTTTCTCTTCCTTTGGCTTATACTCTTTTAGGAAAAGAACTCTGCCCTTAAAGAGCATGTGGGGATCAACTAATCCTCTTGATGCCATATCCTCCAGCTTGGCAGTAATCACCTTTGGATCATATTTATCTCTGAGCTGATCTTCAAGCAAGCTAACTCTTACCTGTTCACGCTCTGCAATCTTATCCAGATTGTAAGCCTTCATTGCTGCCCTGTAAATTTCCTCATCAGAGGGAACGGGGAGGAAGGTATAAGCATCTTCAAATCCCTGAATCTTGCCCATATCAACATCCAGAACTTTGAGCTTGTTCAACTCCTTATCATGCTCTTTGATAATCTCCTTGATGATTTGCTCAAGCTTCCTCTCATCAGGGAAGTATAGCTTATTTGTTACCCACGACTTCAGCCTATCAACAGTTTCCACACCCTCATTCATGTGCTTAAGAACTATCTCTGCAACCTTCTCCAGCTTCTCCGCTGGAATCTCATGCTCCTTTTCTGCAAGATCAACAGCCGTTTTTTCTGCCTTCTCCTTTTGCTTAAGTTCAACCTCTCTTTTGATCTCTGAGAGATGATCCAGATAATAGATCTTGTTCTCATCCCACTTCTTTTTAACCAGCTTTTCAAGATCTCTGAGATCCTTGTTCAGCTTCCCTATAACCTCCTTAGCCCACTTGAAATAAGTATCTACCCGACATGCGATCCAGTTATCCTTTGATGGCTTTTCATCCTCATCCATCCAGCCCGAAAGCCCTGTAACTTTGTTAAAGTATAACCTTTTTCTAACGATATTTCCCTTGTTTACCCCCACGTAAAAGCCCAAATTATACCATGCGTTGAAGAAGAACATTTCCCACCTTTTGACTTCTGGAACATCCCATTCAAGCTGAACAAGCTCATCCCCGATATTGAAAACGTAATGCCCCAACTTCAGCAGCCCGTTAAGATTGCTGATTGCATAGCCCCTTCCCTTAAAGATTTCCTCAATCGTGAGAGGTTTACCATCCCATGTGAAGTGGAAGAACAGCCTAACGTGCTCCTGCCCGCTTGGATACATGAACCCCTTGATCTCAACTCTATCAACCTTAACTTGCTTGATCTCCTTAACCTTGCTAAACTTTAGCTCTAAATCCTTGATCCCTTTTGCTCTTACTCCTTCATTCTCCAGAACCTTATCCAAGTATTTGAGGGCTTTTGCAAACTTTTCCATCGCTCTCAGCTTCCGATCTGCTGATTTCTGAGCCTGAGCGTAAGGATACTTTGAGAATCCCACCACGATGGGAGAAGGATACTTGATTGTTTCAGTTGCCCAAATGTAGATGTATTCGTATAAAGCCCTCTTGACTTTCTCCATTGCATCCACTAAGGCTGGAGAGGGCTTGATTTCTCCCATATCTATCTTCATGAGGATATCGCCCAGAGCATACTGATAATAGCTCCAATACCACTCATTAAGATCTCTTGGGAAAAACGTTGCACACTCATAACGATATTGCAAATCCTCATCGAATGGAGTTTTGGTATCAAGCTTATCGTAAGGGATTTTAACCTCTGATTCCGTTACTGGTTCTCCTTTCTGAAGTTTATCCATCAGATCAAAGAACCCTGCCTCTGTGAGAATATCCAGATCCGTTTTATCCATCTTCCTTACAATTCCCTCAATTTGCTTCCTGTATTTGTAGAGCAGGTGAGCCAGCTTTTCTTTATCCAGATAGGTTTTAATGCCGTATTTCTTGAACTTGAAGAAGAATTTCTTATCGAATCTGCCCAATCTCCAGCCGTTTTTGATCAAAACGTTGAAAATTAGCTCAAGCTTGTTCGCTTCATTCTCTGGAAGGAGATCGTAAGGCGATATTATGTTTTCAGCCTTTACTTCCGATGCCATCTTATCAATCCTCCTCCTTCAAGATTATCTCCAAACCCATCTGCCCATGTGGACGAATCCCTATAATCTTCAAATCTGCCTGCTTGGTTTTCGTTTTCTTCTGATTCCTAATTATAACGCTGAGAATCCTTTTTTCTTCCTTGCCCTTAGAGGGAACATCGAGGAAAACAGTTTGAACAACCTTCTTGCCTCCTCTCTCATCATCAATCAGCTTTTCCTGATAAGCAAGTTTAGGCTTCGACAATTTTATCCCCTCCTTCCCTTATTAAGGCAGAAATAACATCATTCATACTCATTTTCTTGCCTGTAGCCTTCTCAACCTTTTCTTTCAGCTTTTTCAGCTTGTTAAGGGTTTGCTGACTAACTGAGATACTATACCATCTCATAACTAAAAATAAAAAGAGTTAGAACTTTAACAATTCGTTAGCCGTAATGTTTAGTCTTCCTGATGACTTCTGAAGCTCTGATGATCCTTATCTTATTTGATTCATGATCGTATTCAAGGCAATCATGCTTCTGCAGCTCCCTGTTTATTTCCTCAAAATCGGGAATCATCCTTGCTATATACTTGACATCTTGGGGAATCATGAATTTGAAAAGGTAAGTAAGCTTACATTGACTCCACAAGAGTTTTGGGAAATCCTGAATCCTCTGAGTTATGAAAACTAAGTTAATTCGGGAGCTTCGCCCCTCCCTTGCTATAAGCTCTAAAAGCTCATCAGGAACGTGAGGGTTTGGGTTGTAGTTATGGGCTTCCTCAACGAAAACCGTAACGGGCTTTTTTGCTGCAAAGATTGTATCCAGAATCGCCCTGTAGTGGTTGATTAGCTCCTTTGTTTTAGTCCGTTCTGTAGGAATGCAAAGAACCTGATCGTAATTGATGAGCTTCCAGTAATCATAAGCTGTATTTGGCTTAATTTTGAGCAGTTTGAGCTTTTTAAGGGCAACCAGCCCGATGTGGTTTCTGGTTTTTGTATCCAGAATTATGAATCTCCTTCCAGCCTGATATAGCTTTTCAGCCATCCATCCTACGAAATAGCTCTTGCCTCCACCAGTTGGAGCAGCAACCATCATGTGAGCATTCTTCATAAACTTGTAGTCCATGTAACCACCCCAAGGAATCCCCAAGGATAAATAAATTAGTGGGAATTAAATTCCAGCAAACTCCTCATACTTGATTTTCTTTAGATACGGGGATTCCCTGATTGCCTGCTCAAGCTGTTTCTGCCTCTCCTCTTCAGCCTCCTTTGCAACTTCCTTTATCTGCTCTTTCTGAGCTTGCTTTATCGTTTTGGGTTTATCGTTCTGCACCTTTCTTTTCTCCTTCTCATCTTGTTTCCTGTAATGCCTAACGATTCCGATCAAGGAAGGAGCAACCGCCATAACAGTTAATGCTCCTCCAGCCAGCAAAGCTATTCTTGGATCTTCCATCCCATCCGATTCGGGGAAGTAATACCAGAAAGCCTTATTGAGTAATGGCCTTCCAAAGTTCTCCCACAATGGCTTATTCACGTTAGGAACATCAATACCTTTCTTCTGAAGTTCACTTGCATGCTGATCGGTAAAGTTGATGCTCATATCAAGCAGCTCTGTGAGAGGATGAGGAGAATCAGGGATCTCAAACTCTTCTCCTTCTCCTTCAGTTTCTGCTGAAGTGGAGGTTGGAGTTCCTTTTGATTCAACCTTAATTTCAAGATCTGCTGTAATATCCTTGCTACTCAATTGCTCAAAGACTTCATCATCACTCATCCTCTCCCTCCTTCTTAATTACAAAATAGATTTTGTAGCCTTCTATCTCCAGCTTGCCCTTAACTCCTTCATTCTTCAGCTTTTCCTGAATATCTTCTCTTTCCAGCAACTTATTAAGCTGATCAATCAAGCCATTGATGGCTTTCAGAGATCCGAGCATGTAATCACCTTAGCCCAATGCTGAATAAGGATCGAAACCCTGTTCTTCTTGAATATCCATTCCCATATCCTGAACGATCTTCCTGCTTTTCCTTGCTGCAATCCCTCTCAGAATGAAGAACAAGAATATCAGCCCCACTCCAATGAGTATTACTCCCGATCCAACTTTGCTACCTACAGCTTTAAGCCCTCCCCTGATTGAAAAGCCTTTTTTCTCTCCATTCTCTTTATCTTCAGCCTTCTGCTCCTTTTTCTTCCTGCCCTTCTTCTTCTTGGGCTTATCCTCCTTGATCAACTCATCGATTGCTGAATCATCCAGCTCAAAGAAATCATCGACGTTTGATTTCTCTGATGTTGATTCCTGTTGATCAACATCAACATCAACATCAGCAGAATCAACCTCCTCAACTCTTGTTGATTTGCAGATTGAGCACTGAGGACGTTTAGCTGTAGTTTCCCAAACATGCCCGCAATTCAAGCAAACAACCTTTTTTGGTTCAGAATCTCCCTCCTCAGACATGTTGATAAATGTTGATTTGAATCACTTTAATGATTCGTGGTGAAATCAACATCAACGTTGATCAACATGTTGATCAACATCAACATCAATCAATTCAACATCAACTTATCAATTATAATCAAATTAGGCTGGATCTTGCCTTAAGGAACTTATAAAAAATTAGTGGATCAACTGTTCAACAACAAGGTAATCAACAAGCGGTTTAACTAAGTTGATCCGCTCCCATAGATCTGCTGTTTTCAGCTCTATTATGCGATCAACATAAGCCTTTGCAAGCTGCTTAATTGCAAAGGTTTGAACCTCCCTGTAGTGGAGATCCTGAGATCTGAATCCATCATCCACATTGATTTCAGGGGGAAGGGGATGAACTATTACAACAGCATCATAGATTTTCCCATACGTTAGCTTCCTAACTTTCATGTATTCCTCCAGTTTGCTGAAATATTCGTTTAAAGCTCTTGAATCTCTGTTGCAGTAAAGGAGAGTAAAGAATTCATTGCCAAAAAGCGTTCTATCACTAAGAACTATATCGTGCTCATCCATCATAAGTTCTTCTTGTAAATATTGTTCAAACAGGCATTTTTGCTGGAATTCTACTATTCTGGAGCTTGCCCTTAACTCTGTAAGGTTGTTAAATCCGTATCTCTTCTTAAACTCCCTGAAAACTCCCCTAACGACTTCCTGAACAACCCCAACATCATAACCTTCCCGTTCAAGAATTTCTGCAAGTTTGTTTACTAACGTTGTTTTGCCTCCTCCTGATGCCCCATCGAAGCCAATTATTATGTTTCCCCCTTCTCTTTTAATTTCCCAAGACTTCCAAATAGGCTCGTGCTTATTAAATTCCTCTGGATTCTCCAGATACAAAATACATTCATCATCTTTGTTCTTGCCCCTGCAATGCTTCATGCACCACTCGGATGCATCAACCAAGCAGGGCATCATTTCACCTCGATTCTGTTAAAATGGTTATCTGGTGGGATCTTCCCCTCTTCCTCTTCCTCATCTTCCTCCTCATCCCACCATTCCTGCTTTACTCTGTTAGATTTGTAGCCGTGAACTCCCTCTATCCCGTAAAAAACACCATACTTGAACCTGTTATCGAGATCTCTGAGCAGTCCGCCAATAGCAACCGCAACCTCCATAGCCTCAATATCGTTTTGCACCAGCACTTCCAGAACCAGCTTGATTTTCTTCTCCTTGCCTCTACTAAACCTCACCATCCCTCTCCCTCCTCCAACGATACTCCATCTCTCCCTTCCAGCCACACATCCTACAATATCTGAAATCTCCAACCCCCCACAATGGAGCACCACAACGTGGGCAGGTTTTCAAGCTCGATCCCTCCTCTTAGCTCTTAATTCTTCTCCAACCTCCCACATGATCTCGATCAGGCAAACTCCAAACAGTTTGGAGTAATGCTTACAATATCTACAGTAAGAACCATCACAATTCATGCCTCCTCCCCCCAGAATTCATTCAACTTTCGATTAGCTCTCTTTATTATGATGCAATCTTCTTTTACCTCTATTAGAACCTCATCTCCTTCATCGAGCCCCATTTTCTCCCTTACAATGTCTGGAATTATTATCCTGAGATGCTTCCCGTAAGTTCTGAAAATGTCCTCAAATTTCACTTTCATCGTTTATCGACCTCCACGTGGAGACATTCCAAACACAACCAGCCCACTGCTCTGAAGGTTGGACTCTTGCAATATTGGAACTTCATGTAGATCCTTTTCATTACCCCTCCACAGATGGGGCAATTTTGGTGTTTACCTCTGGTTTTTCCGCCCAAGCTCTGCTGGTAAAACAGTATAACGTTACTCATCTTCCTCTGCCTCCTTGACCTCCTGCAAATATGCCTTGATCAGCTCTTCCCCTGCCTCTTGCAAGGAGACTTTTACCAAGTAAGCCTCAACCAAGCTCTCAACGATTGCCATTACGATCATCCCAAGCCCCAGCACAATCAAAACCATCTCCATATCCATGGTTCATCTCCCTCCTTGCCTCTTTGCCATCTCCCAAAACGGTATGATCTCATAGCCCATTTCCTTAAGCTCCTCAACAAAGTTCTCCAGAAGGAACGTTATCAAGTTCTCAACGCTGCCCTTCCCAACGTATTTGGCAGCTTCTAAAGCCTCTTCAAACAGCTTTCTTGGTATAATAATCGAAACCCTCACAGGGGCATTTTCGATGTTCTCATCAATGTATATCCGCTTAACCATATCCCTCCCTCCTTGCTTTTCTAATAATTGAACGAATTGCCTTCTTACCCAACTCTAACCCAAAATCGGCCACTTTCTGCTGGATTTCATCTATAGAATCTCCCGCCTCATATCTTTCAGCAGCATAAGCTTTTATGCTGCCTTTGCTTTCCTCTTCCTCCTCCTTAACTTCTTCTGCAGGTTTGAACGCCTCTCTGCAAATCCCGTATTTCTCCCTTAGCTCCTTTTCAGGAACGAATTTACTCAGATAATCGAGAATCCTATTAGCATTGACTTGGAGAATTAGATCCCTATTCCCCCTTATCGGCTTTAGGACTTTCACAAACCCGCCATTTATCAGAAAATCGTGCAGATACTTCTTTACCGTTCTCTTATCGATCCCGTAATTGTCGTTAATGTAGGTTTTAACGATGGAGTAAAGAACCTCTGAGGGATAGTTTTTGAGTAGCCATACCAACAGCTTGATGTGCTTCTTGTTTGGTTTTGAAATCATGTGCTCAAATTCTTGTGTGTGTGCAGTCTGATGATCCCTAAGGTAAGCCTCCATAGCTCTTGATATTTCATCCCCAAGATATTTATTGAGGGTTCCGTATTTCGAGAATACATAATTCTTGAAGGCTTCCCAAATCTCTGGATCAACGAAAACATGTATTTTTACTTTTGGAGACATTTAGAACCCTCCTTTCAATCTGGTTAAGAACCGTGAAAAATGCAGTTTGGATACCAACTTACATGAAATTTTTGCATCTTGGTTACTTGGTAACCACTCGTGGTTACTTGGTAACCGATCTGCAAAATATAGATATAGATATAATAGCGGATTTATGTATCTTGGTTGCCAACTTACATCATTTGAACCTCTGATAAAAATTCTGAGGGCTTTTTCAGATAGGGTTATAGGTGTTTTTCCTCGATGAGCACACACATGTTTTGCAGCATGCATGAAATTCATGCTTAGTTCCATGCCCTCACCAGAGGGTTCTGGTTCTACTCCTCTTTACCTTTCGGTACACTTTCTCACAAGAAGAAGGGCATTTATTAGCATCATAGAGTTCTGTGCATCTCTCTTGTGTTATGAGCATCCCGTTGAGCTTTTTGCACTTCAGCCAGACTTCCGTAACTGTTTCAATCCCCTTCATTTTGATCCCTCTTTCAGGAGAATAGTGTTATAGTGGATCTCCGCTTTACCTGTTGCAAGAAGTTCCATCAGTTCAATAGCCTTCTCTCTTAACTTTCTGAGCCTCTCACCGTTATTTGCGTTAATCCTTGCAATTGTAGTATAGAGGATCATGTGGAGATCATCTTTTTCGGAATTCCTTGCAAGATGGTGGATTACATTCCTGAACGTTTGCCTGCAAGCAGGGCAATAACCGCCCTCAACGTGTTTTCTCATGTGCCTCTGCATTCCCAGAAAAGTTTCAGTTTGAGTTGGGCAAAACGGACATTGCAGCATTTTAACCCTCCCTGATTATCTCCCTCAAGAAGTTGATTAGCTGCCCTTCACTCATGTTTTGGGCTTCTCCGATTGGAGCTAAAGCATAGGAAGCCCTTGCATGCCCTGTTCCAAGCTTCTCGATTTTCCAGCCATCACTTAACGGGAGAACGATGTAACGGTTTTTCGGAAGGTGGAAAAGGTAGTAAAACCTCTTAAGCCCTAACTTCTTCTTGATATCCTTCAATGTGATGTATTGAGCAGCATTCAACGGGATAAAGTGGTTGTAAAATGCATCTCTCCTGAATTTCTGCTCAAAGCCCGCTATTAGCTTCCCATCCTTGTGTATCAAAACGTCAAGATCCGTGATGCTTACCTTAATGCTCCCCTGAGCCTTCAGGATGAGATTACTTGTTTTAAGGTGGGTTTTAAGCTCATCCAGCTTGTTAATCACGTATTGTAGCCCGTTTATCACGTTCTGATTGCCGCCGAGGGCTGCAAGCTCAATGATCTTAGCGTTAATGATGTTCTTTGCAAGATCTATCGCCTGTAAAGAAAAATTGATAGAATCCTCTTGAACGAGATCGAGTTTATTCATAGTATCTCCCCTTTCTCGCCCCTAAATTCTTAGCTTTCTCCTCAAGCTCCTTGCCTATCTCTGCAATTTTCTCTTGAAACTCTTCAGGCTTCATTAGCCCCTTAATCGATTTAGATTCAACGTATTTCGTTATGTGCCCCTCTTTCGCTATCCCCCAGATCTCAAGCCTCGCTGTTCCTCCCATTATAACCCCATGAAACGTATCAACGTCCACGAGGATCTGATATCGAAGTCTGCAGCCCTCCCTAACGATATTCTTGAACTCTTCAATGTCATGAACTTCTTCGATCATTATATCACCTTCAAAACAGGTTTTAGCTCAGAAACCCTGAAGACTTTGCCAATTCCGAGATTTGCAAGGTTCTCATTGTAGAAATTGAGCATTTCATCAACCCTTTGCCAATCGAGTTCTTTGATACCCATGAGCCATAGTTCTCCGTTCTTGATGTGGTAAACGACAAACAGATAATGCGGATTTGGCTTATCTCTAAGCTTAGCGTGGTTTTCGTGGTAGAAAAAGAATCTTCCAGCCCTCTTTTTCCCAGATACAAGAACAAACCGTGATGCTGCCTTGATCTCTATGGTTTTCCTGAACTTTTCATCCTCTGCATCGTAAAATCCGTTTATCCTCCGCAAGTTGAACAGATCACAGATTACGTTCTCTATCAGCTCAGAAACTTCTTTCTGCCACGTCATCCCCCTCCCCCCTGAAAAAATTAGGAAGGATCTTTCACAAGCTCCTTAACCTTCTCCTGAACGGCTAAAACAATGTAATCAAAGACATCCATAGCATCTTCGAGCCTCTTTGCTGATACATGCATCCAGAACTTGCTGCTGTATGGAGTGTTAAAGGCAGGGTAACCTGCAATTTTAACCTCTATATCGCCTTCAAGAAGGAAGATGTATTGCTTTCCATCATCCCTGAATTCCTTGATCTCTCTTTTGAGGTTGCCGATAGCCCCAAAAATCCATCCATAAAAATCTGAGATCTTAAGTGGGATGTATTGTTTTTTGGTAATCTTGTCGAGATCAAAGAAATCAAAGAGATTAGAGCTTTCTGCATAGATCTGGTGATACTGAGTCCTCATGCTACTCCTCCTCCCTATTGATCTTAATCACGCCTGCAGCCTCCAAATGGTAGAGTTCGAGCAGATGGTAGTAAGTTTCCATCATTCTGAGGAATTCACGCTGATTCTCAAAGAACATCAAAGCATTACCAGCATTTGAGAAGCTCATACCAGCTATAAACGCCTCTTCTTTTGTTTCAAGAGAATCCATGAATTTTCTAAACTCAGCATCGTTGAACTCCTTGTTTTTCTGGAATTCAGCCATGAGCTTCAGTAGATTACTCTCGATCTGGTTTACCCTTTTGTTAGGAACTCCAAACAGTTCGCCACTCATGTTACTCCCCCAGAACCTTCTTGATTCTCTCAATCTTCTGAGCGACCTCATCTTTCGTTCTGCTCAGCTCCTCGATCTGCCTCTCATGTTCTCTGATTTCCTCCTCAATCTTCTCCAGCATCTCCCTGCCTTCGTGGATCAGCTCCTCGAAAACTCCCAGCACATCTTCAACCTTATCAAAAAATCCCAACACCTCATCCATCAAGCCCTTAACGGATTTCCCACCAAACAGCTTCTTCAACCAACTAAACATGCTTCCACCCCCTTCTTGGAGCACAACCGCCTTGCAATACACTCGCTACAGGGAACAGAGCATTCGATCTCGCATGGTTCAAACCCATGCGAAACACAATCCAAGCAATCCCACTCAGCAGGATTGCTTTCAGAAAGCTTAGCCCGATATTCGCATAATTCAGCCCCAACCAGAATTGCCTCTGCCATCTTACCACCCCCCAAGCATGCTTAAACCCTTGCAGAGTTCCCAAAAAAACCAGAGCAACCCTAACAGTAGCATGAAGAAGGCAATGAAGTAAGCAACGGCCTCCTTCATGCCTCACCCTCCTGCTCCTGCCCGTCAAACACCTGAACAGAAAGAGCATCCGCATCGATGATATCGCTGTATGCTGTTCTTACTCTCTCAAGCTTCTCCCTCACAGCCTCCTTAACGAAATCTGCAACACTTCTGTAAGTTCCAAGCTTCTCAATCGTTCTCTCGACCTCTTCAACCAGCCTTGCAGGAAGTGTTATGCCTCTGTATCCGCCCTTACTCGTTTTTACTGCAACCATGTAGTAAAGTTAAAGCTCTGATTTTTAAATTTTACTACATACTTACGGTAATTGCTAAAAACGAGCATAGTTTCATGTGGAATCGTTAAAAAACCGAGTTCGAAAAACAAAATCATAAAATATTTATAATGCCAATTTAAAAAATGTTATATAGATGTAGTAACCATGATGTAAAAATGCCACCAAAGAACTATAAGGGTGTAACACTTCCAGCGGAGATGGTCGAGAAGATTAAAGAAGTTATCGAAAATTACCCTGAGATGGGTTACTCCTCTGTTTCTGAGTTTATAAAGGATGCAATCAGGGAGAAGATTGTTATTATACTCTGCACGAGGGAGGGAGTTAAGGAGCAAGAACCAAACATGCTGGAAATTCTTGAGCACGTTGAAAAGCTCCGCAACCTCATATCATCAAGGATCAGAGAGTAACTCCATCTCTCTTTTTTCTTTGTTCATCACGAAACGTTTAAGTTTACCCGCCTGTTATGTTCCACATGGAACAATCTGGAACATACTCTGAATCAACATTAAGAGATTCTCAAAATCCCAAAAACCGCCAGAGAAGGGTTGATCTCCATATCAGAATTTCACAAGAGAATTATATATTTCTAAAAGAGAATTTTAGAAATCGCTTTTCAGAGACTATCGATAAACTTCTGGACTCTCTTAGGACTGAACAACCTTTTGAGATCATTGTATTTGGAAATAAATGGGCTCGGAGGGATTTGAACCCTCGACCTCCGCCTTGTAAGGGCGACGTCATAACCGCTAGACCACGAGCCCTCTTTCAACCATTCAGCATGACAGCTATTAAAGTTTAACGATTGGTTAACGATTGATATTTTACCGGAGTACCTTACTGTTTCAAATTCATTTCAAATTCACTCCATCTTTTAAGAGGGATAAAATTAAACTCAGGATAAAACCATTAAGGTATCATGCAAAAGGATCACAAATGGCTTGAAATGTATATGGAAGAAAAAGGAATAAAAGGGGAGATTATACTCGCTCCGGAGGTTCAGACGGTGGAGAAAGCTGCGAAACGGCTAAACTGCAGCAAAAGCCAGATTTTCAAGTCAGTAGTATTTATAACAGAAGATGGCAAAGGCATAGTTGGGATAGTTGACGGGGAGTCGAGGGTTAGTAAATCAAAACTGGAGAAAATTTGCGGTAAAAAGCTAAAAATTGCTGGTAGAGAGGAGGTTTTAAGGCTAACGGGGTTTCCTGCTGGTGGTGTATCACCGTTTGGAACTGGTTGCATGGTTTTCGTTGACAGTAAAGTAATGAATCAGGAAATCGTTTACGGAGGGGGAGGAGATGAAGACCATCTTGTTAAAATCCATCCTAAAGAGCTTTTGAAGGTGGCAAGGGTTGTGGATATAAGCAAACGATAAGCAAAAAATGCTACAAGGTCATCTCTCTAAGATCGATCATCCTTCCCTCTTTATAGCTCCTTATCGCAGAAATGGCAACTTCAAGCACGTACTTTCCATCCTCTCCCGATGGAAGGGGTTTCTTATTCTCGATTACGCATCTCAAGAACTCTTCTATCTCGTTTCTGAGAGGTTCCTTTTTTTTCACTTCAATCTTAAGAACCCCCTCACTTCTCATCATTTCTAAATCCTGTGTTAGATAATCTACCCTTGCAACTCCACCAGTTCCTACGGAAGTAAGCTTCCGGATTTTCTTTGGAGTGAGCCAGTTCGTGTTGATTATTCCAGCTCTATTTCCAGAAAACTTAAGCAAAATAGATGCATGATCCTCGCTCGTGTGGAAGCTGTTACCCGCTATTGTGTAAACCTCCTCTGCCTGTCTTTCGTAAATATAAGACATTGTGTCAATGTCATGGACGGCGAGATCGATTATTATACCGACGTCCCTTATGCGGGGCGAATATGGGCCAACTCTCTCGGCCGTCATCGTCAAAACATCTCCAAGCTCTCCCCTCTTTACAAGCTCTTTTAATGCTAAAATTGCCGGATTGAATCTTTCGATGTGGCCAACCATAAGCTTTACTCTATTCCTTTTCGCCTCTTTTATCAGCTTCTCAGCCCTTGAGATGGATTCGGCTATCGGCTTCTCCACCAGCATGTGCACACCGTGCTTTGCAGCAGTGATGCCCACATCAACATGCAAGCTTGTTGGAACCGCTATGCTTACCGCATCAACCTTCTCCAAAAGTTCGATGTAATCAGAAAAGAATCTTGTTTTGTAACTGTTTGCGACTTCTTTGCCAACTTTTTTGTTCAAATCAGAAACTCCAACCAAATTTGCTGACTCAAGCTGGCTGTAAATCCTTGCATGATGTCTTCCCATCGCTCCTACTCCAATGACGCCAACGTCTATCATTCGCCCACCTATAACGAGTACAGTTGTTGTCAAATATAAATAAATCTTTCGATTATAAAAAAATACTTATCATTATCACTACATCATTATCATAAGTGATAATTCTCCATCTCATCATCATATATTTCACAAGCTATATTTAATTTAAATACAACTTATTTTGGCAGCCAGCGGAAAATGCTGGGTTACTGAATGGCAGAAGACATCCCGCTCCTCTGCCTCCTCTTGTCCGACCTAAGCATCCGACACTGGCTGCCTGAAGAATTTTTGAAGATCAAAGACCACTCAAAACTTTTTTTAATTCGTCGATGAAGCTTTCTATGACTTTGGGTGTTACGTGGGGCATTATCACGAACCTTATGGCTCTCGGCTCCCTAATTGTGGAGATAACCCATTTCCTTTTCATGAGTTCGTCTTTTATTCGCTCTGCATTTTCTGCTGGAAAGCTAACCACGTTCATCACCGGATCAATCACCGGCTCAAAACCCAGCGTGGCCATTTCCTCAACGAGAAGCCTTGTATTTCTCAGACACTCTCCAACTATCTTCCGCATACCTTCTACTCCCAAAGAGTAGAGAACGGCAAAGGCAGAGGCAACGCCCGTGCCAGGTCTGGTGCCAGTTAGCGTGTACTGGGTTCTTGTTGTGAGATAAGGCGTCTCTACTTCTAAAGCACGGAGATATCCCTCATCCTTGAAAAGAATGCCTCCAGAAGGAATCGTCGCCATACCCATTTTGTGGGGATCGATTGTTATGGATGAAACGCCCTCAAGCTGGAAATCGAAGGGGTACGGATTTTCCATGAATGGGATAACGAGCCCTCCAAATGCAGCATCGACATGGAGCTCGATTCCTTTTTCAAGAGCAAGCTCAGACAGCTCAACGATCGGATCTATCTGACCAAGCTCAGTTGTGCCAGCTATTCCGACGAGAGCAACCGTATTCGAGTCTATAAGGGATTCAACCTCTGCCAAATCGACCCTGTATTCTTCGTCCAGGGATGCTCTCCTAATCTCAACGCCGAGAATGTCACCTATCTTTTCAAAGGAGAAATGGGCTGATTTCGGAATGACGATGTTGGGTTTCCTTGAATCATCAATTTTCCCTCGCATGAGGTTCCTTGCAGCTCTTATGCCCTGTATATTCGCCTCAGTCCCACCGGACGAGATGTATCCTGCAACTTTTGGGTTGTGGAGAATTTCGCCGAGGAGTTTGAGTAGCAAAGCTTCGAGCTTCTTTGTGCCTTGGAATATCCCTGGATCTCCAAGATTTGTTTCTATAAAAATCTCGTGTGCCCTTAAAGCAAGAGGATGTGGAACTGTGCACATTGAGCTTAAAACTTGGGAGTAGGGTATATCTTCTCTCCGAAATTCAGAGAGTTTCTCCTCCAGCTCTTTGAGATCAAAATCTCCGAAAATCCCATTCCTGTCATCGCCTTCCACGGCCACCATCTCCCTTTTGCCATGGAAAAGCAATGGTCTTAAATAGATATCCATCTACGCAAATTTGTGTTTGCAGCGGTACTTGCGGGAGGCAGAGGAAAGAGGCTTGGAGGGGTTGAAAAGGGTCTTTTGAAGATCGGAGGAAGAAAAATCATCGAATACATCCTCGAAGCCCTAAAAGATTTTGACACCGTTATTGTTTGCAGAGATGAAGAGCAATCTGATCTCTATTCGAAATATAGTCTTACGATCACCGATATCTTAGAAGGTATGGGTCCCTTGGGAGGAATTCATGCTGCTTTAATGCACTTCAAGAAACCCGTACTTGTCGTTAGCTCGGATATGCCTTTTTTGAATTCGACAGTCTGCAAAACTCTATATATGGAATGCGAAAATGCCGATGCGGTGATTCCGAAATGGCCTGATGGCAAGCTTGAACCCACCTTGGCATCCTATTCAACAAGCCTAATACCCGAAATCGAAAGATGCTATGAAACGGGAAAGAAAAAGGTTTTAAAGGCGGTTGAGGGACTTAAGAGGGTGAAATTCTATCCGATCGAGGAATTGAAAAAGTTCGATAGGGAGCTTTTAACGTTCATGAACATAAACACGAGTGAGGATTTGAAGAGAGCTGAAGAAATTAGGAAAAAGAGAAATTTAGGTTCAGTTTAAGATTTAGTTAGGATTTGGTTTAAATGTTTGGTTTAAGTGATTCCTAGTTGAAGTTAAAAGGTGCATAAGAGGGTTCGAAATGCTGGTGGACAGGTTCAATAGAAAAATAACGAATCTGAGAATCTCGGTTACAGACAGGTGCAATCTCAACTGCTTTTACTGCCATAAGGAGGGGATACTTAGTAAGGGATCTTATGAACTCTCCCCGGAAGAAATTGCAAAAATAGCTCTAGCTTTCAAAGAGCTTGGTATAAAGAAGGTGAAGATAACTGGTGGGGAGCCCCTTGTAAGGAGAGATATCGTAGAGATTGTGGCAGCATTGCCGAGCTTTGATGAAATATCGCTCACAACCAACGGAATTCTGCTTAAAGACTACGCAGAGGATTTAAAAGAGAGCGGATTGAGTAGGGTTAACATAAGCATCGACTCGCTAAATCCGGAAAAATACAAGAGCTTGAGCGGTGGAAGGCTTGAAAGGGTTCTCGCCGGCTTGAATGCGGCTGTTGAGGCGCAGCTTACCCCAGTTAAGGTGAACATGGTCGTGATGAAGGGAATAAACGATGATGAAGTAGATGGGATGATAGACTTCCTCTCACGGTACAACAAGGGTGAGATTAGGGTTATCCTTCAGCTAATCGAGCTGTTGAAGCTTCCCGGGCTTGAAAGCTACTGGTATGACATTGGTTTAATTGAAAAAAAGATTGCTGCAGTTGCTAAAGAGGTTAGAGTGAGAAGAATGCATAAAAGAAAACAGTATCTGATCGAAAAAGGAGCCGTGGAGTTCGTAAGGCCGGTGGATAATACAGAGTTTTGTTACAACTGTAACCGCATAAGGGTAACTTCTGACGGAAAGATCAAGCCATGCCTCCTGAGAAACGATAATCTGGTGGATGTAAGAGGATTGGAGGGGGAAGAGCTGAAGAAAAAAATACTCGAGGCTGTGAATTTAAGAGAGCCATATTTTAAGAGGAAAATTGAAGTTAGAAAGATTAGTGAGGTTAGAGGGGTTAGAGAAGTTAGAGGAGTTAGAAACTGTGAGGAAAAGAGGTGATTCGTTTGGCAGAAGTTGAGATAGATGTTAGACTTTTGATTGATGGAAAAGAAGTCCCGATGAATCCTTACGTCCAAAAGGTTTTTGGAGAGGTTGTTAGGGCGATGATTTCAACACTGAAAGGAGTGGACGAGAACTGGAATCATGCAGAACTGATTCTGGACAGGTAATTAAACTTCCCGAGAGCTGATGGACATGGGAAAACCGAGGGTTAGAGCGTCTCTTAGTAGAGTTAAAGAGTATCAGCCGGGGAAGAGTGTGGAGTTTGTAAAAAAGAAGTATGGGCTCGAGAAGGTTGTGAAGCTCGCGTCAAATGAGAATCTCTATGGCCCTAGCCCGAAAGCGGTCGAAGCTTTCAAAAATTTTGAGGATCTCCATCTGTATCCTCCCTCTCAGCCTGAAGAACTGATAGAGCGGATATCTGAATATGTTGGGGTTGAGGAGAAGCGAATAATCCTTGCAGCTGGAATCGACGGGATTCTCGAGGCAACCTTCGATATCTTTCTTGAGAAAGGTGACACGGTTTCCATTTCTCCTCCAACCTTTCCCTACTATTTCACTCTCGCCACAATTCATGATGCGAAAATCGAAAGGCTTGCGAGAAATGAGAATTTCCAAATCAAGCCGACCAAAACAAATTCAAAGCTTACATTGATTTGTTCACCGAACAATCCCACGGGAAATCTTGAAAGGTGTGAAGTGGTAAGGGAGATTGTAAGGGAAATGGCTGAAAGCGATGGTGTTGTTTTCATAGATGAGGCTTATGTTGAGTTTGCGTCCCAAAGCCTCTTGGATTTTGCCGATTATGAGAATGTTATAATAGCTAGAACCTTTTCTAAAGCTTTTGGCCTTGCAAACCTCCGGATAGGGTATGCGATCGTTCCTGAATGGCTCAGAAAGGAGTATCTAAAAGTCATATCCCCTTTTCCCCTCTCAACCCCTGCAATAAAAGCAGCAATCGCAGCCTTGGACGATATCGAATACATGAGATCTACTGTTGAGAGAATAAAAAAGGATAGGGAAAGGATTTTTAGGATTCTCTCAAACCTTGGTGTGAAAGTATTCCCATCTGAAGCAAATTTCCTTTTCATGAGGACAAAACCCGATTTCTGTGAGGAGCTTATGAAGAGAGGAGTAATAGTCAGAGACTGCTTGGCCTTTGAAGGGTGTAAAGAGGGTGACGTTCGGGTCTCGATAGGAAGGGAGGAAGACAATGACTTCTTCCTTGAAAAAGCGATTGAGTTGATTGGCTAATGATGTACTACATGTGGACTGCAAGATAGGGAAATAGATAGAATAGGATGATCAAGATGATTGTTGCGTTAACCGGAACACCCGGCACCGGAAAATCGAGTGTGGCAAAACACTTATCTCAAAAGTATGAAGTGAGAGCAGTTTCGGAACTTGCCGAGGAATTTGGCTGTATTATGGGTGAAGAGCCGGAAAATGGCGAGAAGGTTTTGCTTGTAGATGTAGAATGCCTGGCAGGACGACTGAGAGGGCGGTTGGAAGGACGACTGGAAGAGCAAGTGAAAGCTCAGACTTCAGGAGGGCTTTTGATAGTTGAAGGACATCTGTCTCATCTTTTGCCTTCCGATCTCATAATCGTACTCCGATGCAACCCCGTCAAGCTGAAGGAAAGACTCAAAACCAAAAGCTGGAAGGAGGATAAAATTCTGGAAAACGTTGAGGCCGAGTTGCTGGACGTTATTCTGATTGAGGCAATGGACATGGAGGTTCCTGTTTACGAAATCGACACCACAGATAAAACTCCTGAGGAGGTAGCTGAGATCATAGTTGAGTTAGTCGAGAGAGAAAGGAAGGGTGAGAAAGTCGAGAACTTTTTGCCCGGGAAGATAGACTGGATTGGAGAGATCGGAGAAAGGGTGGATGAAGTAACGCGACATTTGTGACATTATTTTGCTGCCTTTCTACCTCTTGCAGATCGCTATGAAGTTTTTGTATATCTCCTCACCGTATTCCGAATGATACACTTCTGGATGCCACTGAATGCCGTATATTGGCTTTTTAGGATGTTTTATTGCCTCATACTCACAAACGTCGGATCTTGCGAGATGAATGAACCCATCGGGAATTCTTATCACCTCATCAGCATGGCTTGCCCAAACCCTGAAAGATTCGGGGATTCCTTCGAACAATTCATCTTTCCTCAGCAGGTTGATTCTTACTTCTGAATACTCGCCAACTTCTCCGGTTCTGACTTCGCCACCGAAATGCTGGGCTATGATATGCAGTCCCAAACAGATTCCCAGGATCGGAACCTCCAAGCTATCGAGGTACAAAAACGAGTTGCCAGCCCTCTCAATCGTTGGACCGCCTCCTAAAACCAAGCCATCAATGTCACGGAGATCCTCAACAGGTGTGTCGTTTTGTATCAGCTTTGATTCAACATCAAGATCCCTCAAGGTTCGATGAATGAGGTGATTGTACTGGCCGTAGTTGTAGACGACATAGATTCTTACCATGTTTTTCCTACCTTTTGCTTCCAATTTCAATTTTTTGGTATTTCTTGCTTGGGTTGGTGGGTTAACTGATTAGCAAATCAGACTTTATTTGAATTAATCCATCAATATTCAAGAGGTATATGCAGATTGGTAAGAATTTGAAACGGAGGATTTAATTTTGAAAATGAAAAAAAGACAGAGATTATATAAATGGGAAGGGGAAAAGGATATTTGGTTACCATGGTGAGAGTTACGAATCATCCGAAACCGCAGGCTGTCAATCCACCTCTGGTAGCTGAATGGAGTACAAGTGCAAAGGCAATCGCACACTGCAATCCTACCAAAACTCGTGTAGGGGTTTAGGATGTGGATTCTAAAGGATAAGGATGTCGAAAAGCTCAGAATAAAGGGAAAAGTCGATGAATTAATCAAGCTGCTGAGGGAGGGAAATCCAAAAATCAGAGCGGATGCTGCAGAGGCGTTGGGGGATTTCGATAAGCTGGAGGTTATTGAGGCCTTGCTGGAGGGCTTGAAGGATGAGGATAGAAAAGTTAGATGGAATGCGGCAAAATCATTGGAATACCTCTGCAAGGACAAAATCGATCTTTTAATCGAAGTCTTCTCCCAGAGCAGTTCTGTATTTCAGAAGGTTTCGCTTGCGTGGTTACTTGGGAGGTATAAGATTAAGAAAGCTATACCGGCCTTGGCAGAGGCTCTGGAATTTGGGGATAAGTACGTTAGGAGAGCCTGTGTGATAGCGATGGGCAGTATTGGAGACGAAAAGAGCTTGCCGTATCTCATCTCCGCATTAAAGGATCATGACCCTGTATTAAGGAAAAGGGCTGCCGAAGCGTTGGGAAGAATCGGGATTTTTACCGATGAAGTTAAAAATGCGCTGTTAACCGCGCTAACGGATCCGGATTCCGATGTTAGGAGTGCTGCAGCCAAGACTCTTGAGACCCTCGGTTGGAAGCCTGAAAGTAATGAGGAGCTGGCAAAGTACTATGCTGCCTTAAAACTAACTCCAAAGCTTGTTTTGTTGGGTGATGCGGCAATAGAGCCCCTTACCGTAGCTTTAAAGGATGAAGACTGGAACACAAAAATTTTCGCATCCGAAGCTTTCTCAGGGATAAGATCAAGGAGAGCGGTTGAGAGGCTCTTTGAGGTTTCAAAAAGCGATGACTGGACGGTGAGATTTCACGCTCTCTCAGCTCTTAGCAGAATTATGGAGGAAACCGATGAAAAAGAGGAGAGGGAGAAGATAGCCGAGCACATGCTTTCCTTCCTGAACGACTCGAACCCGAATGTGAGAGAAGTTGTAATAGAGTCTCTCAGGAAACTTGATAGCAAAAGCTTGGAAGAGCTGGCGGAGAAACATCCCGAATTTAAAGAGAAGCTTAAAGGAATTCTATTCTCCACTTAACTTAACTCCAGTCAGCTTATCCTCGAGGAATGCAGAAACAAAGAAGACTGCAAAGGATACTGCAAAAACCCAAACGGAAGCTGGAACGCTAAGGGGATTCAGCTTGGAATAGAAGAGAAAGACCGCAATCGAAAAACCGGAAAGTAGCGTGAAGCTTGCAGCTACCTTTCCTCCAATTTTCCAGTGGAAGACCCCGAATATTAAAGGAAGTTGGCAAAGTAAAAGCGTTGAGCTTAGAACGGCAAGCTCCACAATATATCCCGGTCTCTGAAGGGCGAAAACGGTTATGGCAATCGTTAGCAACACGATGAGAAGCTTTCCGGTTGATATTTTCTCACTTCCAAACAAATCGCGGGATATCATCGAAGCGAGAGTTAAAACGATCGAGTTTGCTGTGGTTATCGCTGCTGCGAAGATGCTGAGAGATAGCAGAACACCTAAAGCGGGAGGCATTAAACTAAGCAATGTTGGCGTTACAGCGTCTCTGTCTTTTATAATCGGAAAAGCTCCAAATTCAGTCATTGTTCTAAGCTCTAAGCCAAGAAAGGTTACGAGGATCGTATAAACAAGCCCGAAAAGTCCGAAGAGAACAACCATTCTCTTCAACGCGAACTCGCTCTTAGGAATGTAAAGGCGCTGAAAAACTTGAGGATTTGTTAAAGCAAAGAAGAACCATGGAACTGTCAGTGAAATAAATCTCATCGGTGTCCAGATTTTGTTAGGTACCACAAGCAAATCACCGAGTTTTGAAACTTCGGTTGTAAAGGAAACATCGCTGAAGGCATAGGTGTAAACCCACACAACAGCTAAGATTGCAAGCACGAGCATGAAAACTCCTTGCACGGCATCCGTCCAAGCAACGCCTCTGAGACCGCCGAGGAATGCCCAGAAGGCTATCAGGATTGCTGCAAGGAAAATTCCGTTGATGAAGCTTATTCCCGAAGTTTTCTCGATTATCAAGGCAACTCCAATGAGCTGCACCGATATGTAAGGGATTAAGGCAGTGGAGACGATTAAAGCCATTATTTTTGGCACAACGCTGCCGTATCTTTCGGCCATCATGTCCCCGGGGGTTATGAATCCCTTTTCCTTTCCAAGCTTCCAAACCTTTGGAGCGTAATAGGATAGAAGCAGTAGGGTGCCGACGAGATAGAAAAGCTCAAAACCCAAAGCCCCAACTCCCGAGGCGTAGCTTAAACCAACCAGCCCAACCATCATGAAAGCTGAGTAGGTTGTGGCAGCGTAGGTCAAAGCAGAAACAGCCCCACCAATCTTTCTTCCACCTATGTAGTAGTCTTCTTGAGTTCTAATTCCCTTTCTCGCATAGAGGGCGATTACCGTTCCTATTATCGCGTAAGCGATGAAAGCGAGAATGTAAAGCATCTCACCACCTCGAGAGGGCTATGTATGCAAGGTAAATTGAAACTACAACACACCAATACGCGTAAGTAAGCATATCATGCGTTTTTATGAACGCAAAAGGCACGAGCATTGCTAGTATTACTATCAAACCCTCTAGAAACTTCATCGAACATATGTTCGGTAAAGCTGAATAAAAGGTTTTTGATTTGATTCTGTTTGATTTAGTTCTACTTACTCTCTGAAAAACACCAGCCCTTCTTCTCTCCAAAAATGCAGGTTTATAATTGAAACGTTATTGTCTTTCAAGCTGATTACATAGGTCTCTTTTGAATCGTTTATGCTCAGATAGATCTCTATTCCTCTCTCCTTTCCGGTAAAAGGGTTCACGAATTTTGACATCTGCCAGATTTCAAATCCTCGACCGGCTACTATTTTCTTAACTTCTGAATTGTTAAAAACGAGATTAAGAACTCTTTCTCTTTCTTCAGAGGAAAGTGGAGACGGCATTGATGTTTTTATGTAGGGATAAACATGCAGCTCAGAGATTTCCCCCTTGCTATCTAAAAGGAAACTTATTTTGTTCACACTTTCCCATTCACCCTTGTAAGCGTAGAGATCAACGGATAACTTGTCTCCAGTGAGTGTTTTTACACTGATGCTGAAATTCCATGTTCGATACTTTTCTTTCATACCGGATTCATTCAAAAAGAGCTCTATTATTTCAGAATCGGAAATGTTTTTCAGATTTATTTGTTTTATCAGATCTGAGTTTGCTTCTTCGATGTTTGAATTACTCGAATTATTTGAATTATCGGTGATGTGTTTTTCTCCTACCACCTTTTCATTCGGTGAACTTAAGCAACCAGAAAACAGCATTAGCGATATTGTAGAGATTATAAGTAAAGCCTTAACCTTTCGCCTCTTCCCCCTCATTCAAACTATTCCCGAAATCAGAAACTTAAATTTGTTTGGGTATATCGACGACGTTATGTAACGTTTATATGGCTCTAAAATAAAATTTTCATGTGGGAGCAGAAAAAAGAATACTCGATTTGCTGGATGAAGTCGGAGGAGATGGAATACTTCAAAGTGAAATCCCTAAGATCCTGAATCTCTCGAAATCGACAGTTTCCGAAATTCTCAGCGAATTTGAGTCGAAGGGACTGGTTATTAGAAAGAAGATCTCAGCTAGAGCCAATCGAGTTTGGAGGACTGAAAATTATCCTTTTCCCTATCCGGGTGTTTTAAAGCTTGGCATACTGAAATCGAGCGAATATGCGTATCTGATTAAAGCTGCCGTTGAAGAAGGTGTAGTCGTTAAGCTCTTCAACGATCCAATTGATCTAACGAGATCTCTTAGCCAAGGGAGGGTCGACATGGCTGCAAGCCCCCTCCTTACCCAGCTGGTAATGGGTGTTTTGATGAAAAATTTCAGAATAATCAGAATCGTTGCGAAAAATGGTAGTGGGGTTGTTTTTTCGAATTCGAAGGTTGGAGTATTTGGAACAACAGAGATGTCAACGATGGACAGGAATCTTCGAAGGTTTCTTTCCCTTATCGGGAAAGATTTCAAGATTGATTTTAAGATCCATTATTTCAACTCTCCGGAGTCCATGATTGAGAGTCTGAGAAATGGGGAAATTGAGGGGCTCGCTATATGGGAGCCTTATCTTACGCTTCTGGAGGAGGAAGGATATAAAGCAAAACGTTTCAGTGAAGTGATTGGCGAGTTTGTTTGCTGTTCACTTGCGGTGAATGAGGAATCCTTGGCTCTGAACAGAGGAAAAATAGAAAGTTTCCTTGGGATTTACGATGGAGGGTGCGGTAAGGAACTAAAGAGAGAAGATCTAAATTTGATTGCTGAAAAACTGGAATTTGAAGTAGGTTTATTGGAAAGATCGATCAAGAGTTACATCTTTTGCCCGGAAGTTAAAGAAGAGGAAATTGTGTCGTATTTAGAAGGATCTGGAATTAATCTCAGTAGAGAGAGCCTCAGAACTGTTCTCAAGCTCTCATTTCCAAGCGAGTAACTTTGAAGCCGTCAGGATAGGAAGAAAGGGAATCTCCTTTTCTTTGAAAAATTCAGCTGCTCCCTCTTCGCGATCAACTATCACGATAACTGCTTCCACATTCCCCCCTTTATCTCTCACCCTTTCGACAACGGAGTAAGCTGAGTTGCCAGTAGTTGTGACATCCTCTACTACCAGAACTTTCTCTCCTTCCAGCAATTCGCCAATCATATCTGACTTCACACCATAATCCTTTTTCACCTTTCGGAATATCAGTAAGGGTTTTTTGGTTTTTAGAGAAACAGCCACGGCAATCGGAACTCCTCCAAGCTCAACGCAGGCTATCTTTTCGTATTCTATATTTGCATCCCTGATTTTCTCACTCACAATCTCTGCTATCATCTCCAGAATATCTGGATAAGTTGAAGCTTGCTTGATATCGATGTAGAAGTTGCTTTTTCTTCCGGAAGAAAGGATGAATTCTCCAAATTTCAGGCATTCAGCCTCGATCATTCTTTCTATAAGCTTCTCTTCATTCATCCTCATTCATTTTCATCCCCGTATCCCGTTGGATAATTACGGTTCAAATTTTAAAATCTTTTAGTTTCTATCAGGTTGTCTATCAAATTTACATCTACCATTTACCATGGAACATCCTTGAGCCGGAGCTTGTATGCTAGGTAGTTCGTAAGGAGATGCAGGATAGGGGTGAGTACCAATGCTACGACGATCACGTCAAGCGTGAAGAGTTGGCTGAAGAAAGGTGAAGAAAAGCAAGCAAAGATGAATGCCACAACTAAAAAGGTCAATTGATCAAAAAAAGGAAATGCTTGCCCCCTTTTTAGCCCAAACCTTCGTTTGATGAAACTGCCTAAAACATCTCCCGTTAGCGATCCAAGGGAAAGAGAAGCTATCAGGACTAATGCATCCGAAAATGCTAGGGAGGAGAATAGGGCAACCCCAAAAAGTTTCTCAAGGTTGAATTGCAGAATTCCACAGAATATCCCACCTGCAACACCGCATACAAAGCCTCTTATTGTTTTTCCATCACCGAGAATCCTCCTTCCATCTATGAAATTTTTTCCAAAATCTATCGGTGTTCCACCTCCAAAAACTACTGCAAAATTATTTGGAGTGTAAGCCGGAATGAGAAGCCATATCGTTTTAAGGAGAAGATTAAGCATAAAAGCGAATAACGAAAGCTTGATATATCTCTTTCGGCTTTATTAAAAATATGGGTAATTCTTATTTCACAGATATAAAATTAGAATATGGTTTTGGGGGGTACGATCATGAAAGTTAAAGCGAGTTCTAAATTAAAGTCCCAGCTTAAATCGGAAAAAGAACTCAAACTCCCTTTTAAAACAACATCTTTGTGTCCTGAATGCCTCAAGATCATCACTGCTGAAGTTTACAGCGAAAATGGAAAGGCAATGATTAGAAAAACCTGTCCCGAGCATGGCGAAACTGTTGAGGTTTACTGGGGCGATGTTGAGCTTTTCAAAAAAGCGTACCGCTTCGCTCATGATGGCCCAGGAATAGAGAACCCGATCGTTGATGAGGCAAAATGTCCATTTTCCTGCGGCTTGTGTAAGATCCACAAGAGCCAGACAGCTTTGCTCAACATCGTTCTCACAAACAGATGTGATCTCGCTTGCTGGTACTGTTTCTTCTATGCTAGAAGGGCTGGTTACGTTTACGAGCCAAGTTTAGAGCAGATAAGGGAGATGATAAGGGTTGCGAGGAGCATCAGGCCTGTACCAACGAATGCTGTACAGCTTACAGGCGGTGAGCCAACACTGAGGGACGATCTGATTGATATAATCAAAATGATTAGAGAAGAAGGAATCGAGCATGTTCAGCTGAACACGAATGGTATAAGACTCGCTAGAGAACCTGATTTTGCTAGAAAAGTGAGAGAGGCAGGATGCAACACGGTCTATCTTTCCTACGACGGTGTGGATGAAAAAACGAATCCAAAAAATCATCCTGAGATTCCAAAAATTCTTGAGAACTGCAGAAAGGCTGAATTGGGCATTGTTCTCGTTCCAACGGTAATTAGGGGTGTCAACGACCATCAGGTTGGAGACATCGTCAGATTCGGAGCGGAAAACATCGACATTATCAGGGGCGTGAACTTCCAGCCGGTCAGCTTGGTAGGGAGCATGCCTAGGCGGGAGAGGGAGAAGGTTAGAATTACAATTCCTGACGTGATAATTGGCATAGAAGAGCAAACGAATGGGGAGATAAGCCGTGATGATTTTTATCCCGTGCCCAGCGTTACTCCAATATCCCATTTCGTTGAAGCAATTACCGGTGTTCCACAATATGAGCTGACAACTCACTGGGCATGCGGGATGGCGACCTACGTTTTCATAGATGACAATAAGAAGTTAATTCCAATAACGAGATTCATAGATGTGGAGGGACTGTTTGAGTATTTGGAAGAAAAGGCAGAGGAGCTCAAGCGGAGCAGGATAAGAAAAATAAAAGCTTTGAAAGGGCTGATAGATCTCAGGAAGTTTGTGGATCAGAGCAAAGCTCCGAAAGGCTTTGATATAAGCAAGATCCTATTTGACGTTCTCGTCAGGCATGATTACACGGCTTTGGGCGAGTTCCATGCGAGATCGCTCTTTATCGGAATGATGCACTTCCAAGACCTCTACAACTATGATATTGAAAGAGTAAAGAGGTGTGAGATTCATTACGCCACCCCAGATGGGAGAATAATTCCATTCTGTACATTCAATGTTATTCCAGAAATTTACAGGGATAAGATACAAGCAGAGTACGGCATACCCATTGAGGAATGGGAGAGGAAAACGGGTAAGAAGTTGAGGGACGAGATTTACAGGGTTGTGAAGAAGCCCAGGGATTAAAGGGTTGGGGGGAAGTGATTTTGAAAGCTAAAGCTAGAGTTCTTAGAGGTTTTTTCATCGGAAGATTTCAACCGTATCACTATGGACACCACGAAGTGATAAAGAACATCATAGAGAAAGTTGATGAACTCATAATTGGTATAGGAAGTGCTCAGGAAAGCCACGAGCTCGAAAACCCTTTTACGGCCGGAGAAAGGATTCTGATGATCTCAAACGCTTTGGATGAACTTGGGATAAAAAAGAGGGTTTACATAATCCCCTTGGAAGATATATACCGAAACAGCCTCTGGGTCTCCCACGTTTGCTCGATGGTCCCTCCATTCCAGGTGGTTTTCTCAAACAACCCACTCGTGGTGAGGCTTTTCTTGGAAGCAGGTTTCAAGGTTTTCCACACGGCCATGTACAACCGTGAGGAGTTTCAGGGGACCGAGATCAGAAGGAGGATGCTGGAAGGGGAAGAATGGGAACCTCTCGTTCCCCCATCTGTTGTAGAGATAATCAAAGAGATTGATGGGCTTAAAAGGATAAGGGAGATCGGTGGGAAGGAGATTGGAAATGGGGTTATTTTAGGATCTCGCTCAGATCTGAAATCTTTGATGGATGCAAACGAAGAGGATTTTGAGGAAAATCTGAAGTGAAACGGGAAAGTGAAATGAGCAGATGAAATGAGTAGTGAAACTCTTAGCCTTAAGGAAATTCTGGTTAACGTCTCAGAAATTTCCGATTGTTTTCGAAAGTTAGGATTGAAATTAGGGTTGGAGAATATCTACTTCAGAGTGCTTTTGGATTCGAGCGGTATTTATGCCTCGACTTTCGTGGAGAGGGAGATCGAATTTGAGCGAGAAGATAGAATAGAAATTGAAGCAGCGAGAAAACTGAAGGAGGATCTCATCGAATACTTTTCTGGTGAGGAAGTGTACTTCGATTATCCCATTTCTGAGAAGCTGGACTTTGCTCCTTTCCAGCAAAAGGTTCTGGAGGAGACCAGAAAAATTCCTTACGGTGAGGTGGTAACCTACAAGGAATTGGCGGAGAGGATTGGAACGAAAGGCTACAGAGCAGTTGGGCAGGCTTTGAAGAGAAATCCTTTGGCAGTTATAATTCCATGTCACAGGGTGGTAGGGAAAAACTCGCTTGGTGGGTATTCAGGAGAAAAAGTTTACCTTAAAAAGGCCTTGCTGAAGCTCGAGGGAGCAATCTGAAGGATTAAATTGATCAAAGCTTTAATTATTTAATTATTTTGCTTACTTAATCTTTTAACTTTATTAATTCACCTTTCTAGATTAGAGATAGCTGGGACAACCTTAAATATTCATTGGGGAAAGGCTTGAAAGTGAGCTTGGAAGGGAGCTTGGAAGTGAACCCAGAAGTGAGCAAAAATCAAATAACACTCCTCGATTATGGAGCCGGAAACATAAGGAGCATAAGGAACGCGATAAGGAAGCTTGGATATTCGATAAAGGATGTAACCTCTCCTGAAGACATTCTTAAAGCGGAAAAGCTCGTTT
Organism: Archaeoglobus sp.; assembly: GCA_017656505.1. Classification (GTDB taxonomy): domain Archaea; phylum Halobacteriota; class Archaeoglobi; order Archaeoglobales; family Archaeoglobaceae; genus Archaeoglobus_A. Next base: position 32,836 of record JACDNU010000009.1, on the reverse strand, counting down.
TTCCTGGTGTTGGAAGTTTTGGGAGTGCAATGGAGAGACTGGAATCGCTTGGATACGTAGAAGCCTTGAAAGATTACATCCAAGCCAACAGACCTTTTTTGGGAATATGCCTCGGGTTACAGGTGCTTTTTGAAGGGAGTGAGGAGGCCCCTGATGTAAAAGGGTTGGGGATAATAAAGGGTACTATCAGCAAATTCGATAGCAAAAAGGTTTCAGTTCCACACATCGGCTGGAATGGGATAAGGACAAAAAAGGACTCAAAACTTTTTAGAGATTACAAAGGGGAAAAGCTGTACTTCGTCCACTCTTACAGAGCTGTTCCAAGCAAAGAGAATTCCGACTGGATTCTCGCCGTAACTGATTATGGCGGAGAGTTCATCAGCGCGGTTCAAAAGGGTAACGTTGCAGCAGTTCAATTCCATCCGGAGAAGAGCGGTGAAACCGGATTAAGAATTTTAAAGAGCTTCTTGGAGTCTGATTCTCTAGATTCAGCACTGGATAGTGAATTAGCAGGGAAGTATGAATCGAGAAAAACAAAGCTTGCCAAGAGGATAGTCGCATGCCTCGATGTGAGAACGAACGATGAAGGGGACTTAGTCGTTACGAAAGGAGACAAGTACGATGTTAGGGAGATGGGCAGGGTTAGAAACCTCGGCAAGCCGGTTGAACTTGCCAGGAGATACTTCGAAGAGGGGGCAGACGAGATTGTTTTTCTGAATATAACTGGTTTCAGAGATTTTCCGCTCAAAGATCAGCCGATGCTCGAAGTTTTAAGATTAACCTCGCGGAATGTTTTCGTTCCGCTCACGATCGGCGGTGGAATTCAGGCTTACGAGGATTCGGATGGAACCTATTATTCCGCTTTGGATGTTGCCTCCGAATACTTCCGCTCTGGAGCGGATAAGGTGTCCATAGGCAGCGATGCTGTTTATGCCGCTGAAGAATATTTGAAACATGGAGCAACGGGTGAGAGCTCGATCGAGCAGACTTCGAAGGTTTATGGCAGCCAGGCTGTAGTGGTTTCGATCGATCCGAAGAGGGTGTATGTCGAGTCTCCGGACGACACCGATCATAATGTAATTAAAACCAAGATTCCAGGCCCAAATGGCGAGGAATACTGCTGGTACCAGTGCACGGTTAAAGGGGGGAGGGAAGAGAGGGACATCGATGCCTTACAGCTTGCAAGGATAGTGGAGAAGCTTGGAGCTGGGGAGATTCTGCTCAACTGCATCGACAGGGATGGAACGAAGCTAGGCTTTGACATTGAGCTGATAAACCACGTCAAAAGCGGTGTAACAATCCCCGTCATCGCATCAAGCGGGGCGGGAAGGGTTGAGCATTTCTACGAAGTCTTCAGTGAAACGGAGGCTGAGGCTGCTCTGGCTGCGGGAATTTTCCATAGGAGGGAGGTGTCCATTCGAGAAGTCAAGGATTATCTCAGGCAGAGGGGAATCGAAACCAGAGATTGAATTAAGCGAAACACTTCCGGTAAATTATTTAAAAAGAGTTGGTGAAGCTAAAACATGAGCAAGGTCGTTCTTTCCTATTCAGGAGGTTTGGACACAACCGTCTGCATACCCCTGCTCAGGGAAAAATACGGATTCGATGAGGTTGTAACAGTTACCGTTGACATAGGTCAGCCGGAATCGGATGTAAAGGAGGCTGAAGAGAGGGGTAAAAAGTATTCTGACAAACATTACACGATCGATGCTAAAAAGGAGTTCGTTGATTCCCTTTTCATGCTCATCAAGGCGAATGGAGATTACGAGGGCTACGTTTTGGGCACTTCACTTGCGAGGCCAATAATAGCAACAAAAACGGCGGAAATAGCTTTAAAAGAGAAAGCAGATGCGATTGCCCATGGCTGTACGGGAAAAGGAAACGATCAGCTCAGATTTGAGAACATATTCCTTCAGTATGGCTTCAAGGTTATAGCTCCAATGAGGGAGCTCAATCTCACGAGAGAGTGGGAAATTAATTATGCGAAGGAGAAGGGAATCGACATAAAGGTAAGCAAAGAAAAGCCATGGAGCATCGACGAGAATCTCTGGAGCAGGAGTGTTGAGGGAGGTAAGCTTGAAGATCCATCATTCATACCGCCAGAAGAGATATTCGAGTGGACTGTTAGCCCAGAAAAGGCTCCAAATCAACCAGAGATAGTTAAAATTGATTTTGAGAAGGGTGTTCCCGTTGCTCTGAATGATGAGAGGAAGGATGGCTTTGAACTGATAAAAAAGCTGAACGAAATAGGCGGAAAGCACGGCGTTGGAAGAACGGACATGATGGAAGACAGAGTTCTCGGATTGAAAGCAAGGGAGAATTACGAGCATCCGGCTGCGACGATTCTCCTTACAGCTCACAGAGATCTAGAGAAGCTTGTCTTGAGCAGAAGAGAACTCAAGTTTAAGCGAATGATTGAGGAGGAATGGGCTGAACTGGTTTATTATGGCCTGACAAACGATCCTTTGTACGATGCGCTCAATGCTTTTATCGATAAGACCCAGGAAAGGGTGACAGGATGGGTGAAAATCAGACTTTTCAAAGGTTCAGCAACTCCTGTGGCAAGATTTTCTGAATATGCTCTTTACAGCGAGGAATTAACTTCCTTTGACACAACTACGATCGATCAAAGATTAGCGGAGGGATATTCGGCTTTCCACGGCTTGCAGGGTAGGTTGTACAGAGAGATTGTGAAAAGGAAGGATTGAGAAGAATCCGATTAAATAGAATCGGATTTCAGTCAGATGTCAATCACGACGTGAGCATACCAGAATTCTCTTTCTCCTTCTTTTCTTTTCTCTACCGTAAAATTGTGCATTGTAATTGCTTTTGGTTCGGTTTTTATCATTTCAGGCCCAATTTTGCCTCCAAGCAAGTTTGCTTCCAGCAGGTATTCTTTTTTCTCTTTTTTAATAGATACACTTACATTCTTTGCGGCAAAAAATTCCGTATCGAATAGGAAAAGAATCTCATTAAGCCATTTATAGAGGAGATAGTCGATCTCAAATTCGCTGACCTCTATTCTACGCTCTTCTTCAGCCCTAACGTTTTCAACCATAACAAAAGCATCGTAAAATGCTTTGGCGGCATTCTCAAAAAGCTCATCTAAAGATGCGCCAAAAGCCTCGAATGCTATGTCTGCGGTGTGATCTAAAAGTCTGTAATCCATAAAGGCACTTGCATTTCATCAATAAAATCATATCGCTTGTTTAGGAAAAGACAGTTTAGGAAAAAAATCGAAAGAATTATTTGTGAAGTTAGAGTCCTTTGAATGGTGATACGATGAAATTCGGTATAGAATTTGTGCCAAACATGAAGTACTACGAGCTCGAATACTACGTTAAGCTGGCGGAGGACAGCAAATTCGATTATGTATGGATAACGGACCACTATAACAACAGAAACGTCTATGCGATGCTGACGATCTTGGCTTTGAAAACGCACACGATTAAGATGGGTTCTGGAGTTACAAACCCCTACCACATCAATCCGGCTGTAACAGCTTCTGCCATAGCAACGATCAACGAAATCAGTAACGGAAGAGCTGTTCTCGGAATCGGGGCTGGAGACAAGGTAACTTTCGACAGAATAGGAATAAGCTGGGAGAAGCCTCTTGGAAGGATGAGAGAGGCAGTTGAAATAATAAAAGCCCTGCACTCAGGGAAGCCGGTTAAGTATGATGGCAAGATCTTCAAGTTCAACGGAGCGAGAATGGACTTTAAGGCGGGAGAGATTCCAATTTACATCGGAGCCCAGGGGCCAAAGATGCTCCAGCTAGCAGCAGAGCTTGGAGACGGGGTTTTGATCAACGCATCCCATCCAAAGGACTTCGAGGTTGCCAAAGAAAACATAGATGCTGGACTGAGTAAGGCTGGAAAGAGCAGGGATGCTTTCGACACCGTTGCCTACGCTTCAATGAGCGTCGACAAGGATCGTGATAAAGCAAGGAACGCTGCGAAGATAGTTGTTGCATTCATCGTTGCCGGAAGTCCGGATGTCATCTTCGAAAGGCATGGGATAAGCGGCGATGACGTGCAGAAAGTCAGAGATGCTTTGAATGCTGCATTCACGAAGGGCGACTGGCCCGGTGTAAGCAAGGCGGTAACCGACGAAATGATCGACACCTTCTCGATCAGCGGAACTCCAGACGACGTTGTCGAAAGAATAAACGAGCTATCAAAGGCTGGAGTTACACAAGTTGTAGCTGGCAGCCCAATCGGGCCAGACAAGAAGAAGTCGATTAATCTTATAGGCAAAGAAATAATTTCGAAATTCTAATTTAAATTTTAATTTTTAAAAGAAATATTCTCATCAGCTTTTTATTTTCCGGAAATTAATCTTTCATCAGCTCATGAGGCAAAAGGCATCATTATCATCTTACATTTCAAAAGTTTTATACCTCTCCAGCTTAATTTTCTTGCATGCGATACGTTCACGCTCAAACGGTCATCAAAGAAGAGAAGTTGGAGGAGTTAAAGAGAAGGACAGGAAAGAATACGAAAGACGCTTTGCTTGAGGCGATCTTGCACTATCTGTCATGCAATCTCGAAATGAGCCATATAGGGTTGAAGAGAATAGAAAATAGCTTAAATGTTATAAGGGAGCTGAAAGAGGAACTCGTTGGAGAAAATTAGGTTATCGGAATCTGTTTCTACTTTTCAAAGTTTTTTAATAAAATTTAAATAAAAATTAAAAAGTAATAGAACTCATAATTGTAATCTTAAACCCGCAAATGGGGCAATTGAACGTGCCGGTTTTTTTGTCGAAGTTGTAAGATCTCTCCTCGACCAGCAAGTTACAGTTGGGACATTTGATCATATTATCACCTCAATAGTTGTCGGAATAGTAGCATTGGAGATAATGCTGTATCGCCTTCAAAAGCGCGTCTTTGGTAGAATTTTCCCCCGTTTTTCTTTTAAGCTCTCCTAATCTTTCCTCCTCCATCACAGTCTGACAGTGAATCAGTCTCTCCATGTCTAGGAGTTGGTAGATTTATTAATATAAGTTGCTAAATATATGATGATAAGGAAAAAAATTTCGAAAAGTTCGCAAAGTTAGTAAAAAATCCTCAGATTTGGAGGTGGAGTTGATAATTAACTCCTGAATTTGGACTATTCCAGAAACTCATTCACAGTTTCTCTAACGATCTCCACATCATTGAGGAGTTTTTTTAATCGTTTGTGATATTTACTTCCGAATCTCTTTGCAAGGGTTTCTGCTGCAACCATCCTTACAAACCAAGATTCGTCCTTGAGAGCCTTCTCCAGAATTCTTTCATCGGGGTTGAAAGAGATCAAAACGATTCCCGCTTCCCTAACCCTCTTGCTTTTGTGCTCTATAAGCTCAGAAAGAAACTCTCTTTTCAATCCAGATTCTAAAAGGATCTCCATCGCAGGTATTCTTAGCTCTGGATCATCTAATGCATCGATAAAGTTCTCCGGGTCTCTCTGAGCTATCCTCAGCAAGATTGACTTTGCAAGTTCCATCTGTTTATTTCCCTCAACTAAAACCCTGAGCAAGGGTTTAACAGCTCTCTCACCCGACTCTTCGAGTGCAGCAGAAACACCGTATCTTACCCTCCAATCCTCGTTTTCTAGTGCTTTAATCAGCTTGTCAATCGAATCGGAAAGGCTGAGAGCATTCTTTGCAGTCACCCTGACTAAGGCACTTTCATCTTTCAGCGATTCTATAACCTTCTCAACCTCGCCGGCAAGAAAAAGGGCAAATACAGCTCCAGCCCTAACGTTCTCGTCCTCATCTTCCAAGAGAGGGTCAAGAGCTCTAGGATTCCTTTTTCCAATTTCTGCAAGAGCGATAATTGCACCCTCTCTAACGTCGTTTTTTCCTTCTTTCAAGATTGGTACGAGTAACTTTACAGCCTTTTCTCCGAATTCTGCAATCTGCTTTGCGGCTTCAACCTTTCTTTTTCTCAAAAGGCTAATCAGCTCTCTAAGCTTAAAACTGTCCAGATTGTTCGAGCTTTCTGATTCAGAATTTTCTTTCAACTTCTGCAAGTTTTGGGAGTCTTGGGAGTTTTGAGAATCCTGAGAATCTTGAAAGTCACTCATCTAATCAGAGATTATAATAGATTTTATATGAACTTACTTATTCTTCCACCATCATTGGTAACTTCCGAGTTGATTTCAGATGTTCTCTATTTTCCATTTCCTTGAATTATTCTCTTGAACAATAACAATGAATAACAATGAACAATAACAAAGATACGAATTTAAAGGTACATAGAATCCACATCGCTGAATCTGTCGAACTCGTGTTGAACATTCCATATTATGTATAACTTGCACTTGAAAAGCTCTCTTAAAGCCTCAATAACTGAAGTTTTTGTTAGTGAATCCTCGAAAATAGGGATGGAAAACTCTATTCTTTGCAAATTCATCGCATCCGGGATGAGTCTGAAATCTGCTTTTCTGAATATCAGATCCATCTTCCACCTATGAACTAGTCTCTGCTTCTCCTCAGGAGTTAGTGAGTTGAAAGCTTTGTAGTGGGTCTCTGAAAGAACGATACCGCTCAAAATAAGGATCATCCTCTTGTTCTTGGGCTTTATTATATCTGAAACCTGATTGGATTTGATCGGGAATTCAACCACATAATGCCAGTCAGCCATCTCGTCTGGAACTTCGGATTTCAAGAAACCCTCCTCAAGCAACCAATCCTTCACCGCAGAAAACACGTCCATCAAAATCAAAAATACAGAAGAAATAAAATAGTTTCCCATTTTAGAATTGGCATGCTCAGAATCCTCAGCAAGTCGAGGTATTCGGGAAAAATTGAGGGGGTTGTTGGGGAGATAGCAAAAAAGGGAGTAAGGGTATCCACGCGATTGGAAGACAGAATAGCCTATTCAAAGGACTTCAATCCCATTCATCTCAATCGCATGCTGAAATTTGAGCTTCCAGCTTTGCCAGATGCTGTGGTTTTTCCTTCAACAGCCGAAGAGATTTCATTGGTTATGCAGATTTGCAATGCCCATTCAGTTCCCGTTTACATCTTCGGTGGAGCGAGTGGAGTTGTTGATGGAGCAACACCTTACTGCGGGGGAATTGCCTTATCAACCCTTGGCTTGAATAGCATACAGATCGATGGAAAAAGGATGCTCGTAACAGCCGGAGCTGGAGTGGTTGGAGGAAAGCTTGAAGAAATTTTAAACCAGAAGGGTTTCACCCTCCGTCATTCGCCCCAGAGCCTTTACTGCTCAACCGTTGGAGGGTGGGTAGCTACGAAGGCAAGCGGACAGTTCTCAACTAAGTACGGGAACATTGAAGATCTGATCGTAAGCCTTAAGGTTGTTACACCGGATGGGGAAATCCTGGAAGCCAAGCCAATGCCGAGAAAGGCGTTCATCAATCCAGCAGACATCTTCACGGGAAGCGAGGGTTTGCTGGGAGTAATATGTGAGGTAACGCTCAAGATAAGGAAGATTCCAGAAAAAAGTTTCAAGGTAGCTTTCAAGTTCGAATCAATGGATGAGGCGGTAGAGAACGCAAGAAAAATACTCCAAAGCTTCAAACCTGCTTTGCTACGGATTTTCGACAGGCTGGAATCTCTGAAAAATTTCGGAGTAGAGGGGGTTGTTATGATTGCTATGGTCGAAGGAAAGCTTGCAGAATTCGAAAGGGATTTTTTGATTAAAGAAGTTTCTACCGGGGAATTTATTGGTGAAAAGCCCGTTGAAATTTGGCTGAAAGAGCGGTTCAATGTCTCAGATATATCCAAATACGTTCCTCTCGGGATAGTTTTCGATACGATTGAGGTTTCATGCTTCTGGGAAAACGCGATGAAAGTCTACAGAAAAATTTTAAAGGCTATAAGAGATGTCGACGGAACGCTTTTCGCTTCCTGCCACGCTTCGCACTTCTATGAGGAGGGGTTGTGCTTCTACTTCACCTTTGCAGGAATAAGGGGAGATCTTGAAGAATACTACAGAGAAGTTTGGGAGCAGGCAATGAACGTTGCGTCAAAGTATGCCAGCTTGAGCCACCATCACGGAATAGGAAAGATAAGGGCAAAATGGCTTCAGAAAGAGCTGGGAGGTTACTACTCCATCTTCAGAGACCTGAAAACGATCTTCGACAGAAAGAACATCCTGAATCCTTCTGTTGCGAAAATTATCGAAAGCTAGGGTGAGGTGGTAGTATGCCTCCCATTCCGGTAAAGTGGGTTCTCCAGGCGACATCCTCCTCAACCCTTAAAACCAAGCTATCTTTTCTCAAAGAGGCTTTAACGAAGGCCGGGAGAGTTGATGACATCAAGAAATGCATGCTGTGCCCGAACATGTGCTTGCATGTCTGCCCGGTTTTCGATGTGGAGAGAAGGCTTACAGTTTCACCTTCTGTTAAGTCTAGGCTCGCATATTTTAGTTCCGCTGGAGAAAAATTGGGAGATGCAATATGGAGATGCGTGCCATGCAATGCTTGTAAGCAGGCATGTCCGATGGATATAAGCGTGAACGAGATTCTTATAGATGAGAGAAGTAAAGTCTGCGAGCTGGATGAGGAGCCTGAAGCTGTCAAGCTCGCTTTTGTTTCCCATGAGAGCTTGGTAAAGGATCTAGAGAAAAATTTCGGTGAGAGGTATGAGATAAAGGAGGGGAAAGTCCTCTACTTCCCCGGCTGCAGAACTTTTGAGGTGCCGGAGGTGATCCATGCTTCGCTAAAAATCCTTGAATATTTCAAAGTCGATTTTGCTTTCCAGAATGTGATTTGCTGTGGGGCTCATCTGAAAGAACTGGGTTATCTCAGGCAGTTCAAGGAGCATAAAGCTAGAATCTGGGAAATCGTGAAAAATTACGAAGGCATTATCAGCAACTGCCCACACTGCGTCAAAATTTTCAATGAAAAATACAACATGAAAGCCATACACTTTTCCCAGTTTCTGGAGGGTAAGCTCGGAGAACTTGAAAAGCTGGGTTTGAAGTTAAACTCCTCTACGGCAAGCTATCATGACCCCTGCATTCTGTCAAGGGATTTGAAGGTGATAGACGGCCCCAGAAGAATCCTGAAAGCTGTGGGTGTTGAAGTGAAGGAGGTAGGGTACGGCAAAGAGAAAACATACTGCTGCGGATTTGGTGGGATTTACGCATACATCGATCCGGTAGTGGCGTCTAAGATGGCTGAAGAGAGAAGGAAGCAGTTGCTAGAAGCTTCTGACACGATCATAACTTCATGTCCGGTATGCAAAAGAGCTTTAAATGCGAAAGATGTTGTGGAGGTTGTGGCTGAGCTTCTCTGAACCTTACGAGTTCAGTTAATAGTAATCCACAACCAAATGTTCTTAACTATTCTTAACTGTCCTTAACCAAACATCTTTATTCTAGAAAACGAACTAGGCTTAATGCGAACTTGCGTGCTCGACGTGGGGACTACAAACATAAAAGCTGTTGTCTACGAGGATTACGGTGAAGACCACAAAATGATAGATTCTCGATTTGAGAAGGTTGAGAAAAGAAATCCACAGCCGGGATTTGTTGAGCTAGATCCAAAGGATATTTTCTTAAAAAGTAAAAACCTTTTGGATAGAGCTATTGAGAAATGGAAGGTTGATGCAATCGCTATAACAAATCAGAGAACTACCTCGGTTCTGTGGGATGGTAAAACATCGGAAAACCTTTTTCCATCGTTGACATGGCAAGATGTTAGAGCTAAACCTATTGCAGAAGCTTTGAACAACCTAGCAATAATCAGAGTGGGAAAAGCGCTGGGAAAGTTAGCTTCGCTGCTCTATCCCCTCGCAAAAGAAAGCAGAAGGATCAAGTATCTGGTAACGATCTCTAAACTCTCATTTCGCCCGAATCACGCGAGCGTACACCTTATGTGGATGCTTCGAAATCTCGGTCACAATCCCAAGGGTGTCAGCGTTGACAGATTGAAGTTCGGAACCCTGGACTCCTGGCTACTTTACAATCTGTGTGGAGAACATGCTACAGACTTCACCAACGCGAGTGCAACTGGGATCTATGACATATTCTATGAGAAATGGAGTGATAACATCCTAAAGATCATCGGTTTTCCAAAGGAGAATCTTCCAGAAATAAAACCATCAGACTCAGTCTTTGGAGAATACAAAGGAATTCCCATTTGCTCTGTAGTAGCAGACCAGCAAGCATCCTTCTTTGCCCAGGCATGCTTTGAAAAGGGATCGATAAAGTGCACAAATGGCACTGGAACTTTCGTTGACTTGAACGCTGGTGAAGCTCCTTCCGCTTCGCTCAAAGGTTTGATCCCGATGGTAGGAGTAAGGACGAGGAAAATGAAGAGGTATCTGCTTGAAGGCTATCTGAGTTTCAGCGGCTCATCAATCGAATGGTTGAGGGAACTCGGCCTCATTGAAAAGCCTGAGGAAAGCGAGAAGCTCGCTTTGGAATCGGAAGATGAGAGTGTTTTAGCAGTCCCATCGTTTACCGGTTTGGGGACTCCACACTACGAGGAAGTTCCGGCCGTTTTCTGGGGGATTTCAAATCGAACGAGAAAAGAGGATATCGTCAGGGCTTTGCTTGAAGGCATAGCGTTCAGAATTGCGGAAATCGTAGAGATTATGAAAGAGGAAGCCAACGTCGAGGAGCGAATAAGAATGGATGGAAAGCTCAGCTCAAACGATTTTCTCTTGCAAAGGATTGCGGATGTGACAGGCTTTAAAGTCATCCGAAGCGGGATTCTTGAAGGATCCTCCTACGGAGCTCATCTGATAGCCGGTCTGGCGATGGATCAGTGGAGGATTGGAGAGATAGAATTTATACCTGAAAAAGAGTTCGAGAGAAAGCGAGATTTGAGTGAAAAGTTTATTAGGTGGAAGAGACTCGTTCAGAGGGTCAAACAAGGGATTTAATTGGATAATCAGCGGTTAAGTGGTTATTATATTATAACCGAGACAGTTGAATATTTATGAAATCACATCCACGAAAGTTCAATGAAAGTTGCGATCGTTGACGGATACGTTGACGAACCTTCATGCTTGGGAGTTCCTCCTTACATCTCCCCATATCCAAGATACGTTTACGGAATGCTGAAAAAATTAGGCTACACTCCTCTCTACACCACAATAGATAGATTGAGGGAAGATTACAGGCTAAAAAAGGAACTTTACGATTTTGACTTGGTTGTTGTGATAGCGGGAATGGTTGTACCGGGGAAGTATGTGGGCGGAAAACCTCTCGGCTTGAGAGAGCTCAAAGGTTTGTTTCCTGCCGAAAAACCGAAAAAGAAGATCCTTGTTGGCCCAATAGTGCTTGAGATGTCGAAAAGAGATAGACTAATGCTGGAAAATTACGAGATTATTGATTTTCCATTCGAGGCAGATCTTTTTAATTTTTTAAGCTTGGAAATTGGTTCAACAAGTTCAACCCGTTCAAATTTAAAATCAGCCCAAGCTGACAGGAATTTTCTGAATGAGTTCAGCATCCTCGGAGCTGAGGTGATAAAACATCACCCTGATTTCCCCTTCGTGATCTGTGAGATTGAAACGTATAAGGGCTGCTACTGGAGGAGATGCTCCTTCTGCATCGAGAGAATCCATGGCTTCCCATCGCAAAGGGAGCCTAAAGCCGTTGTTGCTGAAATAGAAGCCTTGTATAAGAAAGGATGCAGGTATTTCAGACTCGGAAATCAGACGGACTTCTTTACGTACATGGGGGATTTTTCAAGGGAAATACCAAAGCCTGATCCTGAAGCTATGAAAAACTTCCACAGAGCGATATGGAAAAAATGCCCGAAGATAAGGGTTTTGCATATGGACAATGCCAATCCAAAAACGATAGCAACTTGGCCGGAGGAGAGCAAAGAGATCGTTAAAACGATCGTAATCTATCAAAGCCCTGGAAACATCGCTGCGATGGGACTTGAGAGTGCTGATGATCGTGTGGTTGATGCAAACGATCTCGCCGCCAATCCCGACGAAGTTATGGAGGCGATAAAGCTCGTGAATGCTTATGGCAAGCAGATAGGCTACAATGGAATGCCGTGCTTCCTGCCTGGAATAAATTTCGTGATAGGCCTCAAGGGAGAGACGAAAAAGACATTTGAAATCAACTACGCTTTCCTTGAAAAAATTTTAGAGCAGGATCTGTGGTTGAGGAGGATAAACATCAGGCAGGTAAAGATTCTTTCGAAAACACCAATGCATAGCTTTGGAGACAAGTTGCTGAAAAAGCACAAGAAGGAATTCAGAATTTTTAAGGAGAAAGTCAGAAAGAACGTAGATAGAGAGATGTTGAGAAGAATCCTTCCACTGGGAAGGAAAATAACCGATGTCAGATGTGAATTTGTTGAGGGAGCTTATACTTTCGGAAGGCAGCTCGCAACCTACCCTCTGCTAATCGCAATCAAAGGAAACTACCCCAGAAACACTTTTTTAGATGTGAGGATCATAGATCACGGCAGAAGGAGCATTACCGCTGAAAAGGCCTCATGATTCGGGATTATCAGCGCAAAAAAGATGTTGGAATAAGGTAAATGCTCAGGGGAGATTGGAAAAAAAGCGATCATATAAAAAATTCCTTTTAAGTCTTGGAAAGACAAGCGCAAGTTTAACCAACGACTTTAGTTTCTCAACAACTATCTGAAACACTTTCTTCAAAAATACATGGTAATTTGGTTTAGTCAGAGCGAAAGCTTATCAAATCTTTCTGCCTCTTTTTTATTCTCGCATTCCACAGGAAATGAAGGGGTATTATAATCCAAAGTTCAAGTGACTCGCTACTAATCAAATTTTACAAAATAGGCCACTCAAATAAAATTTCTTTAAAAGAAAATTATTTCTCATAAATAAACAAATAACTGAAATGGTAAAATTCTTAAAGGCCTAAGCAGTAGGTAGAATGTTCTAGGTGATCTAAATGACAGATAATTTTAATATTTTTGACGATATAATTAAGGGGGTAAGGATTTTCAGGAACAGGGATGTGCTCCGCCACTCCTACACCCCCGAGCAATTGCCCCACAGGAAAAGGCAGCTTGAAGCCTTAGCTTCCATTCTCGTTTCAGCTTTGAAAGGCGAAACTCCCTCGAACATCCTCATCTACGGTAAGACTGGAACGGGTAAGACTGCTACTGTAAAATTCGTAGGAAAGGAGCTCGAAAAGTTCAGCAAGAAGCATAACTGCAGATGTTACATGCATTACTTGAATTGCGAAATCATTGATACGCAATACCGAGTTCTAGCAACATTGGCGAAGGTTCTTGGAAGAAACGTCCCGATGACCGGTTGGCCTACTGATCAGGTTTATGAAGAAGTTAAGATGGCAATTGATGCCCACTCGCAAACGATAATCATAGTTCTCGATGAGATAGACAAGCTCGTCAGAAAAGGGGATGAGGTGCTGTACAGCCTCTCGAGGATCAATTCTGAGCTTGAGAGAGCTCGCGTGAGCCTTATCGGAATATCAAATGATCTGAAATTCAAGAACTTTCTCGATCCAAGAGTGATAAGCTCCTTGAGCGAAGAAGAGATAATCTTCCCCCCCTACAACGCTGAACAGCTCAAGGACATCTTAGCTCAGAGAGCAGAGCTCGCGTTCTATGATGGAGTTCTTGACGAAGAGGTCATTCCTTACTGCGCTGCTCTGGCAGCCCAAGAGCACGGGGATGCGAGGAAGGCTTTGGATTTGCTTAGAGTAAGCGGAGAAATCGCTGAAAGGGAAGGGGCCAGTAAGGTTTCAAGGGATCATGTTAAGAAGGCTGTAAAGAAGATAGAGAGCGATCACGTGAATGAGGTCGTTAGAACTCTCCCGACCCAGAACAAGATTCTGCTTTACGGGATGATTCTCCTTGCTCAGACTGGGAGAAGGAAATTCACGACTGGAGAGGTTTATACGGTTTACAAATCCCTTTGTAAGAGAGCGGGAATAGACGCTTTAACCCAGCGAAGGATAAGTGATCTCATCTCGGAGCTCGACATGCTTGGCATTTTGAATTCAATTGTTATATCAAAGGGGAGGTATGGCAGGACGAGAGAGATAAGGCTGGATATACCAGTTGAATCTGTTAAAAACGTCATTCTGGAAGATTACAGGCTAAAAATTCTATCAAAATCGGAAAAGCAGATTCAGAGTATAGTTTCTCTCGATCTTTTTGGTGGTTGAGTATTTTGCTTTGATATTTGGTTTGATATTTAATTAATACCAAATTTTAAAATAAATTAAATAAAAAATTAAAAAAATCACTCGATATTAATCTTCTTCTTCTCTCCCTTCTCCGGGTGTTTCTTTTTCATCACAACCTCGAGCACGCCGTTGTTGTATCTCGCTTTAGCGGTCTCTGGCAAAACTTCAACCGGCAGCTCGACTGTTTCGAAGTACTTCCTGTTCTCTCCGTCTGCCTTTATCTCCAAGGTTTTCTCCGTTGCATTGAGATCGATGTCCTCCTTGCTGACTCCCGGCATCTCTGCGATAACCTGAACCTCATCATCCGTTTCCATCACATCGATGAGCGGTTTTCTTTCTTCGATGCCAGTTTCACTCCTCAGGGTTTCGAATTTAGTGCCGAATTCCTTGATCTCCGGCTTTCCATCAGGGCCGATTCTTATCGAGAATCCTCGAATGAAGGGTCTTGACTCGGGGGCGCTTCTGAAGATCTCGTTAAAATCTCTGGTTATCCTTCTGAAGATTTCGTCGAACTCCTCGCTGAACGGGAAGCTCAGCATATCGAACATTTCATCGAATATGTCATCCCAGTCCCTTCTCCTCCTCTTCCAGGGCATTTTTCACCACCTCCTTTTTTATTTTTTGATTAAATATAAATTAAATAAACTTTTGCCCGGCTAACCATCAAGCTTACCTAATCAAGCATACATCTTGTGGAAATCTTCGACGATCTTCTTGTATCTGTCAAGATCTTCCTTCGTTAGGCTCGGCTTCACCTTCTGCATTGCCCTCTCGAAGTGGTCTTTGGTTACCTTGATCTTGCCAGCTACACTCTTCAAATCATCCTTATCTTTCAGCTTTGAGATCGTATCCCTTATCGCAAGCATCCCCGCCTCCCTGCACAACGCTTCTATATCTGCACCGCTGTAGCCTTCGGTTCTCTTCGCAAGCTCTTCGATTTTCATATCTTCGGCCAGAGGCATACCCCTCGTGTGGATCTTGAAGATCTCAAGCCTCGCTTTCTCGTCTGGTGCTGGAATGAAGATGTGTCTCTCTATTCTTCCTGGCCTTAGCAATGCCGGATCGACTATATCGGGCCTATTCGTTGCCGCTATAACAACGACGTCCTTCAGTTCCTCCAGTCCATCAAGTTCGGTAAGCAGCTGACTTACAACTCTCTCTGTCACGTGGGAATCTCCGATCCCGCCTCTTCTTGGGGCTAAGCTGTCTATTTCGTCGAAGAACAACACTGCTGGAGCGACCTGCCTAGCTTTCCTGAACATCTCTCTGACGTGCTTTTCGCTCTCTCCAACCCACTTGCTCAGTAACTCCGGTCCTTTAACGCTTATGAAGTTCGCATTGCTCTCGTTAGCCACAGCTTTCGCCAGCAGCGTCTTACCCGTTCCGGGCGGTCCGTAGAGCAAAATACCTTTGGGCGGTTTGATGTTAACCTCTTTAAACACCTCAGGATACTTCAGTGGCCATTCTACCGCTTCCATAAGTTCCTGCTTCGCTGATTCAAGCCCTCCGATGTCATCCCATCTTACGTTTGGAACTTCAACGAGAACTTCCCTCATGGCTGAAGGCTCGATGTTCTTTAACGCCTCTAAGAAGTCCTCCCTCGTAACCTTTATCGACTCAAGCACCTCCGAAGGAATCTCCTCGACTTCTATGTCTATCTTACCCGTCTCGAGCATCTTCCTTATCGCGTGCATGGCAGCTTCTTTCGCCAGTGCCTCGAGATCCGCTCCCACAAAGCCCACCGTGAGCTCTGCCAGCTCGTTAAGATCGACGTCCTCAGCTAAGGGCATGCTCCTCGTGTGGATTTGAAGGATCTCGTATCTTCCCTCTCTATCCGGCACACCGATTTCGATCTCCCTGTCGAATCTGCCTGGCCTTCTTAAAGCTGGATCTATGGCATCCGGTCTGTTCGTTGCTCCTATGACGATAACCTCTCCTCTGGACTCCAAGCCGTCCATCAAAGCGAGCAGCTGGGCAACTACCCTCCTTTCAACCTCTCCTGTAACTTCTTCCCTCTTCGGAGCGATGGAGTCAAGCTCGTCAATGAAGATTATCGCCGGAGTGTTCTCCTTTGCCTCCTCGAATATCTCTCTGAGCCTCTGTTCTGATTCGCCGTAGTACTTGCTCATTATTTCAGGCCCGCTCAGCGTTATGAAGTGTGCATCAACCTCATTAGCCACGGCCTTCGCTATGAGCGTTTTGCCAGTTCCTGGAGGGCCATACAGCAAAACACCTTTCGGCGGATCTATGCCGACCTGCTGGAAAAGTTCAGGATGCTTCAATGGTAGCTCAATCATCTCCCTGACGAGCCTGAGCTCTCTCTTGAGGCCGCCTATATCTTCATACGTCACATTCGGAACCGCTCGCGTAACCTCTTCAGCCGGCTTTTCCTTCAGATCGATCTGCGTACCTCGCGAAACTATAACAACTCCCGCTGGCTTGGTCGCTGTGACAACGAAGGTTAGTGTGTGGCCAAAGATCTCAACCCTTATCTTCTGCCCCTTCTTTACCGGTCTGCCTTCGAGAACTCTCAGCAGATAAGCCTCTCCACCCATAAGCCTTACCGGTTCCATTGGAGCTAAGGTTACCTTTTCAGCCGGCTTCGTAGTCACCTTCTTTATCTTCACTCTGTCATCAATTCCAACGCCCGCGTTGTTCCTAATGCTGCCGTCTATCCTGATTATTCCTTTACCCCTGTCTTCCGGATATCCTGGCCATACTATCGCTGGAACCGACTCCTTCCCAATGATCTCGATGACATCCCCGCTCTGAATTCCGAGCTCCTCCATCACCTTTGGATCGAGTCTTGCAATTCCCCTTCCCACATCTCTATAGTAAGCTTCTCCAACTTTCAGCATTATCTCATCCTTACCAGATTTTCCCATAATCATCACCTCCAAATTTTATTTAATTATTTAATTATAATTAACATTTTATTATTATTTCAAGACCTCTCCTACCCTTTTTTTCCTCAACAACACCCTTCCTCTTCAACCTCTCGATTGCCTTCTCAACCTCCGAATACGGAATTCCAAATTCCTCTGATATCTCTGAAACCCTCTTCGCTCCTTTTGAGAGTGCAAGGAGGACCATTTTTTCGTAGTCATCCTCAACGCACTTGTCGAGCTCATCGAGGAACCTCTCGAAGATCTCGCTCGCCCTCGAAGCTAAGTACCCCTGAATCATCGAGAACTTCCTCTGTATTTCTTCGACATTCCTGAGGGTTCTGTAGATGTTCGTGATCGTGTCCTCCATGAATCTCGTTGAAATCCCGCTGATTTCATCCCTGATTCTGAAGACCTCATCCATTAGCTTGTCCATTTTCCTCTCCATTTCCCTCACGTTATTAACAAGGTTGGTCTGAAAGATGTGGGGGCTTATGGATATCTCGAGTCTCATATTCTGATTTATGTAGTAGTATCTCCTTCTGCCATCCTCAAAACTTCTGATTAGCCCAGCTTTCTCCAGCTTCTCTAGATGCTCTATCACAGCCTTTGGAGCCATTTTAAGGGCGTAGGAGATCTCGCTAACGTAGCAAGGCTTTTTGGCCAGTAGAGAGAGTATCCTTCTCCTGCTGTCGTTTCCGAGGATCTCCAGTATCGTGTCTACTGAGGGCATAGCATCACCTGACCTTTTTGTTACTAACCTTAAGTTAGTTTATAAGTATATAAAGTTTTCGGTAGAATAGTTATTATCGGATTAGATTATCTTATCCAGATGCTCGGGAATGTCTTCATCCCCCTCATATCCAAGGGCTTTATCGACTGCACGCCTTACAGCATAGCCCGCTACATGAAGGAGTGTCTCATTGTACTCGTTGTCCTTTTCCATACTTCCAGTACATGGGAAAGAGTGATGCGTTTCAGCAACTCTGTCCCAAAGCTCCCTGAAGTTCTCAAATTCGAATTCCCGCAAGCGAATGCCTACAAACCATGCAGCTCCACAAGGCTCACTTCTTAGGATTCTAACGGTCTCAATCTTCTTGTATCCATTCCTTTCGCTATACTCTATCTCGAACTCAGGATATCCCATTCCAAACTCCTCAACGAATCTGTTTAAGAGTGGTGTATCCTCTTGCACTCTCATTGTGCAGAATGGCTTTGGAGCGGCGAATTCTATACCAAGTTCGGAGCATTTCTCTTTTAGCTGCTTTGCAAGCCCGGCAGAACACCATCTAGATTCTTCAACCGGAACTATTAGCCCTTTAATCCCAGACTCCTTTAATTTCTCTGGCAAAGCGTAAAGGACGTCTGGATGCAGGTTTATTGCGATTGCTATGTCAGCAGAAGGGATTACCTTAGGTAGAAAATCTTCAGCCTCCTCTATAAATTGCGGCATGGTTGTCGGATCAAGCATTCCAAAAGCAGCGACAATGTTCTTCGAAAAGCTGTAAACGTTTTCCTTGCACTGTACACACTGATCAATCCCGCATGCCCCGAAAGAAGGACAAGAGTTTGGATAGTTCATGAGATTTGCAATAAACCTCTCTCCAAAAAATCCGTTGTAGAATACTATCAGTCTTAAATCCGATCTGAAATCTTTCTGACCTTCCGCTCTCATATCGCTACGTTTTTTCTCTTGCAAGATAACGTTTTATCCTAAATTCTTCGATTGCAAAAATGAAAAAATAAGGCTTTAAAAGCTCTAAAGTTTCCCAAGTTGTGATTCGGCAATATCCCCAAATATGGGAAACTTGTAAAGCTCGCCTTTGTAAGCTTTGTACATACCAAGGAGCCATAAAATCAGTGCTACCAAGCTTACTATCGAGTTCAAAGCCCATCCGATGAAAGGTATGTAGCCAAGAATTACATTCACTATGAAGATTACGATAAACGTAACCGTTGATTGCATCGCGTGGAATCTTACGAATTGGCTCTCCTTTTCAATAAGCAGAAACACTATACCGGTAACGAATCCGAGCAAATACGCTAAGGCTCCTTCAATATTCTCTTCCAATCCTACAGAAGTTTTTTTACCCTCGTCTTTACTCTCCTTCTCTTCCAAAATTATCACCTTTCGTTTTATAAGCGCAGAACCCTTTAAAAGATTTTCTATTAAAAATTAAAAAAATTAATAAGCAACTCAAGAAAAAAAATTCGAGAGGTGGGAGGATGATACTTTTCATCACTTCTAACGAAGGAAAGTTCAAAGAAGTGAAGAGGATAGGGGAGACTTTCGGAGTGGAAGTTGAATGGATGAAAATGGAATATGAGGAAATCCAAGGAAGTGATCTTGAAGAGATTGCAATAAAGAGCGCAGAATTGCTGGCCAAAGAAATCAAAAAGCCATTTTTCATCGAAGACAGTGGCCTCTTCGTTGAAGCCCTAAAAGGTTTCCCTGGCCCATATTCATCCTATGTTTTCAAAACTATAGGTAATAACGGGATATTGAAGTTAATGGAGGGAGTAAATAACAGAAAAGCAAAATTTAAAGCTGTTGTGGCTTACTTTGATGGTAAGGGGGTTAGAACTTTTAGCGGTGAGGTCCATGGCCTGATTGCAACAGAAAAGAGGGGAGAGAAGGGATTCGGCTACGATCCGATTTTTGAGTACAAAGGGAGAACCTTTGCGGAGATGGGTGATGAGAAAAATGAAGTCTCGCATAGAAGGAGGGCGATAGAGAACTTTTTCAGGTCGATTGCAAAGGATAGATCAAGAACTCAGTAAAATTCAACTCCAGAATCTCTAACAAAAAATATTTAAGTTGAAACAGAATACGCTGAGAACTGATAACTTAAGGTGATAACTTAGGGTGATGCTTATGGCAAGAATGCATGCAAGAAGAAGGGGAAGTTCAGGATCAAAGAGGGTTTACCGTGATTCTCCTCCAGAATGGGTGGATCTAACTCCTGAAGAGGTAGAAAAAAGGATCTTAGAGCTGTATAACGAGGGCTACGAACCGAGCATGATTGGGATGATCCTCAGAGACCGCTATGGAGTTCCATCCGTAAGACAGATCACCGGCAAGAAGCTAGTGAAGCTTCTGAAAGAGAAAGGAGTGAAGATTGATTATCCTGAAGATCTCAAGGCTTTGATAAAGAAGGCACTAAATTTGAGAAAGCATCTCGAGGTTCACAAGAAAGACTTCCACAACAAGAGAGGCTTGCAACTAATAGAGGCGAAAATCTGGAGGCTTTCCTGCTACTACAAGGAAAAGGGAATTTTGCCAAAGGACTGGAGTTACGATCCAGTTAAACTTAGAATTGCCCTTAGAAAGTAATTTGGGAGTAACATATCTTTATTCTGTTTTTCTTTAATCGGTTTTTTGAAATTGTGGTTGTTAGATTGAAACTAGATTAGAAATGCAATTACTAATTTTATTACTAACTTTAATTTTATTTTAATTTTTATTATCTTAATCCCCACCTCAATCCCTAACTCTTCTCAAAAACCAAACTTCCATTTTTATGCAGTTTTGGGCCTCACACTCGAACTCTTTACAGCCGAAGCAGGGAGGCAGGCCTGTTA
The DNA here is from genome assembly GCA_017656505.1 of Archaeoglobus sp. GTDB lineage: Archaea > Halobacteriota > Archaeoglobi > Archaeoglobales > Archaeoglobaceae > Archaeoglobus_A. Next base: position 12,253 of record JACDNU010000009.1, on the reverse strand, counting down.
GATCTTCCATTCTTTCCATTATCTGCTGGAGGCTGAGTTCCTCCTCCTTCGGCTCCTCCTCAATCTCCGCATCTGCAGGAACTATCTTGAAAGTCTTAACACCATCGACAACAACCTCAAGTCTCCTGATAATATCCTCTTTCTCAAGCTTTCTTAAGATTCTGGAGCATTTGCTGCTGTCTATATTCAGCTCCTTCCACAAATCCTTTTGAAGAATAGAACCTTTTTTCTCCAGAATCTGAATTATCTCATCCCTGGTGTCCATTCTGTATTACTCTCCTCCGTTTTTACTCGAAAGGCTGGATCAGGATGACGTTGTTTCCCCTCAGCACGATGTGTCCGAGATTTCTGACCTTTTCATCGTTCTTGTATTCCACAGCGTTGCTGAGATGGAGGTTCATATAGTCGTCTACACTCTCGAGTTTGCCGACTAGGTCGCTCTCCTCGCCCTTCATCTCCACTTTGATCATTTTTCCAATCAAGGATTTCACCATTTGGTTTGGAAGCATCTGATCACCTCTTTTTTAATGATTAATCCCCAGATTTACTGGTTACTTTCTTCCACCATATTCAGTTATGCATCCAAATATTTTAGTATTATGGTGTTTCGGAATCTATCCCTTTGATTAGACTGCTCGTCGAGAGATCATCTGAACACCTTGCATCTCTTCGTTTGCATCTTTGTGTCCATCAAAACGGCCATCAAAAATTGTAAATATCTCTTGACTAACGAAGCTTCATGAGAGCTCTTGTCACAGGAGGAGCCGGGTTTATCGGGAGTCACATCGTGGACAGGCTAATTGAGATGGGTTACGAGGTTACAGTTTATGATAATCTTTCCTCGGGCAAAACCGAATTTTTAAACGAAAAAGCAGAGTTTTTTAAGCTCGATCTTGCAAAGGAAATGGGAAAAATAGATCTCAAAAACTTCGATGAGATCTGGCATATCGCCGCAAACCCGGATGTGAGAGTGGGTGAGCACTCGCCGGCTCAAATCTACGAAAACAACATTCAAGCCACCTATAACCTTCTCGAGGCTATGAGGAGAGATGGTGTGAAAAAAATAATCTTCACATCTACCTCAACAGTATATGGAGAAGCCAGCATCCCTACTCCCGAGAACCACCCTACATTTCCGATTTCCATCTATGGAGCGTCAAAACTTGCTTGTGAAGCTTTAATCTTCTCCTACTGTCACACATTCGACATGCAGAGCTGGATCTACCGCTTTGCCAACGTAATTGGCAGAAGATCAAACCATGGGGTCATCTTCGATTTCATCCAAAAGCTGTTAAAAAATCCCAATCAGCTTGAGATTCTTGGAGATGGGGAGCAGAACAAATCTTACATTTACATCGATGACTGTATAGATGCGATGTTTTTCGGTTTAAGGGCGCAAGATCAAATAAACGTGTTCAACATAGGTAGTGACGATCAGATTAAGGTAAAAAGAATCGCCGAGATCGTGAGCGAGGCAATGAATTTAACTCCTAAATTCGTTTTCACTGGAGGCAAGAGAGGATGGAAGGGTGATGTACCCGTAATGTTCCTTTCCAATGAGAAACTGAAAAAGTTGGGGTGGAAACCCAGATACAACTCTGAAGAGGCTGTGAGGAGGGCTGTTGAAGATCTCTTGGAGGATTTAGGCCTGAAATAGAGTTAGAAGAATCAACCTTGGGATATTAACTTATTTCCCTTTTTCCTCGAATTCCTCAAGCAACAGTTTTTCTACATCAACCCCATGGGACTCCTTTACCACGTTTAGCACGAGCATGGTGTAGGTTTTAACAACGTGCTCCATTCCCGCAACCCTCTTAACGAAGCTGTTGAGTGTCTCCCTGTCTCGGAACTTTGCAACTAACATCATGTCAAACTCGCCCGTGACATCGTAGAGGGCTGTGACGTATGGCTCCTGAGCAATTTTTTCCTCGATTTCAACAAGATGTCCGCCCTCAGCAGTAACACCGATAACAGCTATAAGGTTAAATCCCAGCTTACCGTGATTTATTACGGGGATGAAGCGTTCGATCACGCCCATTCTCCTGAGCTTGTTTATTCGGTTATAAACGGTTCCTTCAGCCACTCCAAGTTTTTCAGCTATCTCTCTTAGGCTTTTCCTTGCATCTTTCTGGAGTTCGATCAGGATCTTAATGTCGAGAGAGTCGAGTTTATCGGCCATGATTCTCGTTAAACTTTAAAATATTTTTAATTTTCCATGCATTAATTTTCAAATTCTTCAATTGAAGATCTTCAATTGGAGGAATTGCTGCTGACACTTTCCATACTTTTATCCTCTGGTATGAACTTCGTGCCGTAGTATATCACCCCATCATCTCCATCTTCGAAGTACTTTCTGAAAGCCTTGACAACCCTCATCCCAACTTCCACCTCATTCGGGCCGCAAACAACTTGGGAAGTGATAATCGGTCCGTCATCGAGCTCTATTAAAGCTACAACATAGGGTTTGTTGAGTTTGAATTCATCGGGAGTATCATGCACGACAGTATAGCTCAAAATCTTTCCTCTCCCATTGAATCTCTGCTCCTTTATCCTGCTTTTCCTCCGACAAACCGGACAGAAGTTTCTTGGAGGGTAGAATTTTGAACCACAGCTTTCGCAAATGCTCCCGACGATGTCGTATCGATACTTAATCTTTCTCCAAAATCTCGGAATCATTTTACCACCTTTTTTGCTTTCAATCTGCTATCCAATCTATCCTATTTCATAAATAGTAACCACAGCAGTTGCTCCTGTACCGCCTATGTTTAAGGATAAACCTGTCTCCGCATCAACCTGTCTCTTGCCGGCCTTTCCCCTGAGTTGGTAGGTTATCTCTACTGCTTGCCTTATTCCCGTAGCACCTATTGCATGTCCACATGCTTTTAGCCCTCCACTCGGATTTGTTGGCAGGGAACCATCGAGTGAGGTTATTCCTTCCCTTATCAATTCTGCTCCTCTCCCCTTTTCAACAAATCCTAAATCTTCGTATGCTATAAGTTCAGCAATCGTGAAAGAGTCGTGAAGCTCGACAACATCGATTGAGTCTGGAGTCAAATTAGACTGCTTATAGGCCATTTCAGCGGCAATTTTTACCGCCCGCATCGTTGTAATGTCTTCTCTGTTTTGAAGAGCGAGATAATCGCTAGCCTGTGTGCAAGCTTTGATATAAACGGGAGCATCCGTGTATTCTTTCGCCACCTTCTCGTTTGCAAGGATAACTGCTGCCGCTCCATCGCTTAAGGGGGCGCAGTCTAGGAGCCTTAAAGGTTCTGCAACGAAAGGAGATCTCAGAACATCCTCAATAGTAATTTCTCTTCTGAACTGAGCTTTGGGATTCAGAGCTCCATTTCTGTGGTTTTTAACGCTTACCAGAGCAAGATCCTCGGGAGTAGTTCCGTATTTCGTGAAATGCATTCTCGCCATCAAAGCGTAGAGAGCAGGAATTGTTGCCCCTACAAATCCTTCCCACTCCCTATCGGCTGAAGAGGCGATGATGTCCGTGGTCATCTCCGATCCAACATCGCTAACCTTCTCCGCCCCCGCAGCTATCACTATATCATGCAACCCAGAGGCAACTGAAAGAAATGCCTGTCTTAAGGCAAGTCCCCCACTAGCATCCGCCCCCTCAACTCTCGTTGAGGGAATACCCATCTGGGAAAGCCCCGAGTAGTCAGCTATTAAAGCTGCAATGTGTTCTTGAGCAAGATACCTCCCACCACTCATGTTTCCAACATACATAGCTTCGATTTCCTTTCCCTCAAGTCCTGCATCTTCCAATGCCTCGATTCCCGCTTTCAGAACGATCTCCCTGAATCCCTTCTCCCAGAGCTCTCCGAACTCACTCTGTCCCACGCCGATAATGGCAACCCTTTCCATCTTCTCACCCTTTCAGCTTTATCTTCTTCCTTAACTTCAGATAGGTGCTGTAGTCAACCGCTATACCGCTCCTAATCTTCTCCCAAACGCTCGGATGTCTTGGAAAACTTTCTATTGAATCCGTTACGTTGAAAATGAAGGCATCGCTTCCAGCACCTGATCCAAAGGAAACCAGAAGAATCTTGTTTCCGGGTTTTGCTATATCTAAAACCGCTGAAAATCCTAACACCGACGAACCGGAATACGTGTTTCCGATTTCCCTCACAACGAGCCCTTGAGCGATCTGATCGTTGCTGAATCCGAGCATTCTTGCAGCCCTAACCGGAAACTTTCCGTTTGGTTGGTGAAATACAGCATAATCAAAATCAGATGGTTTATAGCCGGTCTTCTCCATTATCTGCTCCGCTGCAGTTACAACATGCCTGAAGTAAGCAGGGATTCCTGTAAACCTTCCTCCGTGGCTTGGGTAAGGCTGGCCTTCCCTCCTCCAGAAATCCGGGGTATCGGAGGTGAAAGAGAGGGTTTCCTCGATTTCTGCGATTACTCCCTTTTTTCCAACCAGAAATGCTGCCCCTCCAGCTGAAGCGGAATATTCTAACGGATCTCCCGGCGCGGATTGGCTTGTGTCAGCCCCGATAGCCAATCCAAACTCTATCATTCCTGCCTTGACCATCCCCATACATGCCTGAATTCCCGCAGTTCCGGCCTTGCAAGCGAATTCGAAATCAGCAGCATGAAAGTTGTTCCCACAGCCGATAGCGTCTCCAACGATCGTCGCTGTTGGTTTGACGGCATACGGATGGCTTTCTGATCCAACAAAAATGGCCCCTATCCTCTCGGGATCTATTCCTGACCGCTCAACGGCTTCTCTTGCTGCCTCAACCGAGATGGTTGCCGTGTCTTCGTCTAAATCTGAAACGCTCTTTCTGAGAACTCCAAGGCCAGATTTGATATTCTCTGGATTTTCTCCCCAGACCCTCGCTATTTCCTCTACACTCAGCCTAAACCTTGGAATGTAAGTTCCGTAAGAAACTATTCCGACTTTCATTGAACGAACCTCCTTAAATTCCTGATTATTTCATCAATTGGAGTTTCAGAAACGATAAGGGGTATCCTTTCCACCTCAGAAATCTTAATAGCTATGTCATCGACATCTTCGGGCTTTAAGCCATGTAAAACGATCAAAGCAGGCTTGAAGGCTGCCACTCTCACGGCAACAAGCGGTGATCTGCCTGAAGAAACCTTTGTGAAGATCATCGCTCTTTCAGATGTGAATCCATAAAGCTTGTAGAAGTCGTAGGAGTTCAATTTTAGAATGGCATCAAGGCTGTCTATCACCGTATGGCCATTAACGTCTCTCCTAAACTGGTTTACCGGAGTTCCATTTATCTTTTCAACAAAATCTTGAAATGGGACGGGTCTCTCATACTCTAAGATATCAAGGATGACATCCAGATTAAAGCCGTATAGGAGGTTTCTGTACTTGGATAGGGTCGTATATCCTCTTTCTCGATCTATACTCAGCAAAGCTTCAATTAGCTTTCTTATGAACGCTATTCCAGGAGATTTCCTTCTATCGCTTTCGTAGTCACTTATGACTGAGGGCGACACCCCTAACTTTTCTGAGAGTTCTTTCTGCGAAACCTGAAAAACATTCCTCCACTTCTTTATAGTCTTGCCGGGATGACTTGAGAAGACAATATCACCGGAAATCTTGTCAACGAGCAGCCTAACAGCATCATCCATACGTTCTGAATTGTACTTCGCATTTATAAATTTATCGAAAATTATCGAATTTTACTTCGTCAATCAACTATGTCAATAGCAAGATATTTATGCCCAGCAGGAAAATTTATTCTGATCCTCTATCTTTGTTGGAGGTGTGATTATGAAAGTTTGGATCATCGGTTCATACGGGATTGTTTCCACTACTGCAATGGTGGGAGCAAAGAACCTCGAAAAAGGGTATGATGATTACACAGGATTAGTTTCTGAGCTCCCTCATTTTCAAGATTTAAAAGACCAGATATCGTCCGGTTTTGAATTCGGGGGACATGAGATACGGATGAAAGAGAATGCATACGATGCGGCACTGGAGCACTGGAACCTCAACCGACACTTCGATTTTCGACTACTTGAGAACGTGAGGGAGGAGCTTGAAAAAATAGAGGCAAAAACTGGAACCGCTTTGAACTGCGGAACTGGCCTTAACGAACTGGGTGAGATAAAAACCCTTGAGGACAGCGAGCTTTCGCTGAGAGAGATAGCCGATATTCTCATCGCGGACATGAAAGAATTCGCCGATGATGAGACTGTAGTGATAAATACTGCCTCAACTGAGCCGCTACCGAACTACAAGGATGAAGTCCATGGCACTCTTGATGGATTCGAGAGAGCTTTGGACGATGATGAGAGGGAGTACATTTCTGCAAGCATGCTCTATGCATACGCATCGCTTAAGCTTGGCATACCGTATGCGAATTTCACACCCAGTGCAGGTTCAAGCATTCCCGCTTTAAAGGAGCTTGCGAGGGTGAACAAAACGCCTCATGCCGGTAACGATGGAAAAACTGGTGAGACGCTCGTTAAAACAACTCTGGCTCCTATGTTCGCTTATAGGAATCTCAAGGTTTTGGGTTGGATGGGATACAATATTCTGGGCGACTTCGATGGAATGGTCTTAAGTCACAAGGACAACAAGGAGAGTAAGGTTGTAAGCAAGGACAGCGTTCTGGAGAAGATTCTTGGAGAGGCGCCTTACAGTATTACGGAGATAGAGTACTTCCCGAGTCTTGTGGATAACAAAACCGCTTTCGACTTCATACACTTCAAAGGCTTCCTTGGAACGGCGATGAAGTTCTACTTCATCTGGGATGCCATAGATGCGATAGTTGCTGCCCCACTCATAATTGATCTGGCCAGATTTTTGATATTCGCAAAGAAGAAAGGGCAGTTTGGAGTTGTGAAAGAGCTGGGATTCTTCTTCAAGAGCCCGATGGAAACGAATATTGTAAACACCCACAAACAATTTGAGATTCTTTGCGAGTGGTATGAAGAGCTGAAGTAAAAATTAAAGAGTTAAAACCAAAAACACATTTTTCTAATTTTAGATAATTAATTTATTAATTAATCTAATCTTACTTGTTAATCTTCGTAATCGTAATCGTAGTATTCTTCCTCCTCATCAAATTCCTCTTCAAACTCTTCTTTTTCTTCCTCATAAACTAGGCTCTCGATCGGATACGCTTCGTTTGTGTCAAGGACGAGCAGCTCGTCCCCTCTAACTATCATAACCAACCCGCATAAATCGCAGTGGATCTCCATTCCCTCGTACATATCTGTGAGTTCAAGTATCTCTCCACAAGACGGACATCTGATGACTTTTACCACCATCTTTCGAAAGGGTGAAATTCTCAAATAAAAGCTTTTCCCAACTTGAGTGATTAACTTTAGAGGTTAGTCACTGTTCTTACAATTTCTATTTTTGAGTAAATAAAAATGACGTAAAGAATGGAAAAGGGAAAAAGAGTGTCTTGGTCTACGATGTTGTTGAAATAGTTCTCTCGCCCGCAGCATTCGCAAGCCTTGAGGAACTTCAGAGAATGCTGGGAATAGATGGATTCAATCAGGTTATAATTTCGGTTGAAAAGTCGGAATTGGAGAGGGTTAAAAGCAAACTGGAAGATGATGAGCGGTTCTCAGAGTTGATACCATAGAAGGTTACAAAGAGGACATGATGCAACTCATGAGTTTCTTTTACGTATTCATATTCTTTTCCCTATTATTTGGAGCTTCTCTTGGTTTCGCGTCGATTTTCAACACGACAACAGTGAATCTGCTGGAGAGAAGTAGGGAAATCGCTACGCTCAGAATGATCGGTTATACGGCAAAGGAGGTCTCCATAACTCTGTTCATCGAGAACATGATAATCGGCTTGATGGGGGTTGTTGCTGGACTTCTGCTTGCCTATGGACTTGCAAAACTCTACTTTTTATCCTTCGAAAGTGAACTTTATCATCTCCCCCTTGTAATCTACCCAAGAACCTATGTGATAACAGTAGTCTTAGTATTCGTCGTTTTAGCAATTTCATTGATACTGGGAATCCGTTACATAAAGCGAATGGAAATAGATAAGATAACCAAGGAATTTATAAGTTAATAAGGTTAGTGAACACAACTAACCTGAAAGCTAGCCTAAACGTTACAAATAGAGAAGATTTGTTATCTGCCTATTCCGTCCTCTGCCCTATGGAAAAGCTGGAAGTGCAATGCTACAGCCTCATATTCTTCCAATTCAATTTTACATATGGGGCATTCGGGCATAAATTTCACCATTAATAATTATGTTTTTTGCATACTTAAAGTTGTCGGTGTTTTTTTACTTTTTACAACCCACAAGACTACTTTCCTACTCTCAAAACGTATGCGAGTATAAACCCAGCTAGGCCAAAGACAATTTCAAATCCTGAGATCGGTTTTGCCGATGTTGTAGGCACGAATGTCTTGGTTACGGGTATGGTAGTTGTGGGTATGGGTGTTGAGGCGGGTGTTGAGGTACTCGTGGGTTTTTGAGGACTATGTTCTGAGTGGTTGTTTTTAACCAAGACGTTGTTCGATGAGGTATCGTTCAGAGAAAGATTATTAATATTCGATTCTGCAGTTAAGATTCCCTCGATGTCAACCTAGAAATCACCTGCAGAGCCGGTTCTTAGAAAAACATAGATTTTCTCGGTTGTGAGGGTGTAATCGCCAACGATCTCGGCCACACCACTCTCATTCCCTTTTATAACAACTTGGGTCTCATCGTTCGGTTCGGGAACTCTGTCATCATCCAGAAGGATTAGGGTGTTGGTGGGTAAAATCCTGTGTTTTCCAAGTTTTATCCTGATTTCCCCTCCTCCCGGAATACGGATCATCTCTCTGATTCCCTTTGCTTCCACCCCCTCCTTTACGCTCTTGACGTCTTCTCCGGTTGAATAGTAGTACACCGAGGGATCGAGCATAATACATCCGAAATTCTGGGAGGTAATGGAGATTTGGAAAACTTCCTCGCTGGTAACCGGGACTAAGATCAGAAAAAGTGTGAAGAGCAGGATGTATCTGGAAGGGTTCATACTCTCCCACTATTATGGGAGTCAGCATATTTAATTCTTGGGGGAAGTTTTTCGCGTCTCCCATTTGCTGAAAATGTAGGCGAAGTAGAGATTCCGTTTAGAATGCGAAGTCTGAGTAGTTGTTGTTTCCGTAGCTATTTTAATGGTCTCTTTGATGGTCTCCAGTCTGGTTAACATCCTGTACTCGGCTGTATTTTCATCCCGAACTTCAGTTTTTTTCCACCTTAGGAATGCAGTAACAGCCATCCCCGCCACCCATCTAAGGATCGATTTATTATCTTATAAGGATACTTTCGGACTTGGCCGTGATGGTGAGTCCAAATAAATCAGATCATACTTTATTACTCTTTATAACGCTTTATGTGAATTTGTGTGGAGGATTAAAATGACAGAAGCAAGAAAACCAATCTGGCTGGGAAAAACGAAATTAGGGAAAATAAAGGGAGATCAAGGATTATTTGATGATAAGAGTTCCAGAGGAGCTTAATAATGTGGGGAAAAACAGCTCAGCTTTATAAACTTCAAATTGGAGGATTTGAGGCTTATTTAACTGTGGTTTCGGATGAACGTTTAAACTTTGAACTCCCTCGTTTAAACTCTCCTCTACAAAGTTTAAACTTTCAGAACCATGAAGAAAGGATTGTTAAGCTTGAAAAAGCTATCATGTAAATCAGGGAGCTTATTTCAAGGAATGTGCCTCAGAATGTGCCTAAAAACAATATAGGAGTGGGCTCGCCCGGATTCGAACCGGGGACCTTCGCCTCGTCAAGGCGACGTCATAACCAGCTAGACTACGAGCCCTCTTTTGCGTTTTACCTTTTCGGGTTTATGAATTTTATGGTGTTGCTTTCTGGCATCGCTTGGAGTGACCTTAAACTAAAAACTAAGTCGAAAGCATTGAAAACCTTATATTATTTGTTCGCAATGGAAAGAAATATGTTAGGGATTCCACTTCGCCGAATGACTTCAGTCGTTTTGATAGCACATCTGTTTCTTATATCACTTTTAATTCTTTCTCTCTCTCAAATAACAAAAGCTGAGATAGTCGAGGTTGACATTAAAGGAGAGATTAATGAAGGAACAGTCATAATTGTTGAAAAGGCGTTTGAAGTCGCAAGGGAAAGGAACTCGGACGCTATCCTCGTGATCTTGGATACTCCAGGTGGGTTGGTATCTTCGACCGAAAAGATAGTCTCTCTAATCTTAAACAGTGAAATACCTGTAATAACTTATGTTTATCCCCAGGGGGCCTTCTCCGCTTCAGGTGGTTCTTTCGTTCTGCTCTCTGGCCACATTGCAGCGATGTCAAACGGAACTTCCACCGGAGCTGCAACACCAGTTGGTATCGGAGTCACTGGGACTGTTGTTGAAAATAAAACGATAAATTACATCGCTAGCTATGCGAGAAGCATTGCTGAGAAGAGAAATAGGCCAGCTGAAATCGCTGAAAAATTTGTCACCGAAAGCTTAAGCCTAACGGCAAAAGAGGCTTACGAAGCTGGTGTAATCGACTTTATTGCTGATTCCAAAGCTGATCTCATAAGGAAGATAAATTCAAAAGGAATCAGAGTTGAGGGCAAGGTTTTGCATCTTGATAATGAGATAGTGGTTGTAGAAAAACCTCTCCAAGCGAAAATATTTGAGTTCATTTCCAACCCCCAAATTGCAACTGTCCTCTTTCTAATTGGCCTTTATGGCCTGATATTCGGTCTCACTTCTCCAGGGATACTTCCCGAGACCGTCGGAGTTGTGTGTTTGGTTTTGGCCCTATTTGGATTTGGAGCAATCGGAATCAACACTCTAGGAATTATTCTGTTTCTCCTGGGGGTAATCTTCCTTATAGCAGAACTCCTTACGCCAACCTACGGCGTGTTGGGCTCTGCTTCGGTCATCTGTATAACACTCGGAGCTTTGATGCTTATCGATGAACCCCTCATGCCCAAGGGATTCTACGAATCTTTTAGAACGTTCATAATTGGTTTGGGAATAGGACTTGGGGCTCTCATGACCTTTTTAATCATAAAGGTATTTCAGCTTCGAAAGGAAAGGAAGAAAGTTGGAGGGGAGGCTATTATAAATCAAAAAGGGAAAGTCGTGGAATTTGAGAACGGGGAAGGTATAGGCAGAGTAAGAGGGGAACTTTGGAAGATAGAGAGTTCCGACAACCTTAAGAAAGGTGACAAGTTCGAGGTTATTGAAAGGGAAGGGCTTGTGCTTAAGGTTAGAAAGGTTTAGAAAATGCCAATAAAAGATCAGTAGAAAATGTCAGTCGAAGAAGAATTGCTGAATGAAACGCAGAAATGGATCAAAAAGGCTGAAAACTTAAACATCGAAATCCTCGATCAGAAATTTGGCAGAAACATAGAGGCTTATATCAAAGACTCAAAGTACTTTCTTGAGAAAAATGATCTGGTAAGGGCGTTTGAGTGCATAATCTGGGCGTGGGCATGGATTGAGATTGGAGAAGAGATAGGAGTGATTAAGAGAAGGAGTCAAACATAAAGTTGAACGCAGAGGAGTCAAACGTAGCAAATTGATCTCACCATTTTTCTTCCCGCTTCACCCTCGAATTTCAGCAGAATCTCTCCATCCCTGGTTTTAACAACTATTTCGGTTCCATCATCGTAGACGTAAACTTTAAGCTTTTTCACACATTCTTCGACGATCTGGTGATCGATTTTAATCTTAAGCTTCCCCTCGCATTCTTCTTCAAAAAAGGCCTTCGTCTTTAGAAATCTTTCAAAGTCCTTTAGAGCCTCTACCTGCTCTGAAAGCTCGATATAATTCTCAAAGATGTCTTTCAGCCTCCTTGCAACCTCATCGGCTGGCAAGTTATACTTGTAAATTAAATAAGCTCCGAGAATGCATCCAGTCTTGCTCTTTCCGAACTGACAGTGAACAGCAACAGGCCCGTTTACCGAATCGATGAAGTGAACGGCATCTGCAAGCTGATCGAGATACGGTGCTTTGAACTCAGAAAGAGGGATGTGGAAGTATTCGAAATCTCTTACCTCTTCATACTCCAGTGGTTTTTCGGTTAGAGTTAGCAAGCCCCTATACCCCATTTTTTTGAGTTGGATAAGTGCTTCGCGATCCGGATAACCCATTCCGGCGAGTTTGTTATCAACAATGACCCTAAAATTTGTTAGTCCCATGTTCCTTGAAATTCCGCGGAAAAAATAAATTTTTCTCTCAATTTTAGTAAATCTCGGTAGTGTCAAAATAACAAAAAATAAATAAAGAAGATACAAATTATGCAACCA
>JACDNU010000008.1 GCA_017656505.1 Archaeoglobus sp. | reverse complement strand
TGGGAGCGTTCGTTTACGGCCTCTGGATTCTATCGAATTTTTAACTTATTTTTAACTTTTTTAAATTGACTGCTTTCCGATCAAGAAGTGTGATAGTTATACAACGCAGTTCCAACAGCCACTAGCATAGGGGCCAGAAAGAAGCCCGTAACTCCTCCTACCAACCCACCTCCGAGGAAGGAGAGAAGGATCAAGAGAGGATGAACTCTTGAAGTGTATCCAACGAAATGCGGTCTGAGGATAATCTCCGGGATGAGATACAAGAATATAAAGCCCAAAGAGATGAACCACATAGCTGTGTAAACGTTTTGGAGGGCAAGATAAATCGTCACCGGAATTAGAACCATCCATTCAGCGAAAACAGGAATTAGAGCTGCAAGAAATATTAATCCAGAGAGAAGAGCAGTATAAGGGATTTTAAAAGCAAGGAAAAATGGAATGCTCGCTATTCCTATCAACACTGCAACAGCAAAATTTCCAAACCACAGACCAAGGAAGACCTCGTCAACCTCCTCTACGAATTTAGAGAAACCCTCACGATATTGCTCAGGCAGAATTCTTACCGATTGGGAGACAAATTTGTCAGCATCGAGCAAAACGTAAAAGCAGACTATTGAAGAGATCAGAAAGTTCATGATGAAGATGATTAGCCTAAATGTGAGATTTATCGCAGAAACCTGCAAGATGTTTTTCGAGATGAAGCTTATTAAATGCGGAAGCAAGGCTTCAATCTGGGAGATGTATTCATCGCTTAAACCGGCTTCCTTCAAAGCATGGATTATCTGGGCCTGAAACTGACTTTGATGGGTGAGGATGTTAACTGCCTGAACTATTCCCTGAAATATGCCATAGAAAAGCAGAATCGAGACAGGAATGAGGATAATAAGTGTTGATATGAAGGAGGAAAAAAGATTTCCGGTCTTTTTCTCGATTCTCCTTTTGATTGGCTTTGCAACATAAGCGAAGACTATGCCCATAAGAATACCGTCAAGCAAGGGAGTGAGGAAATAGAACGTGAGTACTAAAAGAGCTAAAATAGCTGCAATAAGGACAATCAACCATTTATCAGGCCTTTTTACCTCTCCACTCATCCCCCTACCCCTTGTCTAACTTTTCATTTTCAAGTTATCTTGTTTTACCAAGCCTATTATGTAACTCCTCAAGATATATTTTTATTTTTCTAATAACTCCGAGATAAGTTGTGTACTCATTCCTTGTTAGCAGAGCGCGTTTAGTGACTCTTTTGAGCATTAAAAGAGTTCTTGGGAGCCTGTGAGAAGGATATCTGCTTTCTCTGAGTAGCTCTTCGAAATATGAAACGAGCTGATCTATCTCTTCTGATGTGGCATAACACTTTTCCTCGAGCTTGTAGGCTTCTTTCCTCAGCTCATAGAGGATTATCGCTACCGAATGGCTCACGTTCATAACCGGATATTCCGGGCTCGTTGGGATGTTAACGAGCATGTCACATAATTCGATCTCCTCGTTTGATAGACCATAATCTTCCCTTCCGAAGAGAATCGTTGTGCTCGCGTGTTTCCCCTTCAAGTGCTCTCTCAACTCATCAGGATAGAAAATTGGCCTCCTGAGATACCTTTCCTCCTTCAGGCCAGTGATGCCTGTTGTTCCAACAACGAGCTCTTTTTTAGAGATATATTCTCTCAAATCCCTAATTTTCTCAGCCCTCTCAAGGAGATCGGCTGCGTGGCTTGCGGTTTTGTATGCTTCTTCGCCCAAATTGCAATTGTAAAGCACGAGCTTTTCAAATCCGAAGTTTTTCATGACTCTTGCAATGAAACCTATGTTCTCAGGAATTTTCAGCTCTACCAAGCAGACTTCAATCATTTAGCTTTATTCGAAAGGAATGGATAAAGAATTTTCTTTGAATTGGGTAAGATTAGGATAGATCCAATCGGTAAAACTAGAGAAACATCTTCGCAAACCTCAAAGAGTTCTTGATGTGCTCGCTAGCATTACCTATAACCTCTTCTTCATGTCCTGGGTAGAGATTCCTCACATCCAGTTTTGAAAGTAGTTCTATAGATTTTATGAGCTCATAAGAGCTTCCTCCAGGCAAATCAACCCTCCCAAAGCTTCCATTTGGAAAAACAGTATCGCCGCTAAAGAGCCACTTCTTCTCCCTCTCGTAAAGACAGATGCTTCCCGGAGAATGACCGGGGGTGTGGATTATCTCAAGCTTCACATCGCCCAAATCGAAGATTTCGCCCCCTTTAACCATTATATCCGGCTCGAAAGGCTTGAACTTTATTCCGAACATGTAGGATGCGAATCCTTGAGATTTTAGCAATGAGTACTCTGCTTCATGCAGAACTATTTTTGAATTGAACCAGCCTTTCCAGTCGCTCGCAGCAGATGCATGATCGAAGTGCGAATGCGTGAGAAAAACGTATTCGATGTCTTTCGGATTAATGTACTTCTTTACAGCGTCAACTAAAAAAGCAGAATCACCGCCAACATCAATCAAAGCTGGAATTTCCGAGCGGAGCAGATAAGCATTTGCTGCCAGAGGAGGAGTTACTATCTGGATCGGCCTCATAGCCATGCATAAAGGAAAGGGTAAAAATATTTTATCGTTTGAGTTTTCGCTTAATCCACAGCCATTCTAGCCATTCACACGAACTTCTCAAGCTCCTCAAGCTCAGCCCTTCTCCCGATCTTCGTGCTTAGGTAAACGAAGGGAGTATCCAGAGCTGCAACTATGAACTTCATTATGTAGGATGTGATAAAGATCTCCACCACCACCTCAAATGGAAAAACCTGTGTCCAGAAGACTCCAAAGCCAACGAAAGCAATCCACGTGAAAACCACGTTGTCTATGAGCTGCGAAACCATCGTCGAGGCATTATTGCGGAGCCAGAGATGTCTGCCTGCTGTTTTCTTCTTCCAAAAGTTGAACGCCCAGACGTCGTGGAACTGGGATAGGAGATAAGCTGTGAGACTTGCAACAGTTATTCTGGGAAGCAAGCTGAAGATCTGCTCTAAAGCCGGACTCAAGGTGTCACTTTCGTCAGGAATGAAAGCCAAGCAGATCTGCATTATTACCGTTGTGAAAATCAAAACGAAGAAGCCTATCAGCACAGCCCTTCTAGCATCCTTTTTGCTATGATTCTCGCAGAGGATATCTGTAACTAGGAAGGTTGAACCGTAAACTACATTACCCATCGCCGTAACGAGTCCGAAGAACTGGATGGTTTTCATTACCTGAATGTTCGCTATGATTATTGCCATTGCCATCCATGCGTAAAGACCATGTTTTCCAAAGAACTTGTATGCGAGGGTAATTCCACTGAAGTTGACTATGAGGAGGATAAACCAGAGGATTTCGTTCTGATAGATCATCCTAAGTCGTGAGCAGGGACTGGTTATTAAATTTTTGATTTAGAATTTGCAATTCGTAAAAGTTCGTAAAAAAGATAAAAAACTACTTAGAGGACTTTTTAACAACTGTAAGTTTCTTGAAACCCGGAATGATTTCAGCCTGAATTCCTTGAGCTTCAAACATTCCCTCCAAGAAACTTTTAAGCAAATTCTGCTCGCTTCGGGTTGATAGGACCACTGTAAACGCCTCATCACCATTAGCTTTCAATTTAAACCAGTTTCCAATTTCCAAAGTTTTCAAGGTTTCATGGATGTCTTTCAGTCCAATCTTTTTGTACTGAATCCCCTTGTTATACCCTATCTCCCTTACATTCCTAAAGAACTCCTCGCTTCCCTTTTTGTTAAGCTCGTCGAGGATCTTTATCCATAGATCTATATCAACAAGCACGTGCTCCTCGCTCTCGAGCATTTCTCCGAATTTTTTGAGCTTTTCGATGTCCAAGGATCTGTTATCCTTCTTAAGATCGAAATAGGTCTTAATTGCCATTCTTATGGTCTCAGAGGCGTTTCTACCCTCTTCTTTAGAAAGATAACCTACCATTCTTTCAGTTTCCGGATCCAGAGCGATTGAAAGCCTAAATACGTTTCTTCTCCTTATAGCAGCCAAATCAAGCAACACCTCCCACGTTCATCAGTAACGGTCTTAGAATGGCATAGACGAACTCTATAGTTATTATGAACAGCAACACTCTCATTGCACCATGGGACTTTGGAATCGCAAACATGAAGCCAATCAAAGGCGTTAATGCCAAGAATGTCGTGCCTAGGATGACGATGTCTTCCGGATCCATAACATCACTCAGAAACCACGAGTATCCATTAAGATCGATCCCCTTTACATCCTTCCAAAAGGCCGATGCTGGCTCATTCCATTTAAGCACTTCAAGATTTGGGTTATCTCCGGGATATATGCCAAGGAAGTATAGGGCAGAAGCGATTATGATTACTGCAAGCCCCACGTTGCAAACAGTCCTCATAACGTCTCCGAAAATTCGATTGAGGGGATCGATCGTTATCAGCGTTTCTGGCAACAACCTTTCTGGAACCGGCTCTTTCATCGGCGCTAAGGCTTCTTTTTCATGGATCGGTTCCATCACCTCAGCCAGTTCGTCGACTGCAGGGGTTAATTCTTTCAACTTCTCCTTAACCGTGCTCGTTGCTGATGCGGAGGGGAACTTGAGTGGGGAATCGTCGTTTGAGATCGGCGCTAAAGCTTCGCCTGAATTCAAAGGATCCATAACATCTGCCAGCTCATCAACACTCGGTGCCAGTTCTTTTATCTTCTCCTTAATTCCCATAGCTCTCACCCCAAAAATTCCCTTTTAACTAATCTCGGTCTAACAGTATATCCTAGCTGAACATTCGGCTTTTCCAGCTCAGATGCAAAAAGCTCTCCCCGACAGAGGGGATCAAATACTTCTGCAAGCTCATCAAGACTTGGAAACATCTTCATAATTTCTTCCACCAGTTTCCTAAACCAACTTAACAAATCAGCCATATTCACCACCTTCACCACCCGATAATCCCCATCCCAGCCAATCCTTGGATGATGTTCACAATGGCAGAAAGGCCAATCAGCCCGATAACCAAGTATTTTATTATCCTAGGTTTGGTTCTGACAGCGATTCTTGAACCAATCCTCGAACCCACACCGATTCCAAGGATTGTCGGGACAACTACGAGGGGCAAAACAGCCCCGTTCGAGAGATAAACCCATAGAGAGGCTGAATCGTTTATCGCAAGTATGACCATGCTCGTAGCAACCGCAGCCTTAAGCGGGACACCCATTATGAGATTTAATACAGGCACATTCGCCCAGCCCGCACCAAGACCGAACATTCCTGCAACGAAGCCAACTCCGGCGAAGAAGAAAAGTGCTACGGGGAGATTTCCAACCCTGTATTCCACCACTCGATTCAGAGTTGGTTCATACCAGCTTCCATAAATGTTCAGCATCTTCGAAATTCTGTCAGGCTTTTTGGGCTCGGGATATTCCACGTTCTTCGAGGTTGCTATCGCGGCCAGCATTACAAACAAAACGAAACCTAGGCTAACTTTAACGTAACTCGAACCCTGGGGAAATGCGTTCGAAATCCATAAACCGAAAACACTCCCCATTATTGAGAATATCGTGGAAACCACTACCAAAGGCGCAGCAACTCTGAAATTTGCAAGGCCTTTTTTCGTGAAATGTGGCGCGGAATTCAATGCAGTAGTTAAAGCTGCAACGAGTCCGGCTCCCCTGATGAAATCGACGTGAAATGGTAGAATCGCCATTCCAAGGCCAACGAATATCACCCCTCCCCCTACTCCAGACATAGGACCTATTATACCGATTACGAATGTAAAGAGGAAAAGAAGAATGACCCATCGCTGCCATAGTTCAATTTGAGCATTTCCAAAGGCGAAAAACCATATCAAAGCTGCAAGGAGCAGTATAATCAAAGTTCCAGGGAGGAGAATCTGTTTTTTTGTTTTGATGGTCTCCAACTCTGTAACCATATGTGTCAAAATGTATCAAAAAGTATATAAAATTTGTGTTTTGTAGCAAAAAATTTAAAATAAATTCATTTTCAGATAGAATGTTATGTAATTTTCACAATAAATCATAAGAAAATTGCAAAAGGGTTGAAATTGGATTTTATGTTGTTAAAAAACCGAAAATTACTTAAATATTACTAAACAAAGTAGAAATATGGGTAAAAAACCTAATGGTGTATTAAACCTAAGGATCAAAACCGATGAAAAGTTAGAGGAGAAATTCACGAGAATTAAGGAAGAGCTTGGGCTTAACTCCAATGCAGAGGTTGTTAGATTCCTAATCCACAAATATTACAAAGAATTGGTGGCAAAGGGCGGATCACTGCTGCTCTTTCCCTGCGCTAAGATGCTTCCCAAGGTGTATGATATTCTCGATGTTTCACTCGATTTCTCGCTTATCGATACAGTAGATATGTTCACTTCTTTCGGACTAGGTTTCTAATTTTTTAATCCTCTAAATTCATCAATTTTTACTTTACTCTCGATCACCATTCTTAATTATTCATACCAGTCTAAAACTTCCGGATATAGCTCAGGTATCACATCTATTTTTTCTTCCCTTGCAAGCGTTGGGAATGCTATTACCTCCCTAAGCGTTGTTTTATTAGTGAGAATCATGAAAAGCCTTCCTAGGCCTATTCCAACGCCACTGGCAGGAGGCATGCCGTATTCTAACGCTCTAACGTAATCCTTGTCCATCGGCATAGTTTCTAGGCCTTTCTTATCCGATTTTCTCCTGAGATCTTCCTCCTCCTTGAATCGCATGTACTGCTCGATCGGATTGTTTAATTCGGAAAAACCATTTGCAACCTCCATCCCCGCTATGTACAGCTCCATTCTGTCCGCATAACCATCTATTCTCTTGGCGAGCGGGGAGATATCCAGAGGAAAGTGGGTAACGAAAGTCGGATTGACGAGATGATCCTTCACATAGTAATCGAAGAGCTTCTCTATGATTTCTCCTCTCCTCTCTTCATGGATGTCAAGCTCTTCTGCAATCCTGAAAAGCTCCTCATCGCTCAAAGCTTCAACATCAGGGCCTCCGTACTCCTTTATCGCATCAACCATCCTTAATCTCTTCCATGGTCTCTTGAACTCAATCGTTTTTCCCTGATACTCAAGCTTTGTATCCCCAGTTAGCTCCCTAACTACGCTTTCAAGCATCTCCTCGATGAAATCCATTAGCTGGTTCAGCTCTATGTATGCCCAGTAGAACTCGAGCTGTACGAATTCAGGATTATGCAAGCTATCAACGTCTTCATTTCTAAAGCAAGGCGCGAATTCGTAAACCTTCTCAAAGCCTCCAACCAGCAGTCTTTTCAGGTAAAGTTCCGGAGCGATTCTGAGATACATCTTTTCCTCAAGAAAGTGATGATAGGTTTCGAAAGGCCGAGCGAAAGCTCCGCCATAGACGGGCTGCAGAATTGGGGTGTAGACTTCAATAAAACCATTCTCGTTGAGATAGTTTCTTATGAGATGCAAAACCCTGTTGATCAGGATAAAACATTCTCTGCTTTCCTCGTTCATGATGAAGTCAACGTATCTCTGCCTGTACCTTGTTTCCACATCCTCTAGCCCATGCCATTTATCCGGCAGAGGCCTTAAAGCTTTAGAGAGTACAGTCCAGCTTTTAACAAGAACGCTGAGCTCCCCCCTTTTCGTTTTTATAACGACTCCGCTCACACCAACTATATCTCCCCTATCAACCAGCCGGAGCATCTTGAAATCATCCGTATAATCTTTCCTGAAAACGAGCTGAATTTTATCACTCGGATCCTTCAAATCTGCAAAAATAACCCCACCATGCTTTCTTTTTGAGAGAAGCCTTCCTGCAATTTTTACCTTATAATCGGTCTCTTCCCCAGCCTCTATGGCAGAAAATTTTTCACGGATTTCTGAAGCGTAAGCATCCTTTTCAAACTTCTTTATTTTGAAAGGATCTTTTCCCAGTTCCCTTAACTCCTTTAGCTTGTCAATGTAATCCTTTACGAGCTTTGGAAGGGTCATGGAGCTGATTCTTATTTATTTGCATAAATAGTTTGCTCAACGGAAATTTTCTGAAGGAGTAGGGATTTTCAGAATTTCTCGGAATTCTGAAGTTCCAGAATCTCAGCCAATTTAATGCCCAGCCAACTTACTTACCCTAATTCTTAAAAATCACTCCGTGCAAAAATTCAAGCAATGTCGATATATGCCTTTGCAGAGATGGAGGGTGGGAGGGCTAAACACATTTACGCCAACTGCCGCTATCCATCAAGACAGGAGGGGAACATCTTTCTCGATTTTGATGGAGAAGTCAGCTTGAAATACGCTGATGAACTCCCTATCCGCCTAAGAGACTTCTATGCTCTCGTAGCAATCCGTCCTTCTCACATTCTGGCATCGCGGGATGTTTTCGGTGGGAAGCCTTTATACTACAATCCTTTCGAACTTTCATTCTCCTCCTTTAAAAGCTATTTTGAGAGTGAATGCGTTGAGCTTCTGCCGGGAGAGGTTCTAAAGCTCGATTATAACGGCGACGTGATAGAGAGAAAACGTTATACCTTCGAGGACGTCTTTAGCTTTGACTCGGAAGTTGGAGAAGAGGAGTTCAAGGAGAGATTTTATAGCATCCTGAAAAATTTTAAAGCTAAGGGCTGCATAGCCTTTTCAGGCGGCATAGATTCATCCCTCCTTGCATCTATCTATGACTTGGACTTAGTTTCTGTAACGGCAAACGATAAGGAGGAAGAATGGCTTAGAGCTTGCGGAAAATTGCTTGGAAAGGATGTGGAGATCAAGAGGTTTGGGAAAACGGAAGTTGAAGAGGTTTTGCCGAAGCTCATAAGTACGATCGAGAGCACAGATGCATTGCAGGTTTCGATAGCTCTTCCGATCTACCTCGTGATGGAGTTCTCGAGAAACCTCGGCTACACGAGCATAGTTTTCGGCCAGGGGGCTGATGAACTCTTTGGCGGATACATGCGGTATGCAACGATGGATCGCAGAGAGCTGAGGGATTCTCTAGTTGAAGACGTGAGGAGCATCGGGATCAAAAACCTAGTCAGAGACACGAAAATCGCATACTCTTTTGAGACAAAGCTTGTGGCCCCATATCTCCAATGGGATCTTATTGAGCTCGCGTTGAGGCTTCCGGTAGAGCTCAAGGTTAGAAAGCTTAACGGAGAGGTTGTCAGGAAGTACATTCTGAGAAAGATCGCTCTCGATTTGCTCCCCAAGGAGATTGTCAAAAGGGAGAAGAAGGCAATCCAGTACTCAACTGGCGCATCGGAAATTCTGAAAAAGCTTGCGAGAAGTGAAGGTATGAAAGTTCAGGATTATTTAAGGAAATTTGGTGTAAAGTGAAAGCGGGAAAAGATGGCAAAAATGATAAGGGTTAATTGCCTAGCTATAAACTGCGGAAAATGCTGTTATGACACGGAGATGCCCCTAACAATGGAGGATGTTGAGAGAATACTTTCCTTAGGTTTCGAGGTTGACGACTTCTCGATTGTAGTCGATGGAGTTAGAAGGTTGAGGAATGTAGGAGGGAGATGCTTCTTTCTCGAAAATAACCGATGTACAATCTACGAACACCGCCCGAAAGGATGCAGAATCTATCCCCTCGTTCTCAACGAAAAGGGAGAAGTTGTTGTTGACGATGTCTGTCCGCTGAAAGAGGAGGTTGAAAAAGAGATCACAGAGGAATTCGTGAAGAAAGTAAAGCAGGCACTTGAAAAAATCGTTAAAGAGGTTTATGGTTAGCGGAGGTTAAAGGATATCAAGCAGAAAGTTAGCGAGCCTTACCGCATCGCCCTTCTCCTTCATAATTGTGTCCGTTTTTGTAACTTCAGCGAACTCAATTTCGTAATCAGCGTCCCTTTCATCGATCACGAGAACGTCTATGAAGTCTCTGTAAACCTCTGCAACACCAGCTGGAGAGACTTCATAACCCAAAGCTCGCATGAACTTCGCTGCTGGCCCACTTACAGGCTTGTTCCCGATAATGGGTGAGACGGCAACAACTCTCTTTCTCTTTAAAACCTCAACGTACCCCTTTACAGAGATTATAGGCCCTATGCTCGTTATCGGATTCGACGGGCCGATTACGACTGAATCGCATTGCTTGAGAAGATCTTTAACTTCCTCAGGCATTCTCGCCTTCTCAATTCCATTGAAGATTATTTTACTCACCTCAGGCTCACCCTTCCTTCCAACCCAGAAATTCTGAAAGTGCATTAAGCCTTCATTCGTCTCGATGAGGGTTGAAACCTCCTCATTGCACATCGGGAAAATTTCCTGTTTAATCCCAAAACTGTTTTTCAGAATTCTTATAGCTTGCAGCAAGCTTTTCCCTTTTCGCAGTAACTCACTTCTTAGAATATGCGTTGCCCTGTCCAGATCGCCTATTCTCATCCCTTCATCGAATCCCAGAGATTTCAGCCTTTCATGGGTTGTGAAAGTGTCATCTGCTATGCCCCACCACGTTTCCGTGTCGATGGATTCGGAGAGAGCGTAGATGACGGAATCTATATCCGGACAGATCTTGTTTCCCGAAACCCATACGTCTTCTGCTGTATTGACAACAACGAAAAAGTCATCATATATCTCCTTTAATCCCCAAAGAAGCTTGGGAGTTCCCGTTCCACCAGAAAGTACCGCTATCATTTTTTCCACCTATGCTAACGATTTTTTCCACCTGAGATACTCATCCACGAGAGATTTATCCTCAATTAAATTTAAGGAAACTATGTACTCATCCGCAACCTCTCTCGAGGTTCCAACAACCAAATATCTTTCTCCCCCTATCTCCTCCACATATCCTCTCGCTTCAATTCTCTCGCCCTTCAAAGCCTGGCCAACGAAAGTATGCGTGAAGCAGAGAATCGCTTTTACCTTTTTGCTTTTCAAAGGGAAGTAAGCGGGGTAGTCGAAGGTTAAGCTATCATCGATTACCTCAGCCTGAATTATTGTTTTTCCAACCCGCTTTCCTCTCCACTCCGGAATTTGTCTATCGATTTCATCATAATCTCTAACATAAAGCAGATCGAAGTAAGTCGAGCCGAGAACGGCTCTGTGGTACTTTCTCTTTTCATGAACCAGAAATATATCATAAGGAAGCGTTACCTTCCTTTTTTTATATATGAAATCCCACATATCGCTCGAAGGTTCCGAGAGCTTTTTCCTTTCAATTCCGCTTCTTATCTTGTTTCTCCCAACAAACCAGTACCTTCCATACATAACAAAATCAACATCGCTCTCCTCTGCCTTAAGGCCTATAAGCCTCGATCCAGTTACTCCCATTTTTTCAGCCGGAATACTTCCAAAAAAATCAACGATTTTTCTCAGCTCGTCATCCTCAAATTTTCCCTTCAAGAGATCAGATATCCTTTCTTCTGGCTTGTAAACCTCTTGAACTTCATTAGGTGGGATAAGAAATATTCCGAGCTCTTTATTGTAAAACAAATCCCTTTCCAAAGCGTGCCTTACCGCTGCCTCATGCATGAGTTTTTTGTATTTCAAACCTTTTCGTTCGCGATCACCGTCAGCAGACGGGATATACCTCAAGAAAGACTTTATGCCCATGCTATGGTCGTAGCCGACAACAGAAAAGAAGCAGTCCTTTGCTTTTACGAAATCCCGCAGTCTCAAAGGTTTTCTCGCTGCCATGCCGCCATCCAAAATCTTAACTCCTTATTTCTTTCTCTATTTCCCTTTTATTTTTCCTTCGAACTTTGCATAAACCCTTCTTATGTTCTTGGCCTTGATCGAATCCCCTTTCCTATCCAGAACCTTTCCCTCCCTCACTTTTATCTTCGTAATTCTGTATCTCTTGTTTCCGAATTCGAGTTCCTCTCCAACGGTAAACTCAGTTTCCCCCGGCACGTAGATCGTTACAGGAGTTGTGATCGCCCTTTTGTGCAAACTTATTCTTACACCAACCTCTCCGGTATCACGAAGCCATATAGTCTTTATTTGCTTCGCATTGGCTGTTTCGCTTCTTTTATCATTCAGAAGTTCGATAGAGGTAACCTCTCCAATCCTAAAGCCAGAATCAGTCTCCACAATAAATTCATCCCCCTTCTCGATTTCCTCGCTCTCCTTCAGCCTGACTTTCCCCCTCTCAGACTCTCCCTCGAAGCTGATTATCGCATTAACCACGATCTCCTTCTCAGGGGGGAAGTTTGCATAGTTTCCACACTCTTCGCACATGTAAAGATGAGTTTTCTCTCTTATCAGCTTGTGGGGCGTTTCCTCCCCACAAATCTC
Source organism: Archaeoglobus sp. (assembly GCA_017656505.1). Classification (GTDB taxonomy): domain Archaea; phylum Halobacteriota; class Archaeoglobi; order Archaeoglobales; family Archaeoglobaceae; genus Archaeoglobus_A. The sequence continues at coordinate 60,348 of JACDNU010000008.1, read as the reverse complement.
GCAGTAAAAGAACTGTTTCATTATTTCACCTTTTCATTGGTTATTTTATCTTGCTTTTCTACAAATTTTTCCACAAATCTTTCTGCAGCCTCAAGCACAGCATGGGCAGCAATTAGATTAAGAAAGTAATCATCATAAGCATTCAGCATCGCTCCCGGCTTTGAAGTTTCCACTTCGAGGACTAACCCGCTATCCTCAGCCCTTGCCTCACTCCATTCGGTATCGTCCGGCTTTAAAGCGGCTGCTATTATTCTAGCAGATTCAATTTTCTGCTTTATCCTTACCTCCCCATGGCCTTGCAGCAAAGTCTATCAACCTCCCTTACGAACTCATCCACTTTGGCAGGAGGGAGATTTGCTCCAGCAGCCACCCTATGCCCTCCTCCTCTCCCTCCTACCTTTTTTGCCGCTTCGTGCATAATCATTCCCAGATCTATGAGCTCAGAAAGGCTCATCGTGGTTCTCGAAGAGACTTTAGCAACATCTTTTTTTATATTAACCGCCACGAACGGTTTGTCGCTAAAAAGATAGCGGGAAAGTATGGTTGCAATCGGACCCGTGGTTGGGGCATCATCCATCACAAGATACCTTATGCACTCAGCTTCTTTAACTTCCTCCCTTCTCTTCCTGATCTCTTCCAAGAGCTCTGTCTGGAACTTTCTCCAGATTTCAAAGCCTCTTTCCAAAAACTTCTCATCTCGCATACAAATTCCAAAGCCGATGCTAAAGGCTGAAACCCTGCCGCAGGAGTTCACAACGTCGGTGAGAGTTAAAGCGTTCTGGACGAGTTCAGCTTTTAGCAGATATCTTTTCCCAAGAAAATCCTGTATGACTTCTTCACTCCCACCAATCTCAAGGATTCTCAGCACTATAGCGTCAGAAAGTCGCCTTAAATCTTCCTCGCTTAAGTTATCAATCTCAGCATCACCATCCAATCCCGCTTTTTCCAAAAACTCCTCCAGCTCGTCCTCTTTTTTGTAAAAGTCTAGATAAGGTTCTACTGAGATCTGCAATACCTCTCTAAGCTTTCCAGAATAGATCAAAAGCCCCTTCTTTTCCTCGATGTATCCTTCTGCTACTCCCTCCCTGACTATCTCAGCATTACCGCCTTTTATTTTCTGCTTATCACCAATGATACCAGCCAAAGCGATTCCAACCAAATCCTTATTCTTTCCAAGCTGATTCGCAACAACGTAAGCCGTTCCACTTGCAGAGAGTTCAAAAGATCCATCTAATCCAGCTAAATGCGGATTAACATGCACTAACTTTTTTGCCGGGTTGATCTTCCCCATCGGGAAGTGATGATCTATAATGAGAACGTCTGAATTAACCTCTGATACAACATCAGGATAACCGCTGCCCATGTCAAGGAAAACCGTGAGCTCATCCTTTTCATAATCAAGATTTCCATTATTCAACCCATTAAGAAAGCTGAGATGGAATCTCTTATCGATCCTTAACAGGGATTTCGCAAGAATTGCTGCAGATGAAATTCCATCAACATCGTAATGGGTGAATATCCGGATAAAGTCATGGCTTTTTATTAGTTCTGCTGCCTTCCTCGCTTCAGCCTTCAGAATGTCAAGCATGAGGTTTAATTGAGAGGTGGTTAAAAAAAGGTTGCCCATGGGTGGGTAAAAAGAATAAAAAGAGTTACTCAGAGAACATACATCCATTCTACTCTAATCTAAATTGAAATTATGCGTATTCGCCCAAAAATGTCAGGTAGGCTAGTATTAGTAAAAAAAAGAAATAAAAATCATTAAAAATCAAAATTAGTCAGTTTTTCGCCTTCTTATTTTCAACCATTTCAACCCGTAAAAACCATTCAACTTTTTCAACTATTTAATCAACTATTTAACCCCCAGAATGTGTCTGGCAACAATAAGCTTCTCAATCTCTTTGGCTCCCTCGTAGATTTCAGTTATCTTCGCATCTCTGTAGAACTGATTTATCGGATACTCGTCTATGTAACCATAACCGCCATGGAATTGCAACGCCCAGTCGCAAGTCTCGACGGCAACCTCTCCGGCATACCATTTAGCCATCGAGGAGAGCATGCTGTCCGGCTTGCCCTGCTCAACTTGGATGGCCGCTGCCCTATAAGTGAGTGTTCTTGCCGCCTCGATTTTCGTTGCCAATTCAGCCAGCCGGAATTGAATGTACTGGAAGGATGCCAAAGGAACTCCAAAAGCCTTTCTTTGTTTTACGTAGTCTGCAGCTAGCTTTAAAGCCCCCCTTGCAATACCAACAGCCTGAGCCGCAACCCAAACCCTGGTGATGTCGAAAAATTCCATCATGTAGTAGAAACCTTTGCCTTCCTCACCAACCATATTGCCTTTTGGCACTCTAACGTTCGAGAGCGATATCTCTGCAGTATCGCTCGCCCTTATTCCGAGCTTTCCAGTGATCTTCGTAGCTTTAAATCCTTCCCTATCGGTTTCAACGAGGAAGTAGGTTATCGCTTTATGCCTGTCTTTCCATTCAAGTTCCTTGGTTTTCGCCGTAACCAAAATGAAGTCCGCAACTGTGCCATTAGTTATGAATTGCTTCGTGCCATTCAAAACCCACTCGTCTCCATCGAGCGTTGCTTTCGTTTTTATGCTTGCAGCATCACTGCCCGCGTCAGGCTCTGTATTGGCCATTCCCATGATCGCTTCTCCACTACAAAGCTTTGGAATCCAATTTTCCTTCTGTTCTTCGCTTCCATGGTTTAGCAAGATTTCAACCCCAAAGATTGGAGTTAAGCAAGCAATGGCTAAGCCGGGATTTACGGCTGAGAATTCCTCCATCACGATCATCTGCTCTATCGGGCCGTAACCACCACCACCATACTCCTCAGGAATCGCTACAGCATGGAAGCCAAGTTCTGCGCATTTTTTTACGAGCTCTCTCGGATATTTTTCCTCGCGATCACACTCCATGGCAAGCTCCTGTGTGAATTCCTTCTCAGCAAACTCTTTAGCAGCCCTCCTAATATCTTCCTGTTCTTCTGTAAAAGTAAAGTCCACCATCTTTATCCCCCCGCTTATGTTAACAGGAGAGTATAAAATTCTTTTGTTTTAAATAATATTCGGGAAAAAGTTGATTGGTTAAAGAAAAGCTTATATACTTCCAATTTGCAATTCGTTAAAAATAATGACGAATTTTTCGCTTTGTGATATTTTCTTAAACCTGATTCCGTTTTAAAAGCGTAGAATTCGAGAAAGACTTATATAACGAAAAATTAGTATGAAGTGTATGTCTGAAAATGTGGCTATTATTGGTGTCGGGCATTCAAAATTTGGCGAAAGAAGGGATGTCAACATTCCCGAGCTCGCATGGGAATCAATAAAACCAGCATTGGATAGCGCTAATGTGGATCAGAAGGATATCGACTTCTTCGTGGTTGGAAATGCAGGAATATGGAGCAGTGAAGCTGCATTGCCAGCATTGATGGCAGAGTATGCAGATTTATCACCTAAAGGTTCGATGAGGGTTGAGGCTGCATGCGCTACGGGAAATGCTGCAATAAGAGTCGGTTACACTGCGATAAAAAGCGGTGAGGCAGATGTCGTGCTAATCCTTGGTATAGAAAAAATGAGGGAGTCACAAAACCCAACAGTAATCGAGCTTATAGGCAGATTCGGCAACTACTTCTGGGAATTTGAGAATTTCGGCCTGACTTTCCCGGGTTATTACGCTTTGCATGCAACAGCCTACATGGCGAAGTATGGAGCAACCGAGGAGGATTTTGCAAGAGTTGCGGTGAAAAACCATTACTACGGAGCCAAAAATCCGTACGCTCAGTTCCAGAAAGAGGTGACGCTTGAGAAGGTAATGGAGCCGAAGTACGTTGCCTGGCCGTTCAAGCTCTTCGACTGCAGCCCGATAACGGATGGAAGTGCTGCGGTAATTCTTGCGAGCGAGGAGTTCGCGAAGGATGCTGAAAACAAGATATGGATTCACAGCCAAGGGGTTGGAACAGGGACAGCGAATCTTAGCAAGAGAGACTCATTCACGTCTCTGGAATCGGCCAGATATGCAGCTGAAATCGCCTACAAGAAGGCTGGAATTGATATGGACGCTCCATACAAGTACTTGGACGGAGCAAATGTCCATGACTGTTTCACAGCCCCTGAGATCATAGCATATGAAGATCTGAGATTTGCAAAGCCGGGAGAGGGTGTAAAGCTAATCAGAGATGAACAAACCTATCTCGGAGGTTTGATCCCGGTTAACACCGATGGCGGTTTGAAGGCAAAGGGTCATCCTATTGGTGCTACAGGAGTCAGCCAGGCGGTTGAAGCTTACAAGCAACTTCTAAGCCAAGCTGAGGCAGGAAGGCAGGCGGATATAGTGAAGGGCAGATGGCTTGCCCACAATGTTGGCGGCACAGGGCATTACACCTACGTAACTATCTATGGACTTGAAAAGCTAAAGAAGTGAGGGGTGATAAGATGAAAGAAGTTATTGAAAAGCAGATTAAGGAGTTCGGGCTTCCAATCATGACCGATGAAAGATCTGGAGCCTTGCAATGGCTGGATCTCAGAGAACTCGATCTAAGATACGTCATCTCCATTGAGAACATCAAACCGTTCTTCGAGGGATTAAAAGAGGGGAAGCTTGTTACAACAAAATGCAAGCAGTGCGGAAGGCTTTTCTTCCCTCCCCAGCGCGACTGCCCGAGCTGCAGAATCAGTGATATGGAGTGGGTTGAGCTATCGAGAGAGGCCACACTTGAAACTCTAACAGTTATCTTCGTGAAACCACCTTCCTTCGGGGAGTACGAGCCATACACAGTTGCGATAGCAAAGCTTGCTGAAGGGCCTAGGATCACAGCCTGGCTTAAAGGTGATCCGAGGAAAGCAAAACCAGGGATGAAGGTCAGGCTTGAGATATCGAAGAGGAAAGAGGGCTACTTCATGTACGAGCTCGTTCCAGAGGAATAACCGCAGAGTGCTGTGATTGGAACGGGTGGAACAGGTGGAGCAAGTGGTGTAATAGTGTAAGAGGGAAAAATAAAATGAGAAATTAAAATGAGAAAAAATGGGGAATAACGAAAAATAACGAACAAAATTTAAACCTTGATCTTTTAATTTGTTTTAGTTAAAATGGAGGTGTTAAAATGAAAAAGATTGCTGTTCTTGGTGCCGGGGCGATGGGGCATGGTATTGCCTATGTGAGCGCTTTGGCGGGATACGATGTGTGGGTTAGAGATATCGACCAGAAATTCCTCGATAAAGCTTTGGCGAACATTCAGAAAATGCTCGATAAGGCCGTGTCAAAAGGTAAAATGAAAGAGGAGAAAGCTAAGGAAGTGTTGAGCAGACTTCACTTCACCCTCGACATGAAGGAAGCCATCGAAGGGGCAGAGCTTGTCATCGAAGCGGTTCCAGAAATTCTTGATTTGAAGAAAAAGGTGTTTGAGGAGGTTCAGCAGTACGCCTCGCCGGATTGTATCTTTGCAACGAACACCTCTGGCTTAAGCATCACGGAGATCTCCAAGGTAACAGACAGGCCGGAGAAGTTCATGGGATTGCATTTCTTCAATCCTGTGCCGGTGATGCAGCTGGTTGAGGTGATAAAGGGAGAGCTTACGGCTGACTCAACGATAGAATATGGTGTAAATTTCGTGAAGAGCATAGGAAAGACACCTGTCGTGGTGAAGAAGGATGTTGAGGGATTCATAGTTAACAGGTGTCTCGTCCCATATCTCGCTCTCGCAATAGACGATGTAGACAGGAAGGTTGCAACCAAGGAGGAGATCGATGCGACGATGAAGTTCAAGTATGCCTTCCCGATGGGGCCAATCGAGTTAGGCGATTTCGTCGGACTTGACATCCTCTACCACAGCGGAGAGCAGTGGAGTTTGGTTCCGAATGCTCAGGTGCTTAAAGAAAAAATCGAGAAGAAAGAGCTCGGAATGAAAACCGGAAAAGGTTTCTATGACTGGTCGAAAGGTAGGCCGGAGATCCCGGAGGAGCTCGCTGGCAAATACGATGCTCTCAGGCTGATAGCTCCGATGGTGAACATAGCCTCAGGCTTGATAGAGATGGGCGTGGCATCAGCAGAAGAAATCGATCTGGCGATGAAGCTCGGAACGAACATGCCGAAGGGGCCATGTGAGCTTGGAGATGAGATCGGCTTGGATGTCATTGCAAAGAAGCTCGAGGAGCTCCATGCGGAGAAGGGCCTCGACGTCCTCAAGCCTACGGAATTGCTCACCAAGATGGTTAAAGAAGGAAAGCTCGGAAAGAAGAGCGGAGAAGGATTCTACAGCTACAAAGGCGAGGTTAGCTTCAAGAACATTCTCATCGAGAAAGATGTCGAGAACAAGATTGCAAAGCTCGTCCTTAACAGGCCTCACCGTCTTAACGCGATTTCATTCGATCTGCTGGATGAGATGGAGCTTGCCTTAAAGCAGCTAGCGAAGGATGACGAGGTGAGAGTCCTCATTATTACAGGAGCTGGCGACAAATCATTCTCAGCTGGTTTCGATTTGCAAGAAGCTTTAGCTGATCCTTCAACTCTCAAGCCTGCAAATTCTTCAATGGTTTCTGCAAGGGGCAACGAGGTATTCACAATGATCGAGAAGTTCCCCAAGCCAGTTATAGCTGCGATAAACGGCTACGCCTTCGGCGGTGGATGCGAGCTTTCTTTGGCATGCGACTTCAGAATAATGTCGAAAGCCGGAAAAATTGGTCTTACGGAGATTGCCATCGGATTGATTCCCGGATGGGGAGGAACACAGAGAATGGCAAAGATAATCGGGCTTGCAAAGGCGAAGGAGATGATAATGCTTGCCAAGAGAATCACTGCCGATGAGGCTGAGCAGATTGGACTGGTGAATAAGGCCGTGGATCCTGAGAACTTCTGGGATGAGGTAAACGCCCTTGCAAAGGCTCTTGCCGAGCTACCTCCAATCTCGCTCAGAATGGCGAAGTATGCGATAAACTACGGTTATGAGCTTCCTGTTGAGGCTGGCCAGGCAATCGAGGCAGCTTACTTCGGAATCGCAACATCAACGGAGGATGTCATCGAAGGCGTTAGAGCGTTCTTTGAGAAGAGAAAACCAGAGTTCAAAGGTAAGTAGTCGAAAGAAGTCAAAGAACTTTACATTACATTTTATTTTTCGTCTCAGAAGTTATAAATGGCAAATGATTTAAAACCTAAAGCGTTTAGCGATCTGGAGGTGGTATGGTGAATATTATCGTCTTAGCAAAACACGCTCCTGACCCGGAGTCAGAGATCAGGGTCGGTGAGGATGGAAAGAGCGTAGACGAAAGAGGGCTTGTATGGGACATCAACGACTGGGATAGATACGCGATCGAGGAGGCAATCCAGATTAAAGAGAATAAAGGTGGAGAAGTTGTTGTTGTCGGAGTGGGCGAGGCATGCGAGGATACACTTCGAAAATGCCTTGCAATGGGGGCTGATAGAGCTATAAAGATTCCATACAACTCAACGCTCGATGCATATCAGACAGCAGAGGTTATCAAGGAGGCGATAAAAGATGAGAACTTCGATTTGATCATAGCTGGCTACCAGTCTCAAGACTTGAACAATGCATTAGTCGGATCTTTGCTGGCAGGGATGCTTGAGCTGCCTTTCGCTACAGCAGTTACAGCTTTAGAAGTTGAAGACTCGTCGATAAGGGTAAAAAGAGAGCTGGAAGGTGGATACAACGAGGAAGTCGTATTGCCTTTGCCGTGCTTGATAACCGTGCAGAGCGGAATAAACGAGCCGAGATACGTTTCGATAATGGGAATAAAGAGGGCAAAGACAAAGGAGCTTAAAGAGGTCACTTTGCAGCCAACAACTTCAACCTTGGAAATAGAGAAGATGTATTTGCCACCTGTAAAGAAGGCCGAGATGATCGAAGGCTCGCCGGATGAAGTTGCAAAGAAACTTATAGAAATTCTAAAGGAGAGGGGGTTGGTATAATGAGGGTTTTTGCCATAGCTGAGCACAGAATGGGTGAGCTCAACCCCACTTCAATAGAACTCCTGAATCTGGCTAACGCGATAAAGAAGGAGTCAAGTGAGGCCGTTATCCTGGGTAAGGACGTTAAAGGATTTGCTGACGAGCTAGCGAAGTATGCGGATAAGGTATGGGTTATCCAAGATGATAGCCTTGAGTTCTTCAATCCCGAAACCTACGTAGATGTACTAATGCAGTTCTTCGCAAACAACAAGCCAGATATTGTGCTCCTCCCTAACACGTCTTTCGGCATCGAGCTTGCTCCTCTGCTGGCTGTAAAGCTCAACGCTCCCGTTGCAACAGATGTTGTGGGCGTTGATGTTTCAGATGGTGTCAAGGTTTCAAAGTACATCTTCCAAGGCAAGCTGATGGTTGACTTGAAGCTGAGGGAAGCGGAGAGCTATGTTCTCGCTATCAGACAAGGAGTATTCAAAGAGGGAAGCGAGGTTGGTGGAAGTGTAGAGGAGATAAGCCTTAAACCTTCAGAGCCGAAGAGGAAATTCGTCCAGTACATCGAACCAGAAGTTGGAGAGGTCGACATAACCCAGGCAGACATTCTTGTTACAGTTGGAAGAGGAATAGATGATGCTTCAAACATAGAGCTTGCCGAAGAGCTTGCAGAGCTGTTAGGCGGTGTGGTAGCAGGAAGCAGACCGGTGATCGACAATGGCTGGCTGCCGAAAGATAGACAGATAGGGATATCTGGTAAAACAGTCAAGCCAAAGCTCTACCTCGGCTTAGCAGTAAGCGGAGCCTTCCAGCACGTTATGGGAATGAAAGACAGCGAGTTGATCATAGCGATCAACAAAGATCCAGAGGCTCCGATCTTCGGCGTTGCCCACTATGGAATCGTTGGAGACATTTTTGAGGTTGTTCCGGAGCTGGTAGAGCAATTGAGCAAGCTTAAGGGCTAATTTTTATTTTATTTTTATTTCTACTATTTACCATTTTACAAATAGAACCTGCTTGAAATTCAAAATCGAGGATATCAATTCAGCTCTGAAACTCAAGGTTCTGAAATTCAAGGCTCGATCCCATCATAGGTTATCTTAAACTTGCAGCTTTCTCCCTCCGGCTTCGCTCTATGCTTAACCAAATAAGCCAGCCTCTCCCCATTTATCCTCTCAAGCCCGACAATTGTCTTTGACAAATGATCGAGCGTTGGCCCACCCAATGGCTTATCCCTCCCATCCCTGATATCTGTGAACATCTGATTCGTCACAACGACTGCAAGCTTGTGCTTTCTCGCGAGGCCGAGAAGAAAGGTTACCTGCGACGTGAGCTCTCTCTTCATTTTCAACTGCTTTTCAACATCTTCAAGCTCGCTTCTGTATAAAGCAGTTATAGAATCGACCACTATCAGATCCACCTTTTCAGTTCTGCAAACCCTTGCCACCTCTTTTATCGTCGAGCTCTGCTGCTTGAAGTCAACAACCTCATAAAGCAGAACATTGTGCAAGGCTTTTTTGTCCTTAAAAATCTGTCTGACCCTCTCTGGGGAAAGACCTTCTGTATCAACATACACAACCTTTCTTCCAGAAAGAGAAGTTCTGTAGGCAAGCATGAGACAGATAGAGGTTTTTCCTGTTGCCGAGGGGCCATAAATTTGCGTAATTGTTTCTCTTTCAATCCCTCCCCCCAGCAAAGAATCTATGCATTTGCTTCCAGTCGGTAGCAATTCAGCTTCCTTCAATCTAACCCTCCCAGATTCTTTTTAGGACTTCTTTGTAAGCTTCTGGCAGAGAGATCTTAAGCTCAGATGCTATCCTTTTCACGTCGTCAAATTCAGGCTTAATGACCTCTCCATCTGGATAAGAGGATTTAATTCTAATTCTAAATTTCCTTCCACGAATCAAAACTTCTCGCTCCTCTTCCTTTCTGAAGGATCGAATTCTATGATGAACCGGGATTATTCTTACTCCAATCGAACCTGTTTCCTGCATCATGAGCTTTGCCACCTCGTTTGCCTCGTCTAGCTTGCATATAGCCTTTAACAAAGATCCTGGCCTATTTTTCTTCCCAAAGTAGGGGATTGCGATGACATCAAGAGATTTCTCCATCAAAGAATTTATGGCATTCCCAATTATCTCCCCACCCGCATCATCCACATTGGTCTCAACAACAGCTATTCTGTCGGCTGTGTCTGAAGTGCCCAGAATGAGCCGAAGGACGTTCGGCTTGGCTGTATCTCTCTCGCCTGCTCCATATCCAATTTTCTCAATCTTAAAAGTCTGGTTAAAACAGCCTTCTGAAAATTCAGAGAGAATTGCAGCAGCGGTGGGAGTGAGAAGTTCTCCATCCTCTTTACTTCCAAAGAAAACCTCTAATTTTGAGTTCTTCAAAATCTCAAGGACAGCTGGAGGGGGAACGGAATACAAGCCGTGAGGGGTTTCTACCTCTCCTCCACCCAAGTTAATCGGGGTTGAAAATATTCTATAACCATTTTCCTTTAGCCTATAAAATCCGAGTGAGGCGGCCATAACATCCAATACGGCATCGTCACTCCCTATTTCATGAAAGACAATTTCATCAACTTTCTTCCCATGCACTCTCGCCTCTGCCTCGGCCATTCTTTTAAAGATCTTCGCTGCGATAGATGCAACCACAGCTAGTTCGCCCTGAAGAGATCCAATCAAATCCAGAATCTCATCCAGAGTTCTTTCCACTCTCTTTTCCCTAACAACAAGTTTCTTCGCCTTTATACCTTTTTTTGATACCTCTTCAACCTTTAATTCCACATTAAGTTGTAGTTCATCCTTTATTTTATCCAGATCCTCCTCTTCAACAACTATCCCGAGCATAGAGGCGACAAGCATATCTCCTGCCGCTCCATTTGAGCCATCGACTATCGCTATCTTCATTTCCAACACCCTTTTCCAATGAATCCAAATTAATCCAAATTATTATCCAGATTACTACCACAAGTCTTTTTTATACGATTTATTTAACTTGTTATAGGAAAATATTAGGAAGTTATAAGAAGATAAGAAGGTTATAAAAAGGAGGAAGGAAAAGGTTTAAGCAGCAAGCGGTTGAATGAGATTATGAAAGTAATGAAAGTAATGAAGATAGTAATGAAGATAAAAAAGAGGTCAGGATGATGATGTATGTTCCGCGAGAAAACTTCGAGGGGTGAAAAAGTGAAATTAAACCTTAAGGTAAACCAGGCGTATCCCAGCGATTCAGGAAGGGGTATCGCCAGGCTCGATCCAGATTCGATGCTCAAGCTCCAAATCTCACCGGGAGATATTATCGAGATAAAGGGTAGGCGAACAACAGTTGCCAAAGTATGGAGAGCCCCTAAAAGGGACTGGGGGAAGGGAATAATAAGGGTTGATCGGTTTATTAGGGAAAACTCTGGAGTTAGTGTTGGAGATAGCGTTGAGGTTAGCAAGACCGAATACTCTCCGGCAAAACTCGTTATTCTCGCTCCTTTGAGGAAAATCGAATTCAGAGTTTATGGAATGGATATTGGAGACTATCTAAAGCATCAGTTACTGAAAAGGCCGCTGATGGAGGGAGATATAGTTCCTCTGGTTGGAGCTCCAGCCTTAACGGGATTTGGGAAATACGGCGCGCAGAATCAGGGAGCTTTGTTGTTTGTCGCCGTAAAAACCGAGCCAAAGGAAGCTGTCATCATCGACGAGACAACGAAAGTTGTTTACAGGGAGAGACCAGCCAAAGGCTTTGAAAGGATCGGAAGGGCTGGAGTTACATACGAAGATATAGGCGGCTTGAAAGAGGAGTTGCAGAAAGTCAGGGAAGTTATTGAGCTTCCTCTCCGCTATCCTGAAATATTCCAGAGGCTTGGAATCGATCCGCCAAAAGGCGTATTGTTGCATGGTCCTCCAGGCACAGGTAAAACACTCATCGCTAAAGCCGTTGCGAATGAAATCGGGGCTTCATTCTACACTATAAACGGCCCAGAGATAATGAGCAAGTTCTATGGCGAGTCAGAGCAAAGACTCAGAGAGATTTTCGAGGAGGCTAAGGAGAATTCCCCGTCGATAATATTCATCGATGAAATAGATGCTATAGCACCAAGAAGGGATGAAGTGACGGGAGAGGTTGAAAGGAGAGTCGTTGCCCAACTTCTGACTTTGATGGATGGTTTGGAAGAGAGGGGACAGGTTATCGTTATTGCTGCAACGAACAGAGTTGAGGCAGTTGATCCCGCTTTGAGGAGGCCAGGCAGATTTGACAGAGAGATAGAGATAGGGGTGCCGGATAGAGAAGGCAGATATGAGATTCTGCAAATACATACGAGAAACATGCCTTTGGAGCCGGAGTACGATCCCGAGCTAGTAATTGAATCAATAAAATCCCTAATCAAAACCTACAGGCAGGACGGCGAAGAGGATCTCGTGAAGGAGCTTGAATTCGTAATGGATGAGGTAAAAAGAAAGGATAACAAGGAAGAGGTTAAGGAGCTCGTTTATAGTGTTCTTGATGAAAGCGTTATTGCTGATTTAGAGAGAGAAATAACGAAAAGTATGCTCAGACTTTTAGCAGACCAGACCCATGGATTCGTAGGGGCTGACATCGAAGCCTTATCCAAGGAGGCTGCGATGAAGGCGTTGCGGAGATATCTGCCGCATATTGACCTGAATAGCGATGAAATCCCGGCTGAGCTCCTCGATTCCATCAGGATTAAGATGGATGACTTCAAAGAAGCTTTGAAGGGCATAGATCCGTCTGCGTTGAGAGAGGTGCTCGTTGAGATTCCAAAAGTAACGTGGGAGGATGTCGGAGGGCTGGATGACGTTAAGAAAGAGATAGTGGAGGCTGTTGAATGGCCGCTGAAGTATCCTGAGAAATTCAAGAAGTTTGCGATAAAGCCACCGAAAGGGATCTTGCTTTACGGTCCGCCGGGCACTGGTAAAACACTCATCGCTAAAGCCGTTGCCCATGAAACTCAGGCGAATTTCATAACTGTCAAAGGCAGCGAACTGCTTAGCAAATGGCTTGGAGAGAGCGAAAAAGCTGTAAGAAAGATTTTCAGGAAAGCCAGACAGGTTGCTCCATGTATAGTGTTCTTCGATGAAATAGATGCAATAGCCCAGATGAGGGGAATCGACGAGGGGAGCAGAGCAGTCGAAAGAGTTGTCAACCAAATTCTTACGGAGATGGATGGTCTGGAGGAGTTGGAAGGAGTAATTGTTATTGGAGCTACGAACCGTCCTGACATACTCGATCCGGCTTTGCTTAGGCCTGGCAGATTTGATCGCCTCGTCTACGTCAAACCACCTGACAGGAAGAGCAGACTTGCGATATTCAAAATCCACACGAAAGGGATGCCTTTGAGTGCAGACGTTGATCTTGAAGAATTGGCAGACCTAACAGAAGGTTATGTCGGAGCTGACATCGAAGCTGTTTGCAGAGAGGCGGTTATGCTTGCTTTACGAGAAGACATGGAATCGGAGAGAGTTGAGATGAGGCATTTCCTGGAAGCTTTGAAGAAGATAAAACCGAGTGTCACAGAAGCAATGCTCAGCTTCTACGAGAGATTTGAGGAGAAAGCAAGGCAGGAAAGGACAAAAGTGGCAGCAAAAACGTATCTAGGTTACGGTTAAGTTGTTTAATTTATTTTTAAATAAATATCATTCTTCTCAGTTAAAATAGGAAAAATTTATTAACGGTTAGAAATAAGGAGTTCCAATGGTGTTCGCTAAGTCATTAGCTAAAAAAATGGTGCTTCTTTCAGATGGTACTGTGGTGGGAACGCTGTATAATATAACGGTCGATCTGAAAACCGGGGCGATTCTAGAGCTGATTATAAAGCCCGCTCAGAATCCAGTTCCAGAGCTTGAGAAACAGAACGATCTGTATATAGTGCCTTTTGAAAGTGTGAAGTCAATTAGCGATTACATAGTCCTCGATAAAAGGAAAATCCTGAGAAGAGTTTAAAGAATTAAGCTAAACGCCCCAATTCATGAGAGATTACGTATTTCCGCCCCTCCTTCTCCCATTCTTCCTTCTCCTCATTCTTTTTCCATTCTTCATTCTAATCTTCTTCTTTGCCACCTCTCAGGTGTTCCAGCTGGTTTTTGATTTAGATAGGGGCCAAGCAATGGCCGTCTTTTTCTTAATCGTCATAGGAAGCCTGATAAACATTCCAATTCTCGAAAAAGAGGGCAAGGATATCGTAAGGGAGTACAACTTTTTCGGAATAATTTATCAGGTAAGGCAAAGGCAAAAGATAACTTTAGCAGTAAATATGGGAGGATGCGTTTTTCCTTCAATTCTTGCTTTCAAACTTCTTCCAGAGCTTCCTCTGATACCATGGTTTCTGGCTTTTCTTTTAACTTCAGCCATAATTTACCACTACGCAAAACCCGTCAGGGGAGTTGGTATTGCTGTTCCAATGATTCTTCCTCCTATCATGTCAGTTTTGATCGGATATTCGATGCTATCAATTTTTGGATATCCTATCCTCCTCCTTCCAAAGTTCGCTTTCTCCACAGGCGTGCTTGCAGCTCTCTTTGGCGCTGATATACTCCACCTAAAGGATATTGAGGGGATAGGTAGCGGGGTTGTGAGTATAGGCGGGGCGGGAACCTTTGATGGTATTTTCCTCACTGGTGTTTTCGCCGTTATTTTTTCGGTTTTATTGCTTTAGACAATTAAACACCCAAACTCTAAACCACTAAACTCCAACAAAACCTTAAACCAACAATCATCAAAGGCGAATCTATTTTAAGCTGGCACGCGACAGGGAAAGCATGGAGTTTAGGATGCTTTTTGAACCGATCGAGATTGAGGGGATGAGAATTAAAAATAGGATTGTAATGCCAGCAGTCGGTACGAATTTCTGGGGCATAGATGGTGCGGTAACAGATAAACTTCTCCACTTCTACGAGGAGAGAGCGAAAAACGGAGTTGGGTATGTCGTTGTTGGAGTTGCGAAAATCGAACCGCAATTCTTTGGAGGATTGGCGATCCATGACGACAGCTACATTCCGGGATTGAGAAAACTATCAGAGCTTTTCCATACCTACGATGTAAGATGTGCGGTCCAGCTCTGGCATCCCGGAAGGTATGAAATATCCCTAATGGAAAGCGAACCCGTATCAGCTTCAGACATTCCACCGCCAATTTTTACAAAAAGAAAGCCCAAAGCTTTGAGCGTCGAAGAAATCCATAGAATCCAGGATGAGTTCGTTGAAGCGGCAGAAAGGGCTAAGAAAGCGGGATTCGATGCGGTCGAACTAATCTGCTCTGCTGGCTATCTCATCAGCCAGTTCTTCAGCCCAGCAACAAACAAGCGGAAGGATGAATACGGGGGAAGCATCGAAAATAGAGCGCGATTTGCAACTGAGATCGTGGAAAGGATTAGGGAAGAAGTCAAAATCCCCGTGGGCTGCAGAATTTCCGGAGAGGAATTCATTGAGGGCGGCAACAGCTTGGAAGACATGAAACAGATTGCTCAGCTACTTGAGAACGCTGGAGCAGCTTACTTCAACGTCACAGCCGGATGGCACGAGTCGAAAAAGCCTTTGATAACAATGTTCGTGCCCAGAGCTGCATTCGTTTATCTTGCCGAGGGGATCAAAAGCGTTGTCAGCGTTCCTGTAATAGCTTCCAACCGGATAAACACTCCTGAAATAGCCGAGAAGATCCTGCAAGAAGGCAAAGCTGATATGGTTTCGATGATGCGAGCCCTGCTTGCAGATCCAGAACTACCTAAGAAGGCTATGGAAGGGAGGAGTGATGAGATAAGGGTTTGCGTTGCATGCAATCAGGGTTGCATGGACTATGCTTTCCAAGGAATGCCAATAACTTGTTTAGTTAATCCAGCTGTTGGGAGGGAAGCGGAATTCAGGGGCTTAAAGGCTGAGAAAAAGAAGAAGATCGTCGTTGTTGGAGGCGGGCCTGCTGGCTGCAAGGCTGCGGAGATGCTTGCGGAGAAGGGACACGAGGTTATACTTTTCGAGAAGGATAATCGTCTGGGTGGTCAGCTTTTGCTCGCTTCTAGAGCTCCCTATGCCTCTGAATTTGAAAGCATTCCAGCTTACTTCGAAAAAGTTTTGCCAAGAAGAGGTGTGGAGATCAGACTTAACTCGGAAGCAAGGGCTGAGGATATCCTGAAGCTCAAACCTGACGTTGTGATTCTCGCTTTGGGTGCATCGCCTTTAATCCCAGAAATAGCTGGGGTTGAAAAGGCAGTAACCGCTTTTGACGTTCTCGCGGAGAAAACCGGAAAAGATGGAGAGAAGGTTGTCGTCATAGGAGGGGGAGGCGTTGGGTGCTCTACAGCAGCAAAGCTTGCGGTTGAGGGAAAGGATGTTACAATTGTTGAGATGCTGAAAAGAATCGGCTCTGACATAGGGATATCCACGAGGTGGAATGTACTGCTCTTTTTAAGGGAGAAAGGAGTTAAAATGTTAACGGAAACGAAGGCGGTAGAGATAAGCGATGGTGGTGTTGTCGTAGAGGCTGATGGCGAAAGAAAGCTCATTGAATGCGATACGGCTGTTATAGCAGTAGGGACAAAACCGAACGATGGGCTAGTCGAGGAGTTGAAAGGGAAGGTGAAGGAAGTCTATACAATCGGAGATTGCAGCAAACCTGCGAAAGCTTTGGAGGCGATAAGAGATGCTGCTGAACTTGCGTTAAAGATTTAGTTCTTAGTTTTTACTTTATTTATCCAGCTATGTCGGTCTTCGATCCAGAAAAGGCCGAAATTCTTGACTCTGAGGATAGGAAGAAAATCGAGCCCATAGACGTTTTAATAAGAAAAGTGGAAAGAATCGATCGCAGAGAAGTGGCCGTTGAAGTGGGGGCTGGAACAGGATACTACACGATTCCGCTTTCAAATATTTTCAGAAGGGTTTATGCGATCGATCTGAGCTTTAAGATGGCAGAAAAGCTCGGTTTAAAGCTATCAGAATTGAAAATAAGGAATGTCGGGATAATCGAGACAGATAGACCGCCAGAACTCGATTTTCCGATCGATCTGATCCTATTTGCAAACGTCTTGCATGAAATCGAAGAGCCGGAGCGGTATCTTGAATGGGCAAAGAAAGGAGACTACACTCTAATCGTTGACTGGAAAAAAGTTGACATGTCATTTGGACCTCCTTATGAGGAAAGATTAAGCGAGGATGACATTTTAAAAATTTTAAAAAAACTTGGTTTTGAAATAGAAGAAGTAGATTCATATTCCATGCCATACCACTATCTAATCCTCGCGAAACGGAGGTAGCGAGGGTAGCGAGAGTGGTGAGATGAGTGAAAAGTGTGAAAGTTGTGAGGTGGTGAGAAACCCAAGAACTAGGGTTAGCCTCCTGCAATAGGAGGAAAAACGGCTATTAAATCTCCATCCTTGAGTTTAGGTTCCTCCTTCATGTCCTTCAAGTTTCTCCCGTTAACGGTAATGAGCCTGTCCTTTCTGAATTCTTTCTTTTCTAAGTTGGAATATACATCATCAAGAAAACCATCTCCGAGAACCTCGGAGACCGCTTTAAAGAAATCATGAAGATTTCCTTCAAACTCTATGTCAATTCTCTTCGTGCGGTATTTCTCTCTCAGGGTTGCGAAGAGTTCAAGTGTGCATCTCACAACTGATTGTAATTCAGGAAGAATTTAATCTTTGCCGATCTGCGAGTTATCTTTATTTACTTCGAACTCAATTTGAATCATGGAAGAGTGTCTAAAGATAGTTTATACGAGAAGGAGTGTTAGAAGCTATTCTGAGAGAGAAATTGAGGATGAAAAGATTGAAAAAATTTTGAAGGCTGCATTGCAAGCTCCTTCAGCAGGAAACGAGCAGCCGTGGCATTTCATTGTTGTGAGGGATAAGAAGAAGTTGAAAAAACTTGCAGAAATCCACCCCTACGGAAAAATGCTCGAAAAAGCTTCTGCAGCAATAGCTGTGTGCGCAGATCTTAAACTTTCCAGATATCCCGTTCCGATGTGGATCCAAGACTGCTCCGCTGCAACCCAGAACATTCTCATTGCTGCGAGAATTCTCGGCATTGGCTCGGTCTGGCTCGGAGTTTATCCAAGAGAGGAGAGAATGAAGCCTTTAGCAGAGTTTTTCGGGGTGCCAGAAGACGTGATCGTTTTCAGCCTTGTTGCTTTGGGATATCCAGCTTCCAGCGATGCATTTTACGAAGCTGAGGACAGAGACAAGCCGGAAAGAATTCACAAAGAAATTTGGTGATGAATTTTTAGGAGCTGATAGGAATCTTGAATAGGAATCCATCTAAAATTTAAAAATAAAATTTAAAAACCCCCACAAAAAGTTCTCCGATCTTTTTCAAATCAATACACTTTTCCTCTGAAATGAACATTGTAAACCAGAATTTCTTTCTTTTCCAAATCAATTTTGAAGATAACCCTAATCTCACCTATCCTTAGTCTGAGGAATCCTCTCCACTTTCCTCTCAACCTTTTTACATCTAGTTGTCTGATTGGAAGAACCCCCTTCTCAAGATTCATCCTTAACTCACTTAATCTTCTCAAAATAGATTCTCTTTTACCCTTATCAAGTCTTTTCAAAAATTTAAGGGCATTTTTGTGGTATTTTACTGTCCATTCCATAGTTCAAATTCATTTCCGTAATCCTCAGGCTGACCAGCAATCTTCTCTATTTCTTTCTGCTCCTCCTCAGAAACGTATGGCGTGAGCTCCATGAGTGCTTTTATCAAGGCCTCTCTAACCTTTTTTTCGATGATGTCCTCGAGCTCTTTTTTTGAGATTTGAACGACATCCATGGATGATTATTGGATTCCGCGGTTATAATTCTTCCGCCTGATATTCCAAGTTGGAGATTAAAAGTAACATAATCGAGTAGATGTAGTAAAATCAACTATGGTCTGAATGAAAGAATATTATAGAAAATGCAATATCATTCTGCTTGCAATGAGAATTTTTTAAATAGCTAACAAAAAATAAAAATGGAAATCAGAGTTCGATACCAAGTTCCTTCAGCTTCTCCTTCGTTGGCCTACCGTTTTCCCAACCTCTCAGCTGGTAGTATTCCGCTTTCATCTTCTCCAGGTCTACCACTTGTCCTTTAGCTGCCCCTTCGGGCATTGGCTCCCTGAGTAATCTTGGTGGCAGAGTATCATCCTTGCCATCTATGCCGTACTTGTTTATAATCAGCCTTTCAAGGTTGTAAATCCTCTCACCCATCTTCATAAGGTCGTCAGCACTCATTTCCCAGCCTGTTACTGCTGAAAGCATCGGAGCAAACTCCTCAGCTCCAATGGCGAGCGTCGTGAAGAGACAATTCACAGTCGAGTTCACCACGGATGTTAAATCCTGGAAGGCTTTAACCCATGCTGCTTTTCCTTCTTCCGTAAGCGGATCGATTTTTTCTGGCAATCCGGCTATTTCAGGAGCAACAGTATAACCAGTAACATGACATCCTCCTCTGTTGGCCGTTGCATAGGTAAGTCCTATCCCCTTTATCCCCCTCGGATCGTATGCAGGCATTTCCAATCCCTTCACGCTCATCGACAGCTCTGGATGCCCAAACATCTCCGCAAGCCTTTTCGAGCCCAAGGCAAGATACTTTCCAAAACCAGCAGTGTAGGCTGTTTTCCATATCATCTCGACCATGGCAGCAGCGTTTCCGAACTCAAGGTTTATCCCCTGCAGATATTCATCGGGAATTGCTCCCTTCTCCTTCAGCTCCATTGCTGCTGCGATCGTAGATCCCATCGAAATCGTATCCAAGCCGAACTCATCGCAGTAATGGTTTGCCTTTATTATGGCCTCTAAATCTGTCACGCCTGTTGAATTCCCCAATGCCCAGATTGACTCATACTCTGGGCCTTCGGAGTAGAGAATCTGGTAGGGTCCGCTCTCAACCTTTGTGACTCGCCCGCATGTTATGCTACATCCCCAGCATGGATGATTTTTGATAAGATATTTTTCTGCCAGAGTTTCACCGCTTATCTTATCCGCTTCAGGATTATAGCCAGTCTGCCAATTCTTAAACGGTAATGCTCCAGCGTTGTTTATCACGTTAACAAGGATAGCGGTCCCGAACTTGGTCAGACCTTCGCCGGTAAGCGGGTTTTGCTTGATTATGTCGTTTGCCTTCTTCGCCGCTTCACGGAATCTTTCCTCATCGACAGGCTTAGGCCTCTCCTTTCCGCTGCACACGATAGCTTTCAGCATCTTAGATCCCATAACTGCTCCAACTCCTGTCCTTCCTGCAGCCCTATGCTCCTCGTTGATTATGCATGCAAATCTAACAAGATTCTCTCCTGCCGGGCCTATGCAAGCTACGCTACAATTCCTAACCCTATCCTCCAAGATTTTAGTCGTGTCGAAGGTGTTCTTTCCCCACAGATCGGATGCATCTTTCAGCTCTGCCTCTCCATCCACAATCTCCAGATAAACCGGCTCCGCTGCAATTCCTTCGATAACTATCATGTCAAAGCCAGAAAACTTCAGATAGGGCCCAAATTTACCTCCTGAATTCGCACTGCCTATCGAGCCTGTAAGTGGGGAGCGGGTCGTCATTACGTGGTATCTTCCAGATTCGGGAAATCCAGCAATGCCTGTTGCTGGCCCGGTTGCGAAAATTAAATCGTTGTACTCGCCAAAGGGATCTATGTCGGCCGGAAATATCCCTTCCTTTTCAAGTTCTTTCAGCTTTTGATAGATGAGATAGGTTGCGTAGCCCTTTCCACCGAGATAAAGCTTTGCAACCCCTTCATCAATTTTTTCCGTTCTAATGCTTCCATCAGAGAGGTTCACTCTCAAAATTTTACCCATGTAACCCATTCTATTACCTCCAAAACGAATATGTTATGAATCTATTTAATTTTTCCCTTAAAAATTATTTTTATATCGATATGTTCTATTATACAAAACGATTGAAAATGATAGTTAGTATAGAAAGTAGAAAATAATCGACTGTATCGAGCCGATCAGAAAGCCAATAACCGCCCCGGAAATCTCGATAAATCTCAGCTCTTTTTTCGCAAATTTTTTGAAGAGGTCTTCTATCTGCTCATCACTTATCTCCTCAGCCTTTTTCAGAACAAATTCCCTTATATCAACGTTCTTGGAGATGTTTTTTGTAATCATATCCTTGATGTATGAAACGAGATTGGATTCGATCCATTCATCGATTTTCTTTGATAGATTCGTGTACCGCTCCAGAAATGAGAGAAATCCGTTCTGGGTTTTGCTCTTTATCGATTCTCTGTAGGATCTCGTGATCGCTTTATCTATCACGAACTCGAAATCCTTTTCATTTAAAATTTCAGAGAGGGAATCCATAAACCTCTCGATAATTTCTTTGCTTCTTGCCGGCACCAATCCCTGAAGCTTAAAATTCAGAATTTTAATGGGTTTTTTTGGATGGAAGAGAAGTTCTACTGCAACCACATTAGTCACGAATCCAACGAAAGCTCCGACGATTGGCGGAAGGAGGAGTATTAGGTTCATGAATTTAAGTGTGGTGAGCTTTTTAATTAATTTACTATCCAACTATCCAATAGCCTATCGCAATAGGTGCATTCTGTAATCTTAATTGGTAATCTCAGTTCTGTAGTCTTGC
Source organism: Archaeoglobus sp. (assembly GCA_017656505.1). GTDB lineage: Archaea > Halobacteriota > Archaeoglobi > Archaeoglobales > Archaeoglobaceae > Archaeoglobus_A. The sequence goes on along the minus strand of JACDNU010000008.1, from coordinate 38,862 downwards.
ATCATTTTAACAGCATAGCACAGGGAAAAGCTTATCCAAAATTTAGACCAACAAACTAACATGATGCTGCGATGGCTGGGTAATTCCTGTGTCGAAATTTTTGGTGAAAAACACATTTTAATTGATCCGAACTATTTAGTCGAGCCGGGAAAAGGCGTGGATGTGGTTTTGGTTACCCACGAGCATGGAGACCACTTCGATCCGGAAAAGTTCGAGAAGTTAGGAGTTAAAGAAGTTATAGCTCCAAAGGCCACCCTCGAAGAGTACGGACTTGAGGGAACAGAAGCAAAGCCGGGGATGGAGGTGGATGGAATAAAAATTTTCGAAAGCTGGTGCTGGAAGGCAAAGGAGAGTGTCAGCTACTTCTACAAAGGAATTCTGCATGCAGGCGACTCGGCTAAATTCCCAGAAGTTGGAGAAGTTAAAGTTGTTTTCACGGCATGCTTCCCAGACTACTACGAAGATTACCTGAAAGAGTTTAAGCGAATGAAACCGGAGCTTATAATCCCATTCCACTATTCCGAAGAAAAAATTGAAAATGCCAAGGGATTAAAGGAGATTCTGGATAAAAATGGCCTAAACTGCAAAATCCTAGAGGTTGGAGGGGAAATTGAGGTTTAATTGGATTGGACCGAAGCCTTACTCCTTTCCAGCCTTAATCTTTTTCAGCAGTAAACAAAAATAAAAAACAAAAATTCAAAATATCTGGGGTGCCTGATACTCTCCGAAAACCTCTCTCAGAACATCGGTAGTCTCCCCTAAGGTCGCCCTCGCCTTTATGCACTCCAAGATATACGGAACGAGATTATCTTCGCCTTCTGCAGCCTTTTTAAGCTTTTCAAGAGCCTCCTCAACTTTCTTTTTGTCCCTCGATTCCTTGAACTTTTTCAGCCTCTCTATCTGCTTCCTTACCATATTCTCGTCTATCCTCAAGATCTCAAGTTCAATTTCCTCTTCGATCTGATACTTATTGACTCCAACAACAGTCATCTCGCCCTCATCGATTTTCTTCTGCTTTTCGTAGGCGGAGCGCTGAATCTCCCTTTGCGGGAAGCCTGCTTCAATCGCTCTAACCATCCCTCCCATCTCATCGATCTTTTCGATGTACTTCATTGCCTCCTCTTCAATTCTGTCAGTGAGCCATTCAACGTAGTAGCTCCCTCCCAAGGGGTCTGCCACATCAGCAACACCACTTTCCTCAGCCAGAATCTGCTGCGTCCTCAAAGCTATTCTGACTGCCTTCTCGGTTGGCAGACTTAAGGCTTCGTCGAAACTGTTCGTATGCAGGCTTTGCGTTCCTCCCAGCACGGCAGCCAGAGCCTGAATCGTTACGCGGACGATATTGTTCTCGGGCTGTTGAGCTGTGAGCGTGCAGCCAGCAGTCTGAGTGTGAAAGCGAAGCATCATAGAGCGAGGATTCTTAGCTCCAAACCTATCCTTCATAATCTTCGCCCACAACCTTCTCGCAGCCCTGAACTTGGCAACCTCCTCAAAGAGATTGTTTCCAGCGGCGAAGAAGAAGCTCAACCTCGGGGCGAAAGCATCCACATCCATGCCGCGTTCGATCACCCTCTCAACGTAGGTAATTCCATCCGCTAGCGTGAAAGCAACCTCCTGCACCGGAGTAGCTCCAGCCTCCTCCATGTGATAGCCAGATATGGATATGGAGTTCCATCTCGGCACTTCCTTAGCGCAGAACATTATTATGTCGGTTGCGAGGCGGAGAGAAGGCTCTGGCGGGAAGATGTACGTGCCCCTTGCTATGTACTCTTTAAGCATATCATTCTGCACCGTCCCGCGAAGCTGATCCCTCGAAATTCCCTGAGCTTCTGCTATGGCTATGTACATGCTTAAAACCTGGGCGCAAGTTGAGTTGATAGTCATCGAAGTTGAGACCTTATCCAGAGGAATTCCATCGAAGAGGATCTGCATGTCCTCGATCGTGTCTATCGCGACGCCTACCTTCCCAATCTCTCCCATCGCCATTGGATGGTCGGAATCGTATCCTATCTGGGTTGGAAGATCAAAGGCAACGCTCAAACCAGTTTGTCCCTGCTCAAGGAGATAGCGATACCTCTTGTTCGTCTCCTCAGCGGTTCCAAAGCCTGCATATTGCCGCATGGTCCATACTCTACCACGATACATCGTTGGATATATGCCACGAGTGAAAGGATAGGCTCCCGGATATGAAAGCTCAGCCTCGTAATCGAGATCGATGTCCTCGGGAGTGTAAACCCTGTCAACGAGAAAGCCTGATATGGTGACAAACTCCTTTTTCCTTTCTCCAGCCTTTTTTAAGAAAGGTTCGAGATATTTCTCCTCCCATTCTTTCTTATTCATAATCCACCTCCTGGATCCTAATCCAATTTCAGCTTAGATTAACCAGATTAACCAGATTAAACAACAAAGGCAACAACATCTCCGGCAGCAACCTTATCTCCCGCTTTAACCAGAATTTTCGATATTTTGCCAGTTTTCGGGGAGGAAATCGAGTTTTCCATCTTCATAGCTTCCAGGATAAGAATGTCTTCGCCCTCCTTTACCTCATCCCCCTCGTTTTTGAGGATCTTTGTTATCGTTCCGGCCATCGCGACGGTTATGGGAGTTCCCTCTCCTTCCACTTTCACCGGCTTTTCAACCTTTTCCTCTTTAACCTCTACCACCGGCTTAGTGCTTACGGCTTCAACTCTCTCCACCAAAGCTCCAACTTCCGAAACGGCTATTTTTGCTTTCTTTCCTTCAACGGTAACATTGAAAACATTCGGCTCGATTTCCTCTACCTCAACCTCGAACTTCTTTCCTTCAACTGTCACCTCGTATTTCATCTTACCACCTATCTACTGATATACCACCTATATCCATCATCCTAAACTCCTTGATAGCAGCTTCCAGTAGCTTAACCCTCTTCTTATTTCGGGCGGTCTTTCGCGTGAGTCGAGTAAATACTTGTGAATTGCTGCCATGGCAGCCAAAAACTCTTCAGGTTCGAGCGACATTTGTATCACCTATACCCCCATCACAAAGGAATGTTCCCATGCTTTTTAGGCGGCAATTTCTCCCTTTTTGTCTCCAGAATTCTTAATGCAGCGATTATCTTGCTCCTCGTGAATTTTGGATCGATAACGTCATCGATATAGCCACGGGCAGCAGCTCTATAGGGATTCGCGAACTTCTCGCGGTATTCGGCTATCTTCTGCAATCTCATTTCATTCGGATCCTCGGCAGCCTTGATCTCCTTCCTGAAAACGATTTCCGCAGCTCCTTCTGGCCCCATAACAGCGATTTCAGCAGTCGGATAGGCATAAACGATGTCAGCTCCGAGATGCTTGCTTCCCATCGCAAGGTAAGCTCCACCATAAGCCTTTCTAAGGATTATCGTTACCATCGGGACTGTTGCTTCGCTGTATGCGAAGAGAATCTTCGCCCCATGCCTTATTATCCCTCCATACTCCTGATCGACTCCGGGCAGATAGCCGGGGACATCCACGAAAGTCACTATGGGTATGTTGAAGGCATCGCAGAATCTAACGAAGCGTGCAATCTTATCGCTGGAATTTACATCAAGCGTGCCAGCGTAGAACCTTGGATTGTTCGCAACTATCCCAACGCTTTTTCCATCCATTCTCGCAAAGCCAACAGTAGCATTTTGCGCATAGAAGGGATGGATCTCCAAGAATTCGCCATTATCAACAACCTGTGTTATGATATCCCTAACATCATAGGGCTTCTGGGGGTCTTCGGGGATTATATCGTAGATCTGCGGAGTGGTTCGAGCCGGATCGTCGCCTGTAAGCACTTCCGGCGGATCATCCAGATTATTTAAAGGCAGATAGCTTATAAGCCTCCTAACCAGCAGCAAAGCATCCTCATCCGTGTCAGCAACTAAGTGACAATTGCCACTCCTCATCGCATGTGCTTCCCATCCACCCAAGGCTTGAGGAGTAACCTCTTCTCCAGTGACTGTTTTTATCACTCCCGGGCCGGTTATGAACATGTAACAGCCGGGATTTTTCGTCATGACGATGAAATCTCCAATTGCCGGGCTATAGACAGCCCCTCCGGCACATGGACCCATTATAACGCTTATCTGCGGAATAACTCCGCTAGCAATAGTGTTTCTGTAGAATATGTCGCCGTAGCCTTTCAAGGCATCAACTCCTTCCTGAATTCTCGCTCCACCTGAATCGTTCAAGCCGATGACCGGCATTCCCATTTTCATCGCGAAATCCATTATATAGGCGATTTTGAAGCCGTGCATTTCTCCAAGGCTGCCTCCCATCACGGTAAAGTCCTGGGCGAAAACAGCAACCGGCCTTCCATCTATCGTTCCGTAACCGGTAACTACCCCATCAGCAGGAAGATCCAGTTTATCCAAGCCGAAATCGGTATTTCTCTTCTCTACGAATGGGTTAACTTCGATAAAGCTTCCTTTGTCGAGCAAGATCTCGATTCTCTCCCTTGCAGTAAGCTTACCCGCTTTATGCTGCTTCTCTATTCTCTCGTCTCCTCCCATCTTTTTTATTTGATCTTTTTTCTCATAAACCTCATCAATCAGCTCCTTTTTCAATAAATTCCCCTCCTAAGGTGAGTAAAATTAAGCCAACTACCCTTCAACAAATTCTAACAACACGCCTTTGGTGCTTTTAGGATGTACAAAGGCAACCTTCTTTCCTCCAGCTCCGATTCTCGGTTTTTCGTCTATTAGCTGCAAACCGTTGGCTTTTGCGTTCTCCAAAGCTTTCTCAATATCACTTACATTAATAGCAACATGATGTACGCCTTCTCCCCTCTTCTCGAGGAACTTCGCGATCGCGCTATCTTCAGCTGTTGCCTCCAAAAGTTCGATTTTGCTTTCACCAACTGGAAGCATTGCAACCTTAACCTTCTGCTCTGGAATTTCTTCGATCTCTTTCAGTTCGAAACCAAGCTTTTTGTACAAATCGACTGCCTCATCCAAATTTTTGACCGCCACACCAATGTGATCGATTCTATTTATCATCTCCACCACCTCCAAAGGTTACGAAAATTTACGAAAGGTTACGAGCCCTTCCTCAAATTCGATGCCCTCTCCTTTATGAAATTGATTATTGTTTCGAGAGGTGTACCTGGCCCAAATATTCCGGAGAAACCGAGTTTTTGCAGCTTTTCAACATCATCCTTTGGAATTATACCGCCAATGAGCAGGATAACGTCTCTGTTTGGCTCCAAACCCCTCTTTTTAAGCTCTTCTACTATAGCCGGAGTTAACTCGAGATGAGCACCGCTTAAAATGCTGAGGCCAATAACATCCACATCTTCCTGCAAAGCAGTCTCGGCAATCTCAGAAGGAGACCTTCGTATTCCCGTGTATATGACTTCAAATCCAGCATCCCTCAAAGCCCTCGCAACAACTTTTGCTCCGCGATCATGCCCGTCCAACCCGGGCTTTGCAACAAGAACCCTGATCTTTTTCTCCATATTCCACCTCCAGAAAAATCATTATTAGCTTTTTAAAACTCCTGAAATTTAAATAAATAACTTTCGAAATCTGAGAGCCGAGAAATTTTAGAAGCTAGAAGCTTTTTATTTGGGTTTGTGATTGCCTAATTGAACTAAACTTCCTTGATAAACCCCCTCACACTATAACGAAAAACCATTAACTATTTATGAGATTTAAGTGACCATCCTTCAGGTGAGAGTATGAGGTTCAAGGATAGAGTTGTTCTCGTTACCGGTGCGGGAAGAGGGATTGGCAGAGCTATCGCCCTTGCATTCGGAAAGGAGGGGGCTAAAGTTGTTGTTAACGATTTAAACCTCGAAGCAGCGAATGAGGTTGTAAAGGAGATTGAATCGAATGGCGGAAAGGCAATGGCCATCAAGGCGGATATAACCAAGCTGGAAGAAGTTGAAAAGATGGTTGAAGAAGTGAAGAAGAACTTCGGAAGCGTTGATATTCTTGTGAATAACGCTGGTTACTGGACGATAAAGCTCTTTAAAGATACAACGCCAGAGGACTGGCAGAAAGATGTTGGTGTTTGCTATTTCGGAACTCTGAACTGCTGCAAGGCTGTAATTAATGATATGATCGAGAAAAAATACGGCCGTATCATAAATATCGTTTCCGATGCGGGAAGAATAGGAGAGCCTTTCCTCTCCGTCTATTCTGGAGCTAAAGCTGCGGTAATCGGATTTGCCAAAGCTTTGTCAAAGGAGGTTGCCAGATACAACATAACCGTAAACAACATCGCAGCCGGAGTCACGAAAACTCCGGGAGTTGAAAGCTTCCTGAAGGGAGTTGGTGGTGAGGAGAAGCTCATAAAGGCTTACCCAAGAGGGAGACTCGGTGAGCCGGAGGATATTGCAAACGGAGTTCTCTTCTTTGCAGCTGACGAGTCAGAATACATAACTGGCCAGACGATAAGCATAAGCGGAGGCTATACGACGGTAGGCTAGTTAAAAATTCTGCAACTTTTTTATTTAAATAGTAGATAGTATGATCCACGATTCTTTCGGCAGGGTTTACTGCATCGACACTTTGCTGGCCGGAATTAGAGAATTTCTTTCATGCTTTCTTATCGTTGACGAGAAGGTTGTTCTCTCAGATCCGGGCCCTCCATGCATAGCTGAAGAAGTCTTGAATTCGGTAAAAGAGATCGCTGACAATGTTGACTTCATCGCCCTCTCCCACATTCATGTCGATCATGCTGGAGCAAGCTACATTTTGGCTGAAGAATTCGATGCGAGAATCCTCGTTCATCCGAAGGCTGCAAAACACCTGATCAACCCGGAAAAACTATGGAAGTCATCGCTGCAAGCTTTGGGAGATGTTGCAGACATCTATGGAAAGCCAGAGCCGGTCGATAAGGAAAGGGTAATCCCTATCGAGGATGGACAAACAATAGAGCTGGGAGAAGACAGAATTAAGGCCGTTTACACCCCCGGACATGCTGTGCATCACATTTCCTATTTCGTTGAGGGAGACAGCTTACTGCTTTCAGGAGAGAGCATTGGAATGCTTCTGAAGGGTAAAATTATCCCCACCTCACCAATCCCACCTCTTACGATCGATGATGTTTTTAACACGTTCAAAAAAATAGAGCGGCTTTCTCCGAAAAAAATCGGTTTCTGCCACTTCGGTTTCTCTGAACTCGATGATCTAATGGAGAAAGTAAAGGAGAAAACGAAGAACTGGTTTGAGATTGCTCGAGAAGCTGGTAATATCGATGAATTCAACGAAAAGCTGCTTCAAGAAGATGAAGACTACAGATATCTCACCGAATATTACAGCAGGCTAAAAGATCAGGCAGGTCTGATATTCTCCTACCCCTACAGAACGGTTTTAGAGGGGATTCTTTCCCTTGCGAAAGGCCCTTGATCTTTCTACTTTAATGTTTTTAGGAGGTTTTGATTTATCCCGATTAACATAGAAAATTTTTAAAGTGCCAAGCCCGAGAAGCTTCATGGAATACGTTATCGCTGGCGGTGGTGCTGCAGGAGTAACCGCAGCATTCACCATAAGAGAGACCGACGAGGAAGGTAGAATCACAATCATCTCGAAAGAAAAAATCCCCTACTCAGCTGTTTTCCTTGCAGAGCTCCTTGGGGGTGAGGTAGCAGAAAGCAACCTCTACATAAGGCCTCCTTCCCTCTACGATCAAATGAGAATCGAGATCGTTGAAGGTGAAGTTACCGGATTTGATTCTAAGAGAGTGATCGTAAATGAGAATGGAAAGGATGCCGAGTATGCTGAGTACAATTACGACAGGTTCTTAATAGCGACCGGCTCAAAACCCTTCATACCTCCTATAAAAGGGATTGATAAGCAAAACATCTTCACCTTTCAAACCCTCAGCGATGCTAAGAATTTGAGAGACGCAGCCGGAAAAGCTAAGAACGCTGCAATAATTGGTGCCGGCCCCATTGGCCTTGAGGTTGCTTACACTCTAAGCGAACTGGGTATGAAAGTTAGAGTCTTCGAACTTCTTGACAGAATTCTGCCCGGCCTAGTTGAGGCAGAGATAAGCGAGATGGTGCAGAAAGAATTTGAGGGACATGGAATCGAGTTCCACGTTGGCGTTGGAGTTGAGGAGTTCGTTGGAGATTCAAAGGTTGAGGGAGTTGTTGCGGGAGATACATTCGATGCTGAAATCGTTGTGCTCTCTACCGGTGTTAAGCCTAATATCGAAGTATTTTCGGAAAAGCTCGACACCAAAAGGGGAATTCTCGTTAACAGAAAGATGGAAACCTCCATGCAAAACGTTTACGCCGCTGGTGATGTTGCAGAGGCTGAAAATTTCTTTGGTGAGGTTTGTATTACTCCAACATGGACGAATGCCGTAACACAGGGAAAAGTTGCCGGGCTGAACATGGCAGGGGTTGAGGCATATCATGAGGGATCGATAAGGGCAAACATAGTGAAGAAGTCTAGCATCCCAGTGATTTCACTGGGCCTTGCAAGCGATTCCATCGAGAACATCACTTACAAAAGCGACAGGATTTACAGAAAGGCTTTCTTCGATGATAACATGCTTGTAGGCTTCCAATCTGCCGGCTCGTGGAGAGATGTCAGTCTCGCCGGAGTCCTTCAGTTTTTAATTAGGAAGAAAGTTCCTGTAAAAAATAAAGAAGAATTCGTAAAGAGGCCCTCAGTATTTAGAAATGTCTGGAATCTATTTTTTAACAAATAAATTAACCCGATTTTACATTACCTTTTGGAATTACAAAGTACTTTAAAAACCCATTTAAAAATTACAAATTTGAGAAAGATTTATAAATGAGGTTTACTTAGTTAAATCAATGTCGGAAAAGTACGAGGCTAGATGCCTGAACTGCAGAAAAAGGTTTGAGGTTGAAAAGGGAGCCGAGATAGCCGTTTGCAATCATTGTGGGAGCAAATGGAGAATATCTTGGGTAACTCCCGAGCAGCCGAAGGTACAAGGGCCAGCTTAAGTTTTTTGTGGAGGTAAAATAATGTTAAAGAGGAAAGTAGCCTTTGTGGATCTTAGCAAGGAGAAGGTTGTGGTTGAAGAAATACCAAAAGAGCTGAGGAAGAAACATCTCGGCGGTAGAGGTTTGAACTGGTATTACATCTACAATAACGTCACCCCCGAGGTTGAACCTTTCGATCCTGAAAATCTTCTTGTCATTGGTACCGGATTTCTCACCGGCTTACCATGTCTTGGCACGGGAAGAACGCAGATATCTACAAAAGGCCCGCTAACGAAAGGTGTTGGAGATGCAAACATGGGCGGAGCTTTCGGCCCGGAGCTCAGATATGCTGGTTTCGATCACTTGGTGATAAAAGGTAAGGCCAAGGAGCCTGTTTACCTTTTCGTCTATAATGGAGAAATTGAAATAAGGAAAGCTTCGCACCTCTGGGGACTGGACACATACGAAACGCAGAAGGCTTTGAAGGAAGAGATTGGTGACGAAAGGGTTGAATCGATGGTGATAGGCAAGGCTGGAGAAAACAAGGTTTACTTCGCCAATGTCATGAACAACATCAAAAATGCAGGTGGAAGAGGTGGAACCGGGGCTGTTATGGGCTCCAAAAACCTGAAAGCCATCGCAACGAGGGGCACAATGGACATGCACATACATGATGTTGACAAGTTCATAGAGTATGCGATGCAGATGAATCAGCAGGTTTTAAGCACTAAATGGGCGAAAACTCTGAGCAGACTTGGAACGCCTTTACTTTATGACGTCTCCTACACAACGGGCTTCATAGGAACGATGAACTGGCAGTACAACACTCCCGGCAAAGAAGGGGAGCCGCTAGAAGCTGAATACCTCCAAGACTACATAGTCAAGCATACCGCATGCATGGGATGCAGTGTCCACTGCAGACATAGAGTTAAAATCGAGAGAGGAGAGTACGCCGGATTGATAACCGAAGGCCCCGAATACACGATGATGGGGAGCTTTGGAACACTTGTTGGCTGCTATGACTGGGATCTCGTGATAAAGGGAAACGATGAGTGCAACAGATGGGGAGTCGACAACCTTTCTTTAGGAGCGATAATCTCATGGGCATTCGAGCTCTATCAGCGAGAAATTCTGACAGAAAAGGACGTTGGATTCAAGCTGGAGTGGGGAGACAAGAACGCTGTGCTTGAGCTTGCAAGAATGATAGTTGAGAGGGAAGAGATAGGAGATCTGCTCGCAAACGGATTCTTGGAGGCTGCTAAGAAGATAGGCGAGGATTCCTTGTATTATGCGATCCATGTTAAAGGCCAGCCTGATCTGCATACCGATGAGAGGGGAATTCCAAGCTTCGCTTTGGGTATTGCAACCTCAACCAGAGGGGCAGATCATTTGCGGAGCAGACCAGCGATAGACCTCTTCCAACTCCCCGAGGAGTTTCTGGAGAAGCTTATCGGCTACAAGATCAAGAGCGATTTCACAGCTTATGAGACAAAGGGAATTCTTGTCTGGTGGTTCGAGCTTTACTTCAACATAGTAGACTCTTTAGGCGTTTGCAAGTTCCAGTCAACCTTCAACTGCCCGCACTGCCCGCAGTATGACGAATACGTTCCACTGCTGAAGTACGCTACCGGCCTAGACTTCACGAAGGAGGAGCTGATTCAGATTGGAGAAAGGAACTACACGATGGAGAGGTTGTTCAATATAATTAACGGACTGGGGAAGGAGCACGACTACCCGCCGGAAAGGTTCTTCAAGGAGCCTAATAAGCGTGGATTGCCTTTCATGAAGGGCAGAAAGCTTGACCGCGATAAGTATGAAAAGATGCTGATGGAATACTACGCACAACACGGATGGGACGAAAATGGTGTTCCAAAGGAGGAGACGTTGAAGAAGCTTGGAATTGAAAAGCCAAAGCCCAACTTCCCGGAGGTGGAGTGATGAAGACCTTTCTAATCGACCCCGATAAATGCACCGGCTGCAGAGATTGCGAAATGGTATGCTCCCTTTACCACGAAAAGGTTCTGAATCCCGCAAGATCAAGGATTACCGTTATAAGAGATCCATTGAATGGAATTGAACTTCCGGCTGTCTGCATGCAGTGCGAAGATCCTGTTTGCGTGCTTGTATGCCCGGTTAATGCCATCTATGTTGATGAGAACGGAGCAAAGGTCATCGATTACTCGAAGTGTATGGGATGTAGGACTTGCGTTATAACATGCCCGCTGGGAGGGGCGTTGATAGATCCCGTTACAGGAAAGACGATAAAGTGCGATCTCTGCGGTGGAGATCCGATGTGCGTGAAGTTCTGCTCAACCCACGCAATCGAGTGGGTGGACGTTAGCGTGGCCAATCAGAGGATAAAGAGAGCAACACTAGAGAGATACCTTGAGGCATTGAGAAAGGGAAAAGGGTAAGCCTAGCTAGCTTGGTAAGCTTGGAAAGCTTGGATAAGTCTTGCTCAATAAAATGATAATTAGAATACTCAGCTCAGATCTGGCAGAAAAAGTAGGAAAGCTAATAAATCTTGATATTAGCGAAGAAATAACCATAGAAGAATTAAAGGAAGAGATCGCAAGGAGATTCAATGCAAGGGAAGAATTTTCAGACAAGTATTTCTACAATTTTTCTGTAAACGGAAAGCTGATAAAGCAAGACGAATTCAAAACTTTTAAGCTGAAAAACAGCGATGTGGTTGTAATAATGCCCTCCATCGCTGGAGGGTAGCAGAAAAACAAGGGAGAGGAGTAAAGAATGAAAATAAACGTGAAAAAGCTGATTAAGAACAATTTCGGAGAAAGTACGGGAAGATATACAGAGTTCGAGGACAAGCACGCTTTTTTTAGATCTCTTGCAAGAGAGTTGCTTAAATTCGGAGAGATCAGTAATGAAGGGTTCTACATTGACATAGGATGCGGAACAGGAATAATAAAAGATGTTGCACCCCAGCTCAAGGTTATCGCGGTAGATGTTTCGCCTGAAATGGTTAGGATAGCCAAGCAAAAAATCCCCGATGTCATGGTTGCCGATGCTGAGAATCTACCTTTTAAAGACAAGGTTTTCGATGCAGCCTTGTTCAACGCTTCTCTTTTCTTGATTCCAAATGCAGAGAAGGCAGTCGAGGAAGCGATAAGGGTTGTGAAGGAAAAAGGTGTTGTACTTGCCTCATACCTCCTCGGCTTCTACGATGGCGAAGAGAAGGTGGTAGAAAGATACGGCTTAAGGCACAGGGAGGTTTTCCCGAGTGAGAAATTGGATGCATTTGCAGAGAAGTTCGATGGGGAGCTGCTTAGCGTTTACTACAACGTAACTGGAGAGTTCATGAAAGACTTCTATCTCGTTCCAGCGATGGCTAATGCGCTCTTTCCGAGAATACCGTATGAGGAGCGATTAAGAAAAGTAGAGGAGACATTAAATCCACTGCCTGAAAAGGTAGAGTTCAGATGCAGGATTTTGAAGATTAAAGTTTAAGTTATTCTTTACCATTGTTTCGAAATTCACTTCGTTTACTTTACAAAATTAACAATAAATTATTTATAATCTTACTTTGTAATTTGTAATAGGCCTAAAGTTGAAGGAGGTGGAAAGTGTACTGGAACCCGTTTATTGAAAAAATGCCTGAAAAGGAGTTGGAAGAGTATCAACTGAAGAAACTCAGGCAAACGGTGGAAGTAGCGTACAAGTACTCCCCTTTCTACAGAGAACTCTACAAAAAGGAGAACATTGATCCATCGATGATTAAAAGCCTAGACGACATACAAAAACTACCTTTTGTAAAGAAACAAGATCTAAGAGACCACTATCCCTTCGGCTTCTTCACGGTCCCGCTTTCGCAAATTGTAAGGCTTCATGCCTCCAGCGGAACGACTGGAAAGCCTACCGTTACCGGCTACACTCAGGCAGATTTGGAATTGTGGACGGAAAGCCTTGCAAGAGGCTTGTATTCTGCAGGAGTTAGAAGCGACGATATCATACAGAATGCATATGGGTACGGCCTTTTTACAGGTGGATTGGGATTCCACTATGCGGCAGAAAAGATTGGGGCAACTGTTGTGCCTATTTCTTCAGGAAACACCCAAAGACAGCTCGATTTGATGCGAGATTTTGGATCGACCGTTTTCACCTGCACACCATCTTACATGCTCTACGTTTCAGAGTTTGCTGAGAAACTCGGTCTGACAATCCGTGAGGATACAAAGCTCAGAATGGGATTCTTTGGAGCTGAACCGTGGAGCGAGGAAACGAGAAAGCGGATTGAGGATAAAACTGGAATCGATGCTATAAACGTTTATGGCACGTCGGAGATAGGAGGGCCGGTTGTTTGCGAATGCAGTGAGAAGGCGGGAATCCACTTCTGGGGAGATATATACATAATCGAGACGATAAATCCCGAAACCGGGGAGCAGCTTAGCGAAGGGGAGAAGGGAGAGTTGGTTGTAACGGTTCTCGGGAAGGAAGGAATGCCGATGATTAGATGGAGAACTGGAGATATCACCGCAATAATCCGCGAAAAGTGTGCGTGTGGCAGAACTCACCCGAGGATCGAGAGAATAGTGGGCAGATCCGACGACATGTTCGTTGTTAGAGGGGTTAACGTTTTCCCCAGTCAGATTGAGTATGCCCTGATGCTTCTGCCCGAAGTTGCAGAACACTATCAGATTGTGCTGGAGAGAGACGAGAAGGGCGTTGACACTATGACGGTCCAGGTGGAGATAAATCCTGCCGTAAAAAATGAATACTTCGGCAAAGGAAAGGTTGGAGAGCTTGAAAAACGCGTGGCGGAGCATTTAAGAACCCATCTAAACGTAAGACCGAATGTTGAAGTCCTCGAACCTGAATCCCTCCCTAGGTTTGAAGGAAAGGCTAAGAGAGTTATAGATAAGAGAAAACTATAACTCTTTTTTTAGATTGGTAGTTTTGTTTGAACATGAGGCCAGCTCTCATTGTTATCGATATGATTAAAGGGAACAAGCCCTTTTTCAAAGAGACCCATCGCAGGATAATACCCAACATCAGAAGAACGATTGAGGAATGCAGAAAACTCGGAATTCCCGTTATCTATGCGAATGACAGCTACATCGAGTCAGACTGGATATTCAATTTTATGGCGAAACATGCTGTAAGGGGAACGGAGGGAGTTGAGGTTATAGAAGAACTCAAACCGGAGAAAGGAGACATCGTAATTGAAAAGAGGAGGTTCAGCGCCTTTTTCAGAACTGACCTAGACATAACATTAAGAGAGCTTGGAATAGACACGGTAGCGTTAGCAGGGATAAATACCCATGTTTGTGTCCTTGCAACAGCTTTCGATGCGGTAAGTAGCGACTTCAGAGTTATTCTGCTCGATGATTGCTGTGCCTCCCATAAAGAGGAAATTCACGAATTTATAACGAAAAAATTCAGGGGGATGCCTGCCTTCAAAATCCTGAGCAGTGAAGAGTTTCTTTCGGAAATTAAGGAAATTAAGAAGGTATAAAAGGTATAAAAAAGCACAAAAAAGAAAAACTCAACCGTAGGTTTCCCTGAAATACTTCACAACATCCATGTACAGATCAACACAGTCTTTTAGAGCTTTAAAGCTAACTTGGAAATTCATAACAAAATGCCTGCAGCCGACTTTGTAGTATTTCTCGAATCTCTCTATGTAATCCTCTGCCGTTCCATAGACTATCGGCGAAGCTTCAACAACTTCATCCGGAACCTTCTTGGCAGCTTCAAACCAAGCTTTGGCATCTCTCGGGAAAACAAGTTTGAACGTCATCTCGAAGTCATACGTTGGCGGCTCGAAGCCCATTGCTTCGATTATTCTGGGCCGCGTAAGCAGAAGTAATTTTGCCGGCAGCATTGCTTTCTCTCTGGCTTCATCCCTGTCCTTGGCGATAACACCGTACATGAAGTGAGCCATGTCCAGCTTAACATCTCTTCCAGCCTCCTTCGCAGCATTCATCACGGTCTCTTTTCCCTCAGCATATTTCTCAACCGAAAGATTTGCCGGCAACCAGCCATCAGCATACCTGCCTACCATCCTCATCGTTCGAGGCGAGCTTCCAGCTATGTAGATAGGATAGTGGGGTTGCTGAACGGGTTTCGGATGGACAAAAGCCTGATTGAGCCTGTAATACTTCCCCTCGAAGTCAATGAAGTCCTGCTCGAGAAGCATCTTTATTATTTTAACTGCCTCAATAGTTCTTCCCACTGGCTTATCGTAATCTATGCCGAAGGGTACGAGGTTCATCGCCTCGCCTATCCCCAAACCAAGCATTGCCCTGCCGTTAGTTATCACATCTAGGCTGTTCGCTTTCTGAACGATCACGGCTGGATGGTAACGATACGTATCGCTCACGCCGGTGGTTAGCATTATGTTTTGGGTCTGAACCGCCAAAGCCCCCAAAGCAACCCATGCTTCAATCGCATCCCATCTTTTAACGCCAGTTGCAACGAGATGGTCAGGCATCCAGTATGAATCGAGTCCAACCTTGTCACAATAAACTGCAATATCTTGTATGGCACTCCAAGGTGAGTTTGGCCCTTCTATCCCAAATTTAACCTTTTCCGGGTCCATTTTCATTCTAACACCTCAACTCAGCAAATCAAACTTTTTTGAAATAAACCTTCCAGACTCCGGTTTCATCCTTATCAGTTTCGGCAACAACTCTATCTCCAACCCAAACCTTTTCCCTCGCCCATCCGACGACTCTGAAATCTCCAAATCTCGCCACAGCAACAACATAAGGTTCCTTTAGAAATTCGAAACCAGCTGGAAAAGTATACTGTTCCATCATCGCCTCAACAACTCCCTCACCGGTTATCTCCACCCAGTCCATGTCGCTGGAGTAGCATTCGCTGCAGTCAGCCTGCGGTGGAGAGTATTTCGCTCCACAGCTCTTGCATACCGTTCCATAGATCTTTCCTTCCTCAAGCCCCTTCCAGTATTTCTCAACCTTTGTGACAGGAATGTTATGCTTAAAAACAAGCTCCCTTCCTTCGATAAACATCTCTACACCCCCTACAGCCCAAGAACGAATACCCAGCCGAAATGGCCAGTTCCACCTATGTTATGCGTTAAAGCCTTGTAGTTCTTCAGCTCAACCTGTAGCTCCCCGGCTTCCTCGCGGAGTTGCTTTACAGCCTCATAAACCATCGCCAAGCCTGTCGCACCGAGAGGATGGCCTTTCGCTTTAAGCCCGCCGAAGGTGTTACATGGAATATCTCCACCAAAATCACTCCTTCCCTCTTCGACGAATTTTCCGCCTTCTCCTTTCTTGCAGAATCCCAGATCCTCATACGCCATTATTTCTGCTATTGTGAAGCAGTCATGTAGGCAGGCAAGATCAAAGCTTTTGAGTGGATCCTCAATTCCAGCCATCTTATAAGCCATTCTCGATGCTTCAACTGTCGCTTTTAATCCTGTGTAACTTCCTCTTTTTGCAACGTTAGCCGTGTCGGAGGAGAATCCGATTCCCTCAACCCATACCGCTTCTTTACCAAGCTCCTTGATCTTTTCTTCCGAAGCTAAAACGGCAGCACTCGCCCCATCGCTTATGGGGCAGCAGTCGAAGAGCTTGAGGGGGTAAGCAACATATCTTGATGAAACAGCCTTTTCGAGCGTAATCTCCTTCGGAAAATGAGCCTTAGGATTTTTGGCAGCATTCCTGTGATTCTTAACGGCCACCATCGCAAGCTGCTCGGGTTTTGTACCAAACTCCGCCATGTGGGCGGAAGCGTGCATCGCATAGTAGCCGGGAAAAGTTGTGCCGTACTGATGGAACTCCCAAAGATAACTCCCCGACCTCCCACCCACAGCTAAGGAGGTGGGCGTGTTGACTTCAGTCATCTTCTCAACACCTATTGCTATGGCTATGTCAGCCATTCCGGAAACTATGCTGGAATAAGCGGTATAAAATGCAGCACTTCCGGTTGCGCAGGCAGCTTCGACTCTAATCGGCCCTTTTCCCGCAAAGCCGCAGTACTCGTTTACTGGAACAGCGGGCATCAGTTCATAGCCCCTAGTGTTTGATGTTCCGACGACACTGATGTCGATGTCGTTCTTGCTTATCCCTGCATCCTCAACAGCCTCTCTAACAGCTTCAAAAGCGAGCTCTTGGATCGTCCTTTCAAGAACTCCGAATTTCGTGCAACCAACACCTATAACTCCAACTCGCATGATGCTAATGCCGAGTTTTTAAAATATAAATCATTCGGTTTATTCAACCGATTTAAAACCTTTATCAGCTTAGAAAATCTCTAATGATCTTTAATGAAGTAAAAGAGTATGCTACGCTTAGATTATGCTTTCCCCCCTCCCGTACACAACTGCAGTTCCCTTGGCAATGACTTCCCTCTCACCACTATCGCCCTCCCTGCTAACCCTCAACTCGTAGAATCCTACCCTCTTCCCCCCTGCAACTTTCTCCGCCTCCCCTATCAAAATATCTCCCTCCTTTGCTGTCGAGTAGAAGTCCATGTTGATGTTGAGGGCCATTCTCCTTACATTGTCTGCGTTTCCCGCTATAGCGAAGGCGAAATCGGATACGGCTATCACAAAGGCCCCATGGGCAACACCATGAAAGTTCAGAAACTCCCTCTTAACAATCGCCCTAACTCTCGCGTAGCCCGGCTTAAATTCCTCAACCTCAGCCCCAAGGAACTTTCTGAAGGAATCGCTAAGCATTACTTCCTTAATTTTTTCATCCATATTCCTAAAACATTCTTCATTATTTAATTTTTTATCATTTTATTAACAATCATTTCGATTGCCCGATTACCAATTTTTCGCTTCCCACAACTTCTTTAAGGATTTTCGAGATATTTTCCAACGCGTAAACGACCCTGTAGGAGGGGCGAGAAATTAGATCTGCATCAACAATGTAAACGTGTCCTTTTTTGACGGCATCGATGTCGAGCTGCATGACCCATTCGTAAATGTAATTTTTACCTTTCCCCCCCATTCCCGAGCCGGAACTTACGAGAATTACATCAGGATTTCTGCTTATGATGTCTTCCTTGCTCACAATCTTCCAGCCTTTTAAGTCAGAAAAGACGTTCTCCCCACCTGCGATCTTAATTAATTCGTCAATGAAGGTATTCGATCCGCTAACCCATATCGGATCGTGCCATAAAATGTGCATAACCCTTGGCTTTCGCTTGAACTCGTTTCTACTTTCATTTGCTTTTTTCTCCATGAAGTCCACAATCTCTTCCGCCTTGTCTTGCTTCCCAGTTATCTCCCCCAAGATCAGGATGTCGCGCTCAATGTCTCTGATCGATTTCGGGTTGAAGGCGATAACCCTAAGCCCAAGATTTTTCATTGTCTCAACGTTCTGCTCGCCATTGCCATAAGAAGCTACAACCAAGTCCGGATTTAGCTTCAGAATCTTTTCGATGTTTATAGTCGTGAACCCGCCAATCTTTGGCTTTTTCGCTGCTTCTGGAGGATAATTACAGTAGTCTGTAACACCAACTACCCTGTCCCCAAGACCCAAGGCGAAGAGGTTCTCGGTGTTGCTTGGAGCGAGCGAAACTATTCTTTCCGGTTGCTTTTCAATCACAACCTTGAATCCGAAATCGTCTGTGACTGTGATTGGAAAAGTTATATTGGAGTTTGATTGACTCGGAGTCCGATTGTTCAAAGCGGAGGAATTAATATCCTTCTGGGAGGCAACCTTGGAGTTAACTTCCACCTTCTCGCTTTTCTCCGAACATCCGGCGAATGTTAGAGAAAAAATAAGGAGAAGTAAAAGCAAGCTAAAGGTCCTACTCCTCATAACTTCCTCCTTAGGATTATCGCTAAAACCACGCTGAGGAATCCAAGCATCAGGTCAAATCCCGGTATTTCTGGATTTTGAGGATTTTGGGTAATCGAGGAGGATGCTGTTGGTTTTGCAGTGGGTGTTAAAGTCGGTGAAGCGGGCTTCGGGGTTGGAGTTTTAGCGGTAGCGATTGTTGGAATTGGAGTCGGAGTAGAAGTCGGAGTAGGGGTCGGTGTAAGAGTTGGAATAGCGTTCTCAGCTAAGCTTTCATTCAGAGATATGTATTCTGTGGGCTTTATGGGGAATGGCTTTCCTAATAACGCCATAATTGCCGAAGCTGTCATGTAGCCTGGGTTTGATTTCTGGTAGGTTGTATAATTAAACGATCCGTCTGACCGCTGAAGGGAGAACAAATGATCAACAACGCTGGTGTTTCCTTTCTTCCACTTTTCCGGATTACCGTTGCAGGCAACGATAGCTTGAATTATCCAGGAATCGCTGGCGGCATTGCTTGATGAGTTTCCAAAGTACCTGAAACCCCCATCTTCATTCTGACCGGTTTTGAGATATTCAAATGCCCTCTCGATGACCTCGCTGTCACAGCTAATGTTTGCGGCAACCAAAGCCTGGATGGCGGCAGCAGTATCATCGTAGTCGCTTGGCTGTCCCGGAGCCCATCCAAAACCTCCGTCAGCGTTCTGCTGGCCTATCAACCATTCAACAGTTTTCGATACGTTTTCTCCGCTAACTTTTAAGGCCATGAGCCCCCAGATGGTGGTATAGGTGAAATCACCTATCTGCCCACTTTCCTTCACCCTGGATTTTAGAAGTTCCACCAAGTCAATTCCGGCAAAACTTCGAGGATCTTTGTCTGCAGCGTACAGAGCGAGAATAGTTCTAGCAAAGTCGGCCGTTCCCATCTTGTTGACTTCCTCTGGGATCTCCTTCTCCAAATAATCCATAGCAGAAAAATTGCCCCTCTTCCACCATTCGGGGTTTTGTTTTGCAGCAACCATCGCCATTATCGCCCAAGAAGTTTTAGAAGTGCTCGGTTCCTCCCCAGGATTCGCAAAACCACCGTCCTCCTTCTGGAGAGTTTTAAGGTATCTCAAAGCCTTCACAATCCTTGGATCGTTGAAAGAGAGCGGAAATGTCCGATTAAAAGTCTGATTTGTTACGTTAGTTTGAGTCTCGTTTACGGTTTCATTCAGGCCTTCCTCAACCACCGTGTTGTTATAGAAGACGAAAATTCTGATGACCTTTGAAGAGGTCTCTGGAGTCGTGTCCATGTTCTTTGCGAAAAACCAAACGACTTCATCGTACTCTTTAACCGCATATTCACGTGCTCCTACAGATGGAGTTTCGCCGTTAACCTGGTACATCCAGCCTGAAAAGGCTCCCTCGCTCTTCTCACATTTTCCCGCAATGCATTTAACAAAGGGTCCCCAATCGGTGGTTTTTATTACGTAATCGAAACCCCCCTTCCTTGATGCCACCTCCAACGCTCCGAGGGCCGTTCTCCACTCGATTTTATACTTGTCCCCCTGCTCCGATTCTTTTATGAAGTAACCGAAGGGTAGCCTTACTGCCCCGCTCCACCAGTAGTGGATCGTTGGCATCTGCTTTGGTGTGGATGTTGGCGGTGTAAACTCCACCTCTTCGACAACTTCTTGGCCTCCGGAGGTTGCAAAGATCTGGACCTTACCCTTTACTCCCGGCTTAAAATAAATCTTAGTTCCGTTAGCGAAAATCGGAACCCCGTAGTTCACTTTTATAGCCATGAAAGCGGGCTCGTCTGAAATTATTTTAAGCCTGTCACCTTCTTGCGTTACACTGACATTCAAAGCTACGGCTGAGCTAATCAAAATCAAGAAAAAAAGGGTGAGGGATAAAATGAAGACTGAAAGTCTAGCCTGCACGTCACTTCACCTCTCAGTTCCCTTCTCAGTTAACCTCACAGCTTACAGGACCTTTGTAGGCTATCAAAGAATTCGGATAAGCTGAGAGCTTGTAAATCCCTGCGTAGAGATTGTAGCTTCCTGTAGACACTTGGGTGGGGACTGGAATTAATACGGGAACTTCTACACTTTCAGACTGTTCAAGTCTCAAGGTTCCTGTGCCAGCTATGTAATCTCCTTCGGCGTTCAGACCGCTAACCACAACTACATACCATCCAGAAGCTACGGCAGTAACGTTCACGTAGGCTGTTGCATTTCCACCCCTGGAAGCATTAGTAACTTTAAAGTTGCTCACAAAGGCATCTGGAGCGGTAACGACGATCTCTATAACATAGGGGGCCGTTTTAGGTGTATCATTCATAGATGTTGCGTAATACCACCATACCACATCCCCATCTTTGACATCATACTTGTCGGCCGAAACCATGGGTGTAATGTTGTTTACTGCGAACATCCATCCGCTGTATCCCTGATTTTGAATTCCCGCAATCGAGTCGACAAGTAAGCCGAAAGAATCATAATAGGCATCGTTAACCGTGTAATCAAAACCAGCAATCTTGCTTGCTGCTTGGAGGGCTCCCAATGCGGTTAAATTTCCTATCGAGTGATTTCCTATTGTAAACACACCAGGCTTTAAACCTACATTCACTTTGTAAAGCACATTCGTTAAATTGACATGCATTATTACCCTATACCTCGCTTTCTCATGACTCACACCCCAAGGGGCGAAAAAGAATTCAACCGTGTCGTTTTCTTCAACCATGTAGTCTGCAGCTCCAACAGAAGGCATCTCCCCGTTTACGACATAAAACCAGTAGTAATTGTTAGCTGGCTGAATATCGGCAATGCTGTTTACAAACAACCCCCATTCGGTGTTTAATATGCTTACATTGAAATTACCTTCAGAAGCTTCAACCAAGGCTGACAAAGCGGTGAAGTTATCTATTGAAGGCTTTCCAACAATGTTTAGCGTTCTATTGCCAGGGAAAAGTCTAACCTCTCCTTCCCATAGAATTTGCTTTGCAAAACACCTCAGCTTTCCATCATCTGCTCCGATGTAAAGTCTTCCATCGTAAATGTAAGGAGATGACATGATGTTGTAGTAAAGGCCGGATGGTGGATTCAGAGAGTAACTCCACACCAAATCTCCGTTTGAAGCGTTTAACGCGTATATAGTTCCTTTCTGAACGTTTGTCGCGAAATAAACAACTCCATCAGCGTATGCTGGAGAGGAATCGATTTTACCATTTGCCTTAAAAGCCCACTTAAAAGAGCCATCTTCGCCGAAGCAATAAAGATATCCATTTTCGGTTCCAATAAAGATCTTTCCATTCGCTATCGTAGCTGAAGACATTGTACCTTCAACCGGAGCGCCCCACAATACATTACCATAGGTTGCGTTAAGGATAACCAGCTTTGTCTTCGTTGGGATGGCGACTATTCCGTCGGCAACTGACGGGCTACTGTCGGTTTCTTCCACTTCAGAACTCCATATCAATCCACCGCTCTCGTTCAGACAGTAAACTCCCATCTCGTTTCCTTTTTTACCAACAAAGTAAATTTTGCCCTCATAAACTGCTGGAGATGTGTAGTGCGGAGCTTCACCCGTAGAGAAGTTCCACTTTTCGTTCCCATCGAAATCGAAGGCGTGCAGAGTTCCATCTGAAAACGTGACAACGTAAACGGTTGAGTTGTAAATCAAAGGAGAGGATGCAACTCCCCACCACTGGGGGTCGCTTTCGATTTTCTTTCTCCAGATTATCTCACCATTCGTTTTGTTCAAGCAATTCAAGTATCCGTCTAATGAGCCTACAAAAATCCTATCATAAGTTATCGCAGCTGTTGATGAACCGTTGAGCTGGTTGTTAACCCAAACTACATCTCCAGTTAGGGCATTTAATGCATAAAATCCAGGTTTCCAATCACCCCATCCGTACCAGTTTTCTACATAAACAATGTCATCGTCAACAACAGGCGAGGCGTCGATTAGTCCTGTGAGTTCAACCTCGAATAGAAGATCTGACGTTTTTGGTCCAGAATCGGAGAAGTTTCCAGCATTTTCATGGAAGGAGATGGCCAGAACATCTCCAGCTAGCGTTAAAAGCATGAGTCCGACTAACGCAAATAGCCATGCTTTCATGCTCTGGCCTATGCAAAAGGTGTATAAAAATTTAACTTCTTTTGATTTTTAGTAAAGCAAATTTGATTTTAAAAAAATTCAGAAGAGCGATGGAGTGTATGCTCCCACATATTCAACTCGCACAAAATCAAGCTTCTCTTCTGGATGCCTTTTCATTTCGGCCATATACCTGCAAACCAAGGGTTGTATTCTCCAATCGAGGAAAGGACAGTATTTCTGTGCTCCTCATCACCCACAAGCAAGTCCTTCGAGGGGCCTATGAAAACAATCTCCACATCCTCAGCCAACTTGTATTTCATCTTATTCGTTGGGAACATCAACCCTATTAGGGCCTTTTCCTTCACCTTCCTCCCGCTTGAAATTATAACCAGCAACTTCTCCATGGGGTTTAATTGAGAGGAAGTATAAAGGATCAACGCTGTAATCTTATTGCCAAAAACTCGGAAAGAAAAGGAATGAAAAATCGGTATGTCCAAAAAATTCAGGGCCAACTTTTCAGCGTTCTCTGACGAGTTTTCCCTTTTCAGAAGGGATTACTTCAATTTTTGCATCTTCGAATTTCAAATCAAAGGTTTTCCCCAAAATCCTGTCTAAGAAGATGGCCAAGGCAGCCACTTCGCTGTGGGGTTGATTTCCGATTGATATATTGTAGTCACAAAGCTCGTAAACTTCTGCCGGAACCTTCTCAGCTCCAACTACAACCATAACCTTTTCTGCTTTCTTGATTTCATCAATTTTTTCGGGCAATGGAATCCCATACATCGTAAGGTGTACCTTGATTCCATCAAATTCCTTTAAAAAACTTCTCCAGCTAACTTCTTCGATGAAAAAATCACCACCCCATCTAGCAACAACATCCCTGACGGACTGAAAAACACTTTCATCGTAGCAGCTGAAATAGATGCCCTTCGCCCCCAAAGCTCTTGCTGTAAGAGCGACGTGAGTTGAAATGCGCTTGTCTCTCTCGGGCCTATGGCCAAGGCGAAGAACGTAGACCTCCATTGCAGAACTCTCTACCCCATCTATAAAAACTTTCACGATCTGCAGTTTTCAATGATAATTAAGCACACCGAAATATATTTATTAAGCAAAATTTGAGCTTATAGGAGTGACAGTAATAAATTTCCTCGGAGGTTGCAGAGAAGTAGGGAGATCCGCAGTAGTAGTTGATTCTATCGTTCTTGATTACGGAATGAAACCTTCAGATCCCCCTGAATATCCGCTAAATGGGGTTTCTCCAAGGTCGGTTATAATATCCCATGGGCACTTGGATCATGTAGGCGTGGCTCCGAATCTGATGTATTACGATCCAACAGTATACATGACCCCCCCAACAAGGGATCTATCGCACATCCTGCTAAAAGATTCGTTGAACATAATGGAATCCCCACCTTACGGAAAGCGGGAGTTCATGCAGTTCGAAAGCAACACGATCGAAGTTCCCTACAACGAAAGCTTTGAAGTTGATGGGTGGGAGGTTGTTTTCCTCAACGCAGGGCATATTCCGGGGAGTGCAAGCATCCATCTCTCGAAGAACTTCAACATCCTTTACACGGGAGACATAAAGCTCGAAGACACAAGGCTTTTGGAGCCAGCAGATCTGAACTATCCCGAGACGGACATTCTGATCGTGGAAAGCACGTATTTTGGCGTTGAGCATCCTGAAAGAAAAGAACTGGAAAAGAAATTTGCTGAATCTGTTATCGAGACACTTGATAGGGGTGGACATGCAATAATTCCAGCTTTTGCAGTCGGAAGAACTCAGGAAGTGCTAATGATCCTGAACAGATTCGGAATAACCCCATATCTCGATGGGATGGGAAAAGAAGTGGGTAGAATTCTCGAAAGATATCCTAGATACGTCAGAAACGCTAAAAAGCTCAGGAAGGCTGTTAAGAGGGCAAGGATAGTTGAAAGAGGTAAGAGAGAGAAGGTTCTCGAGGAGCCAGCAGCCATAGTAACGACTGCAGGCATGCTGAATGGAGGGCCAGCTCTGTTCTACATCTCAAGGCTTTATAACGACGAGAAATCGAAGATAATTCTAACCGGCTATCAGGTTGATGGAACGAATGGAGAGATGGCTTTAAGCAGGGGGATGATAAACCTCGGCCACAGGGTTGTAAAGCTTAGAATAGGCGTTGAACAGTACGACTTCTCAGCCCACGCAGATGATGCACAGCTAAAAAGGGTGGTAGAGGTCGCAGCCGATAAAGGGGCTGAAATAGCCTTCACAGTCCACGGTGAGAACACCGAAGAGTTTGCAACTTGGATAAGAGAGGAGATAGGAATAGAAGCATACGCCCCAAATAATGGGGATGTTTTTGTTTTGGATTGATCGCTAACCGCTATGAATGTGCTTGTAATCTCAGACATTCATTCCTCATTTAAGAGATTGAAGAAAATTCTAAGCGTTGCGAGCGACGAATCGTCTTTTTGCTTTGCATGCGGAGATATCACGCATTTCAGATCTCAAGACATCTTTGAATTCGATAAGCTTCTTAGAGACTTTGGCTTTGAATGCATTGCCGTCCATGGAAATTGTGATCCTCCCGATACGCTCGACCTCTTTGAAGAGACGGAAATAAACCTGATCCATGGGAAGAGTGTAAAGTTCAAGGGTTTTACATTGCATGGAATTGGTGGTTCCAACTACACACCCTTTTTCACACCATGCGAGTATTCTGAGGATGAAATCAGGGGCTTTACGAAAAATTTCAGTTATGGAGAGAAGAACATTCTCATTTCCCACTGCCCGCCTTTTGGCATTCTAGATAGAACCTATGGTCAAGTTAACGCTGGATGTGTTGCAATAAGGGAGATTCTCAGCAGCTTCGATGCAGTTTTCTGCGGGCATATTCACGAAGCAAGGGGGATTCACGGGGGGATTCGTGAGGGGAATCATGGAGGAACCCATGAGAACCCGCTAGTCGTTAACCCGGGAAATGCTAACTCCGGATACTTCGCGATTTTTAATTTTGATGACTTTTACTGCCAGCTTCGGGAGATGTACTAAGGTTTTTCCCCAACGCTAATTACGCTAACCTACCAATCCCTTTTCCACCAACAGCTCAAGATAGGATTTTCTTATGCTGTCTGCTAAGCTTTCCGATACTCCGAGTGTTTTAGCGAGCCTGAATATCTCTTCTTTAGCAGTATCTAAATTCGGACTTTCAACCTCAATCTCGATGAAATCTCCCAAACCCTCCAAGCTGTCGAGACATATCAGAACGTTATCCTTCCGATAGATTTTCCTCCTCTTCTTCACTTTTGCGAATTTTCTAAGGCCGAGCTTTTCAAGGAAAGCTATAGCATTTTCATAATCCTCAGAAAAAATTCTCACCTTGATTTCTTCTCTCGCTTTCGTTTCTCGATCGATCTTAGGGCCCTTGTAAGCCAAGGTGACACCTTCAACATCCCTTCGAATCCTTACCGCCTCATCGGTTTTGGAGAAGTCTCGAAAGCTAAAACTGAAATAGATGTCCTCCTCAATCTTGTCGATCACAAACTCAGCAAACTCTTCTACCTTTCTTTCGACTTCTTCAGCATTTTCAAGCCTGAATTTAGCCTCAATCTCGATCATGTTACCGACCTTTGCTGCCATTTTTTATACCAACCTTTTTATACCCATCATCGGCAGTATAAAAAACTGGTGATTACCATGGCTGTAAAGGGAGAAATTGTCAGTAAAGGGGATTTCGTCAAGATAAGCTATACAGCAAGACTGGAAGATGGCACGATTATCGATTCAACGGATGAGGAGGTTGCAAAGGAGGCTGGCCTTAGCGAGAGAGCAAGATATGGGGACATAGTGGTTGTCGTGGGAGAGAGGCATGTTATTGAGGGACTGGATGAGGGCCTAGAGGGAAAAGAGATAGGATTTAAAGGCAAGATCGAGGTTGAGCCAGAGAAGGCTTTTGGCGAGTACGATCCCGATAACAAAGATGTTGTCACAGTGACAAAGCTCAAAGAGAAGCCTTATCCCGGCCAGAGAATCCAAGTCGGCGATAGATACGGTACTGTAGAAAGGATAATCGGTAGAAGGGTAATCGTGGACTTCAACCATCCTTACGCGGGCAAGAAAATAATCTTCGACGTGGAAATAAAGGAGAAGATTGAAGATCAGATTGAAAAGATAAGGGCCCTCTTTCTCCTCCATACAGCTAAAGACGTCGAGGCAAAGATTGAGAATGGAAAGCTGATAGTCGAGGTTCCCAGGGGAGCGAGTTTTGACCAGTTCTTCCTTATCGGAAAATTCAGGGCTCTTGACGACATCTTCAGACACTTCGAGGACATAAAAGAAGTGGAGTTCGTGGAGAGATATCCGAGGCCAGGAGCTGAAGTAGAAGAGAAGAAAAAAGAAAAGGAAGCTGAAGAGGCTAAAGAATTAGAAGAGAGGACTGACGAGACCAAGGGAACTGAGGAAATTGAGGGAGAGAAAACAGAGACAAAGCATGAGACCGAAATCGGGGAATCCGCTGAAAAGGTTGAAAGTCCAAAAGAAAAGGCAGAGGGTGAAAAGGAAGCTGAGAAGAAACCCAAAAAGGGACAGAGAAAGAAGGCTTCTGAGGGAAAGTCCAAGCAAAGTGAACGGAGTAAACAGAGCAAACAGAGTAAAGGTAAGCAAAGTAAAGAGGGTAAGCAAACCAAGAAGGGAAAACAGAAGAAACAGACGAAAGGAGCGAAGAAGTAATTTAAATATTTCAAATTTACCCAAACCAAATTTCTCTAAACTTTCCAATTTTAATTATTCTATCTCCTTTATCTTCTTCTATCTTCTTCTATTCTATCTTTTATTCCATTCTCTTACTCTAATCAACCCAACCAACTAACCACCGATCAATCCTTGAAGATTAGGAATTAAGATCGATAACAAGAGAGACGAGAAAACGATGAATGCTAGAAATCTCCCGGCTGCCAACGACATCTCCTCTCCTCTTTCACCAAACCTCCTTGTCAGAATTGATGAGAGGGTCTCATGTAGGACTCTTCCCCCATCAAGTGGAATGGCGGGCAAGCAATTGAACAATCCAACGTAGAAGTCGATCCACCCCACCCAGTAAAGAATGTTCAGGATGTAGAAGATCGTCTCGCCCTTGTCCTTCCAAAATCCCTGAGGAATAAAGAAGGCAGAACTTTCCTCCCCAAATCCTCTGAAATTTATGGGCATCGATATTATTGTAAGCCACCCCCTTGGGGAGCTCAGCTGGGATGGAATCGATCTGAGCCAGTCCAGAATTAAGCTGGAATATGCGATTCTCATTCCGGAAATCTGATCTTCCACTGAGACACCCATGAAGCCCGTATTTCCAGAGGGATGCTTTCCAAGCTGAAAGCTGTAATGCTTGAATTCGTTCTGGTAAAAGACTACAACGTCCACCCCATCCCCAGGCTTCGTCTTTTTCATAACGTTGAAGAAAGAGCTTATGGAGTAGGTTCTAATGCCATTGATTGAGTATATGATCATACCTTCCTTCAATCCTGCATCTAATGCCGGATATCCCTTTATTAATCCAACAATTCGTGGCCCGGCAAGATTTTCAAGTTCAACCGTTTTTGTTTCCCCATTCTTCTCAACCGTGATGCGAAGTATATCCGATTTGATTGCTTTATCAACGTCCTCCGGATAAACAACTTTGACTCCGTTGATTTCCTTCACAATCGAGAGCTCCTCTACAACTCCATAAGCTGGCGAATCGGGATAAACTCCCAAAACGGTGACCGTTGGTGATAGAGCACTTATGAGGTAAAAGAAGAGAGCGAAGGCAAAAAAGGCTACGATGAAATTGCTTATAACTCCTGCGGAGAAAATCCTTATCCGTTGGATCCTTCTTGTTTTATTCTTATCGAGCAGTTCCTCCTCATCCGGCTCGGCAAAGCCTCCGATAGGCACCAAAGCAAGAATAACTCCCATCGATTTCACTCTAACCCCTTCAACTCTGCAAAGGATACCATGACTGAATTCGTGGACGACTAGTGTTACAAGAAGACCGATTATTCCCCATTCTAGCGGGATCCAGTCATTCAGGCCTGGTATGAGTAAAGCATTTTTTGGATTCGTAAGCTCTGAAGGGGGAGGAGGATTCGTGAAGAGGACAAAATCCATAATCAGGATCAGAATGAACATGAAAGCCATGCCAGCAAACACAGCCGGAACTCCTGAGTCAGCAATCCTTCGCCAGAAGGCTTTGTTCCTTGAAATTCTGTCGAGAAAGTTTAGCCCTTTCTCAGTTCTTATAAGCAGGATGGGCCCATAGGCTGTGATGTTGTACTTTTCCAGTTTCTTTTTAGATTTTAATATGGTCACAACTACCCAGTAAACGAGAAAAATTCCCAGTCCCAGCATCCAGTTTTGGGAAATCATTTTTAACCTCTTTAACCTCTCGCTTTTAAAGAAATTCAAGGGGTGTTTCAGATGTACATGTTCATATACGTTACGGCAAGTGATGAGGAGGAGGCTAAAAAACTCGCAAGAGAGCTTCTAGAAAGAAAACTTGTCGCATGCGTTAACATGTTTCCGATAAACTCGATGTACTGGTGGGAAGGCAAAATCGAGGAGGCAAAGGAAGTTGGAATGATTCTCAAAACAAAGGCGGAGAAGTTTAAGGAAGTGAGAAGGACTGTTAAGGAATTACACAGCTATGAAGTACCATGCATATGCGCTTTTGGGGTTGACGATGGGCTGAAGGAGTTTTTTGAATGGATCGATTCGAGCTTAGATTTGAGTTTGGCAGAAGGCTAGTATGAAGTTAGTTGCGTAGTTGTTAGTTAGGTATATACCATGCGAAAAAGAACGGCAACATTTGGAGAAAGAAAAAGGATCATTTACACTCCTGAGAGATGGAATATTCTCCGGGAGAAAAGAAGAAGAGCAATCGAAATAATGGAGAAACTCAAAAACTACTCCATCCCTTCTCTGGTTTACGGAAGCGTTGCAAGGGGAGATGCCACGGCTCAAAGTGATGTTGACATCTTTGTAACCAGGAGGACTCCATCTTACTTGATTGAAGTGGCTTTAGATGGATTGAATGTCATCCATAGAAAAATAGTCCAAGCCACCCCAAACTACGCAATAAAGGGGGAGATAGCACTCGAAAACAACACAAGCATTACGTTTCCCCTTGTAAATTTCAAAAGTAGAGAAATCGAGTTTTACAACTTCGGGGGGGCTTTAGGCTTAAACGGCTTGCTTGCCGACGAGAGGGTGGCTGGAGTTGACAAGAGGCTTATGCTAATTCTTCCTACCGCAGACGGGCATGAAGAGGTTCCGATTATCGATATAGATGATGTGGAACTGGCAAAGATACTGAAAACCGGGCTGGAGATAATTGAAGAGAGGAAGAGAGTTTTAGAGAAGAGGAGGGAGACTGGAAGGACAGGGGTATTTTTAAACGTTGCCGTGCCAGAAGATGAGAGTTTCGAGTCTTTTCTTGAAAAGCTTGCCAGAAGAAATCCGGTTTTAAGAAAGAGGCTTGCTGAGCAATAGAAGATAGTATACCCGTTTTTCAATTTCTCCAGAGAGGTATCCAGTTAGTGAATTCAATTAACATTCTCAAATTCTCGAATAATTATTAACTATTTTTCAAACCTGATGAGAGATTGGTTAATTTTTAATAGGTTGCCAAAGATAGTGGAATGGAATGAAAGACAACGAAGCTGGAAGCTTCTACACTTACTTGCCAGAAGGATGCAGGATGTGCAGGGAAGGTGGAAAGCTCGTCCTCTTTGTTACTGGAGAGTGCATCCACTCATGCTTTTACTGCCCGATTTCAGAGGAAAGGAAGAATAAAGATGTTGTGTATGCGAATGAAAGGCCTGTAAGGAGCGAAAAAGACATTATCGAGGAAATCGAGCTGATGGAGGCAGAGGGAGCAAGCATAACCGGAGGAGAACCTTTACTCAAGCCGGAGAGGGTGCTTGAATACCTTAAACTGCTTAAAGATTATGATCTGCACGTTCACCTTTACACGAGCCTTCCTGATGGAAAAAAGATAGAGAAGATTGCCCCATACCTCGATGAGATCAGATTCCATCCAGTTAATCTGGAAAAGCCGGAAAGGTTTACGAGCGCGATAAGACTCTCTAAAGACTTAGGGCTAGAAGCGGGATTTGAGATCCCGGCTTTGAAGTTCCAGCCCAAAATTGCCGAACTGGCAAACGAGCTCGACTGCTTTCTCAACCTGAACGAGCTGGAATTCTCTCAAACGAATTATGAGAATCTCGTAAGGCATGGTTACGAGGTTGACGACTTTTACGGGGCTAAAGGGGGGAGGGAGATTGCCGAAAAATATGCCTCGCTAACGAGAAAATTCCATTACTGCACAGCCCGATTCAAGGACTCCGTCCAGCTCCGCAAGAGATTGCTGAGAATGGCCTACAACCATCCTGAATTTTACTTGATTACGGAGGATGGAACGATAATGTGCGGGCTGATTGAGGGCGAGAGAGAAAAAATTCAAAAAGCGATTGAGTTTCTGAATATGGTAGGTGAGCATTATCGCCTCGTTGAAAACAGCAAAAACGAAAGCTTATCGATTGAGACGAGCATCGAAGCGGTAAAAAGGTGGAGAAACAGATTCAAAGATGAGTCGCTCAGACTGAGCATAATCGAGAGATATCCTACCTACAAGCGCATAATTGTTGAGGTAGAACCCCTCTAAGGTGACAAAAAGGGTATTGAAAACATGGAAGCGAAAGAAAGGGAAAAAGAAAAAGAAATTGAAACAAGACTGAGGAAATACCTTGAAAGGGATAGAAAGGGTGTTAGAGCGGAGATGCTCAAGCTCATGCTTAGCGGAAGGAAGTACACAACCGATGAGATTTACAAAAAACTTCAAGCAAAGGGTGTTGATATCAAAACCAGAGGTGTTTCAGCGATGATTGGCTTAATGAGCGCCAGACTTGGGATTATTAAGATGGAACTCGGCTCAAAGAACAGATACTTCCTCAAACCGGAATATTCGGAACTCGTGACGAGGATTTTGAATGAATATTTGGAAGAGAAGTAGCGAATAATAGTAGAAGTTGGAATAGTTGAAACAAAGGAAAATAAGCAATAAATAATAAGAGATAAACGAGGGGAGAAAAGGAGAAAGGGAGAAAGAGAATAGAAGAATAGAGACAGAAGACATAAGAAATAAGGAGGTAAAATGAGACTAGGATTGATCTACAGCCTGTACGAAAGAAGACTCGCTGCGGAAGTCCTCAAAAGGGGTATGCCGGAGCATGTAGCCATCATAATGGATGGAAATCGGAGATATGCGAGAAGCAGAGGCTTGCCGACGAGGCTCGGCCATTATTTCGGCTCGAGAAAGGCTGAAGAAGTTTTGAACTGGTGCTGGGATCTCAAGATAAAGAACGTTACTGTCTATGCCTTCTCCACTGAAAACTTCAAGAGGAGCGAGGAGGAGAAGCGCAACATATTCAATCTCATCAGGAAGGAATTATTCAGACTCTCCTCAGACAAAAGAATCCACGAAAGTGAGGTGAGAGTGAAAATTATAGGAAAGAAAGAGTATCTCCCCGACTACGTTCTCGAGGCTGTGAAGGAGGTTGAGGAGAGAACTTCTGCCTACGATAACTTCTTCCTTAACATAGCCCTCGCCTACGGCGGGAGACAGGAGATAATAGACGCCGTTAGAAAGATTTTAACCCTCGTTAGGGAAGGAAAAGTTGATTTGAACGATATCACACCCGATCTCGTTGGAAAATTCCTCTACACCGATGGTAAGGCATCGGTGGATTTGGTTATAAGGACAGGAGGAGAGCAAAGGCTCTCCAATTTTCTCCCCTGGCAGTCAGCCAAGGGGACCGCATATTTTTGCGACGTTTACTGGCCTGAATTCAGAAAAATAGATTTGCTGAGAGCGATAAGAGCTTGGCAAAATCTCAGAAATCTTAGAAATCTTAGAAAAAATTGATAGAGTGATACCATGGGGACAAAGCTTACCTATGAGTTTAAAAGGAAACTTGAGGATCTCGAAAAACTTAAGGGGCGGGGAACGGAGCTTATAACCCTCTACATTCCCCCCGACAAGAACATAGCCGATGTTGCAAACCAGTTAAGGAGTGAGCTAAGTCAGGCTTCGAACATAAAATCTAAGCAGACGAGAACGAGTGTTATCGCTGGCTTAGAAGCTATTCTCCAAAGACTGAAGTATTACAAGAAACCGCCGAAGCACGGGATGGTTATCCTGAGTGGAAACATCGATCTTGGTGGTGGCAAACAAAAGCAGATAACCGAAATCATAGAGCCTCCCGAGCCCGTACCGCTTTACAAATATCACTGCGATTCGAGTTTCTATCTGGAGCCGCTAAAAGATATGCTGAGAGAAAAGAAGATCTATGGACTGATAGTTATCGACAGAAGGGAGGCAACGGTCGGAGTTCTAAAGGGCAAAAGGATCGAGGTTCTGAGCTACACATCTTCAATGGTTCCCGGCAAACACCGCCAAGGAGGGCAGAGCAGCGTCAGATTCGAGAGGTTGAGGGAGATCGCAATTCACGAATTCTACAAGAAGGTTGCCGATAAGGCAGGCGAAGCTCTGCTGCCCCATCTCAAGGATTTGGTTGGTGTGCTTATAGGTGGCCCGAGTCCGACGAAGGAGGAGTTCTACAGCGGGGAGTATTTGCATCACGAGCTGCAGAGAAGGGTAATAGGGCTTTTCGATGTAAGCTACACGGATGAAAGTGGTCTTTTCGAGCTGGTTGAGAAAGCCCAGGATGCCTTGCAGGAGCTTGATCTCATCAGAGAAAAAAGGTTGATAGGCAGATTTTTGCAAGAGGTTGCGAAAGATGGCCTAGCTGCCTACGGCGAGGAAGAGGTCAGAAATGCTTTGGAAGTTGGAGCGGTTGAGACACTTTTGCTCAGCGAGGATTTAAGGTACGAAAGGGTTCGCTATCGATGCCCAGTTTGCGGAGAGGAGAAGATCGTTACTGTCAAAGAAGGAATCGAGAACCCGCCGAAATGCGAGAAAGATGGTGTTGAGATGGAAGAAGTCGAACGGAGCGATGTTGTGCTCGAGTTGAGCGAGCTTGCCGAATCGATGGGTTCAAAGGTTGAATTCATCTCAACAGACTCTGAAGAGGGAGCGATGCTGATGAACGCCTTTGGAGGGATAGCAGCCATACTCCGCTTTAAACCAAACAACTGGTGATGTAATGTTCAGAATTTTCAGAAAGGAGATCGCAAAAGAGCTATCAGATCATCTTGGCTTCGATGTAGAAAGATTTTTGAGGGAGAGCGAGCATGCGGATCTTTCTTGCACCGTCGCCTTCAAACTTGCGAAGGAGCAGAAGAGAAAGCCTGATGAGATCGCAGCCGATATTGCAAACGCCATCACTCCAGAGCTCTCAGATTACATAGGGAGTGTCGAGGTTGCAAACGGATACATCAACTTCAACGCGAGCTACGAGTTTTTGGAAGATGTAGTTAATACAATTCTCGATGAAGACGAAGACTACGGAAGCATGACTGAACAGCAGAAAGTTTTGATCGAACACACCTCTGCAAATCCCGACGGGCCGTTGCACATAGGACACATAAGGAATTCAGTGATAGGAGACACCTTGACAAGGATTTTCAGAAAGGCTGGTTTAAACGTTAAAACGCATTACTACATGAACGATATGGGCAGGCAGGTAGCTTTAGCAATTTTGGGTGTGAGAAGGTTCGGATTGGATGATAAATTGGATAACAAAAAGCCCGATCATGCTGTTGCAGATGCCTACATAGCGATTAACAAAATCATGGAAGAAAACGAGGAAGAGAAGGAGAAAATCGAAAGGGAAGTCGAAGAGATAATGCTTGAATACGAACTCGGAAACGAGGAAGTCTCTAAGGAATTCAGAAAGGTGGTTGAGAAAGCTTACGAGGGAATAAAGCAAACGCTTGAAAGGCTCAACATTCAGCATGATGAGGTAGTCTGGGAGTCGGAGTTCATAAGGAACGGTTACGTTGATAGAGTGCTGAAAAAGATCGAGGAGCTGGGATTGCTTAAGAAGGATGGAGCATGGTATGTTGATCTTAAATCTAAGGGTTTTGAGAAGGATGTTGTGGTGAGGAGAGAGAATGGGACTAGCCTTTACATAACGAGGGATCTTGCATACCATGTCTGGAAAAATGAGAATTTTGAGAGGTTCATAAACATCCTCGGCTCCGATCACAAGTTCTTCGGGAAACAGCTAAGTGATATACTTGAAATTTTGAATCTGAAACCACCGGAGATAGTTTTCTTCGAATTCGTTTCTTTACCGGAAGGTTCGATGAGCACGAGGAAAGGAAAGTTCATTTCGGCGGATGAACTCATTGAGAGAGTTTACGAGGAAGCTTATGCCATAATAAAAGACAGAGAGATGTCCGAGAATGAGAAGAGGGAGATTGCAGAGAGTGTTGCAATCGGAGCTCTTCGCTTTGATTTTGTAAAGCTCGCTCCCGAGAAACCGATGACGTTTGACTGGAAAAAAGCTCTGGATTTCGAGAGACAGACAGCAAGCTACATTCAATATTCCCATGCAAGGGCCTGCAGTATTCTGAGAAAGACGGTGGAAAATGGAATGCCGGATTTGGAGATCGTGGGAGAGCTCTGCAGTCCCGTTGAAAGGGAGCTTATAATTCTGCTCTCAAAGTTCACCCATGTTATTGAAAGGGTTCTCAAAGAGCTAAGGCCGAATGTATTCGCCGACTACGTCCTCGATGTTGCAATGAAGTTTAACGATTTCTACAGACTGAGCCCGGTTTTGAAGGAAGATAAGGAGATAAGAATGCACAGGCTTGCGATAGTGGATGCGACGAGAATCGTTTTGAGAAACGGATTAGAAGTGTTAGGAATCAAACCGCTGGAGAGAATGTAAGCTTGCCATTCAAGTATAAACACCTGAAAGTAACTTAAAAATAAATTAAAAAATAAATTAAAAACTGAAATAAATAATTAAAAATTAATCAAGTTAACTATTCCCTTTTAACTATTTCCTTCTCCACAGTACGAAAGCCGCAGACAAGCCCAGAACTGCAGCAACTAACTCAAAGCCTGGAGATTTCTTTTCTGCTGGCTTTGGCGTCTCGGCTGGTTTGGGTGTTTGAGTTGGCTGTGGTGTTGGAGTTTGTTGCGAGGGCTGAGAGGGTTGTGATGGCTGGGATGGCTGGGATGGCTGCGAGGACTCACCACCAAGAGCTCCGATCCCCTTGAGATCGATGGAGTTCGCAAACGCATAGAGGGTATCTTTGTTCGTGTTCGTGGTTACCACAACACCAAATCTTTTGTTTATTCCTATGAACAATGTGTATTCACCAGAGCTCTTGTCATAGGCCTCCCATGCGGGATATCCGCCCACATTTACCGATTTCGCATACCCTTCGGTTGACTCGTATGAGTAAAATGTGTTCCATGTAGTCCAGTAGGGCACAGTCTCCAGATTTGCAGAATCGAAAATCGTAACGCTCGCTTCGCTATCGCCTTTGGAGTAGTCCCTTGTAACCATGCTCCACGAGCCTTCCGGGGTCGAAAGGGTTGCACCAGTAGGCTCATTCGCATCCCACCCAGAAGGTGGATTTGGTAAAAACTCTGTCAACTTGCTGAAATGCACAGCCTGCTCAGCCGCCACAAGTGGTGAGCAGAGTATAAGCAGGCCCACCAATACGTACGAGATCTTTCTCAAATTCGAAACCATTTTTTTCACCTGAGTTTTTCGATAACGGAGATTTATAAGTATATATAAAACTTCCTGTGAAATTTCAGATTACTCAAATCCGCGAAATTCCATTTTTGTTTAATGAATAGATTTCTTTCTTTTTCCATTCCAGCTTACAAAAGCATTCATAATCAAATTTTTTTAATTAATCTTAAAAATTTAAAAAATAAGAATCATTGTGCTGTGTATGCGAGGTGTATCTCGGTATACGCATTTTTGCTGATTTCCAACTCAATCACAGCGCCTCCTTTGCTAGCGTAGATCGTGAATTCTCCACCTGACGAGCCGCTCATTACCTGCCATCCACTGCTTTTAAGCTCGCCCTCATACCAGCTGAAAACATTCTTTGCGTCATCGTTCGTACCATAGCTTATTGCTATCATCTTTGCACCACCATAGGTTGTGATGCTGTGCTCAATCATCACAGCTCCGGGATATCTCTTAATTGGCTCTTCTCCGGACACAATGTCTTGGGATGGTAATCCTTTTTTCGTGTAGCTCAGGTCAATCTCGGTGTATGCAGTGGTTTCTGTGGACTTTATGATGACAATATCCAAGTACTCGCTATCTTTACCGAAGGTTAGGCTGTAAGCCGTGTCATCTGCCGATTCCTCCTCGAGTGCCCATCCATTAGCCTGCAACTCCTGCTTATACCACTCCGCCACCTTTGCAGCATCATCCTTTGTTCCGTAATCGATACCGATGCTCAGCTTAAGCGGATTTGAGGTGTCCTTGTAGTAATTTATCATCACAGCTCCGGGATACCTCTTGATTGGCTCTTCTCCAGACGCCTGATCGGATGAGGGTAGCTGCTCTGCCTCATACTCGGCCGACCCTGCTAGCTTGTCTACCGGGCCTTTTACGATGTAATATACTGTACCTTTTCCTCCCTCAACAGCCGTTCCGCTTATCGCCCATATTCCAACAGCCTCATCGCCTTTCTTGAAGAGTATTCCACCCCATTCCGCACTGCCTTGCGGTGTGCTTACTGTTGCAACTGCCATATCCTGAACTATCTCGTAATCGGACAGCTTTTCCTTATACCAGTTCAGAATGTCCTTTACCTTTGCATTTTCGACATAGTAAACTTCAACACTAACGCCTTCTGTGGGGATTCCAAGTATTTGGTAGTAAAAGGTTGGTGCGCTATACATCTTCGAGTTGCCATAAACGGGCACATTTATGGCGGAAGGTGATGTGCCGGATGAGGGAGTGGAAGTTGGCTTGGTAGTTGGTGGAGTAGTTGGTTTGGCAGTTGGCTGAGCAGTTGGCCTGGCTGGAGCTTGCGATTGGGAGCAACCCGCTAATACGACCACTAAAATTAATATAAGAACCGACACAAGCTTCAAAGCCCTCATACCCTCACCTCAACACCCGGAGAAAAATTCTTTTTAAAAATTTTTTTATTTTTAACTTAATGAGGTTTTTCTCGCTAAAATCGTGCTCGGATTAAATAGCCATCAAATTCAAGCATTTCAATTTCAAAAGCAAGAAAAGATGAGCGCCATCAGATCTTTATCCTTTTCCTGTAGACTTCTCTTCCTTTGCCTTTGTCCTTGCTTTTACCTTAGTTTTCTCTGAGATTAATAAAAAAATAAAAACCTTTAGAATAAATCAAGTTAACAGTTATAGTATTCTTCTAACCCTCACCGTCTCATCCCTTATTACACAAACTTATTTTTCGATTGATAACTTCTAAAAATTGTTTTAGGAGGCTAAATTTTCAAGATCTGTAAACGATGTTCCCATCAGCAATACACCAATAAACGGCTTTCCAAACCTGTATATAAGTTCTCCAAAATCTTTGTCATCTGTGATTAGAATCTTGTTTTCCTGCTCCGCATCAATAGTGAATTATTCCTTCTAAATTCTGTCGATTTCAATAGTATCTAAAAAATCAGAAGTCAGGGTGATCTATAACCCTGGATTTACAGCAATTTTACAGATCTTTGTAAGCTCTTCCTCTGTAATTGACCCGTTTAACGAAAACAACGTTTTCATTTTTATCGAAATCAAAAATGATTCTTATCCTTCCAGTTCTCAATCTGTATGTTCCCTTATTCTTATCGATCACCAAAAGAAATTATGGATACCTTCATGATGTACTTTTGGTGAGGAGAAAGAGCATGAACAGACTTCTACTTCTAATGCAGGTTTTGGTTTTGTTTTCCGGATGCCCGCTGCAGGTTCTCAATCTCAGCCTTTAGTGATTCAATTATTTCAATCCAGTTAGGCCTTAAATTTTTTGGAATGAAGTGATTTGCGGAGTTTCCAATATACTTTGCATTTTTCTTAGCTTCATCGAGCTTCTCAATCAGATCCTTGAATAAACTCCTTTCATTAATTCTATAGAAATCCAAAGTTAATTCTAAGGTAGTGTCAAAATAACAAAAAATAAATAAAGAAGATACAAATTATGCAACCA
>JACDNU010000007.1 GCA_017656505.1 Archaeoglobus sp. | reverse complement strand
GTTGGGGTTGCCGAAGCTGCTTATGGGATAGCCATAGGGGCTGCAGTAAAGGGATACGATGCGAAAGGTTGCTGGTGTCCGAATCCGTTGATCTCAAATTCTGCCAAGGTAATCGGAGTTGATGGCTTTAACAGGGTTCTGATGAATCTGGCGGAGATAGCTGGGGGTATTCCTGTTACAGCTCCATCCGAATTCGATCTGAAGAATCCTGAAATTGGCAAACTCGTTGAAAAGTATCTGAGGGGGAGTGAGAAATTTACCGCGGAGCAGAGGATGAAGATAATCAAGTTCATAGAGTTCTGGGCTACGAGCTCGCATTTGGTTGGAGCTATCCATGGAGGGGGCTCGCCTGCGGCAGCGATAATCTTTTTGCAGATGCTTGCGGATTTTGCAGAAAAGGAGGAGGCTGTAAAGGAAGCTATTGATCTCTAAGCAAGCTCCATCTCTTCAACTTTTTTAATTCAGTCTTTTGTTTGAATCTGGAGATTAAAGCACCTAAACGTTTAAATACCAAGCAGTCAGAGATTCAGGAATTAAAATTTGGAGGGAATTGAATTGAATGGATTTGAATTCGGAAGCAAGCCCCCGGTAAGTGAGGGGGACGTGAGAACCGTAAAGATAGAGGCAATCGGTTCAAAGGGGGATGGAATAGCCAGAATTAGTGGCTATGTAATTTTTGTCCCGAATGTTGAGCTTAATCAAGAAGTAACCGTGAGAATATCGAAGGTCTTGAGAAAGTACGCATTTGCTGAGGTTATTGAATAGCCGAATAATAGAACTAGGAATTTAGGAATTATAGATCAGGAATTATAGGATCGAACAAAGACTAATGACAATTCTGAGGATACAATTTTAAAAATTTAAAATTTAAAATAAAAATAAGCTAGAGATTTGCTAGAATTTCATCGAGCATCTCTAGGTATTCTTCATCTTTTTTCCACAAGCTGGGGAAGCTCTGGAAAGCATTCGGATGGTAGTATCTGTCTATTGCAATCGCCCTAGTATGAGGGGCGAAGTTCTTTATTGCTGCCATCATCTGGGAACCGTGGTAGTAGATCGTCCCCAAGAAAAGTACGAGGTCGTAGTTGCCTTGTCCATCCAAACCTGGCCATTCAGGATCGAGAATAAAGCTTGTAAGCTCATGTAGCACCGCATATTTCACGCTGTCAGCCACACCAGCCTCAATGAACTTCTTTATCGTGCTTCCCGTTGCCACGACTTGCACATCTTTTTTAGCAAATTCGAGAACTCTCTTGAACATTTCCTCGGTTAGGTCTGGCCCGACAATCAAAAGCGGCCTCTTTGCCCTCTTTATCATGGATGCAACTGATTTTGGCTTAGCTATCATCGCCATCTTTGGACCGGGAATGTTTGCAGTATCAAACGGTTTTGCCTCTACCATTTTACTCCCCTCCTAAGGGCAATGGGCCTTGTTCGAATATTCGCTTGACGTTCGTTGGGTTAAATCCTGCATCGTAGCCCCTCATCGGTCCTTCAAGGATTTTCTTCTTCTTCCAGTCGATCTTCCATCCGTGCTCATCTTCGAGGACCTTAAGCAGCTCTTCTTTCTTCGCCAGTGGCAGATCTGATTCCGTTCTGACGAACAGATGCCAGTCTTCCGGCAGCTTTCCTAGGTACTTGAGGCTGAGATCGATGTAATGAGTTAGCTTTATCGATCTTCCTCTATCTGTATCGGCAGGCCTTATGCAGAGTTTCGCCATCAACGGCAAAGCCTCTTCAAGCGTTTCTGCAGCCACAAGCAAGTCTTGCGGTGCAGGCTCAACTCTTACTTCCTCTCCTCTCCTTATGTCGTACATGATCCAGTCCTCGTCTCTATACGGCTGTCCGAGGAAAGCCCTCCTATATTTACTTCCGTGTGGCCCTACAACTGCTGGCACACCAAGCCTGTTGAATCCAGTAGCAATGCTTGCAGCCTTCTGGCTCATTGCACCCCATGCAACACCACAAGCACCGACTCTGTTGAGGATGTAATCTGCTATCTCCTCGTAGTTCGCCCTTATGTTCCTCATCGCGAAAATCCTTGCGACCTTTATCGCAGCCCCATGGATGTGAGCGTTGGAGACACAGCTTCCGATGTTTATAACTCCCCCTGCATCGAACCTGTCATGGAACTCTTCGAAGACACCCTGTCCTTCTTCGTTCTTGTACAAAGCTGCATCAAATGCCATGCAGCCCGTTAGCGTTACGATGTAGTTCCTCGAGGCGAATTCTCGAACGATCGTGTAGACTTCTTCAGTTCCATTTGGATAGTTTCCACATCCAATTGGGGCAATAATACCAGGTATCGTACCCAGAACGATGGGAGCACCGACTTCTCTTATCTCAGTGTCTCTTACGGGCCCTCTTGCTCTTCTAATCTTGCCTTTCTCGTTCTTTATTCTCTCCCAAGCTGCGAAGTTGAGCATGTCTATGATCGGTATGTTCTTCGGGCATACCTGTTCACATCTT
The DNA here is from genome assembly GCA_017656505.1 of Archaeoglobus sp. Classification (GTDB taxonomy): domain Archaea; phylum Halobacteriota; class Archaeoglobi; order Archaeoglobales; family Archaeoglobaceae; genus Archaeoglobus_A. The sequence continues at coordinate 73,545 of JACDNU010000007.1, read as the reverse complement.
CCGCAAGCGATGCATATATCCCATCTCTTCTCAAGCAAAGATCTGTCTCCGTTCTCAGCAGCCTCCATTGCCTCGCCAATCCTTATCCCTTGTGGACACGCGAAGGTACAGTTTCCGCACTGTGTACAGGTCTTTGCATACTCCATGAATTCTTTTTCACTCAGAATGGGCTTTATCTCTCCTTCTCTCTTCTTTCTTCTTTCTAAAGCGATTGTAGTAGCAACTTCTCCGACCTTCAGTGGATCCAAGATTGCAACACCTGGTGCACCATCGAGTATGTACTTTATGATATCCTTTGGATCTTCCTTGGTCATATCCCTCAGCCCATGCATCGCCTTGTCGTTTGTGCATATCACCGGAATTCCAAGTTTGCCTGCATGGTAGAGAATATCTGCCCTTATGCACTGTTCGTCAATAACGATAACATCAGCCAACCCAGCTCTTATAACTTTCAACTGTCTGCTCAACGCAGCGGCGATCTTCGCCTTCTCGTAGTATCTTCCAATGTCGTTGGCGGTGCAGCAGATTCCCGCTATGTCAACCTCATCTGTTAAGCCGTTGGCCTCAAGATAGTCTGCGATGTTCATTGCCGGAGGAGCGTTATGGCCTATAACGAGCACAACAGCCTTGTTCATGTCTATTGTTCCCATTCCGACATCGATGAATGGCTGATTGTCCTCTCCCTTCGGGAATCCAAAGGCGCAGATCTGGAGTATATCTGCAACTTCCTTTGACAGAGAGTCAATCATTCCGAGATGGAAGGCTTTTGATTCGTAATCTAGATAGCTTCCTTCCTGTCCGGTGTGCACTGCGTCAACAACCTGAACGATCTGCTCTTCTGCATAATCAAGGACTTTCTTGAAATCCGCTAGAGTTTTTGGCCTTATACCTGTTATCAGCTCGGTTAGTGGTGCAACAACGTCAATCTCTGGCCCAAAATCGATGGGTATCTCGCTCAAATCGCCCTTCATGTGCTCGATGTCATGCATCATGTGCCTAGCATGGGCGCAATGAGCTGACACGCCGATTGCGCAAGCAATCGCGACAATTCTGCCCGTCTGAGCGGCCAAGTCTATTCCACAAGCCCCCCTCTTGTTTCCTGTAAGATCGCACTTGCCCATCGTACAAAGGCAGCACATATCGCAGTATGGGGCGTAGAAGGGCTTGTACCTCTTTAGCAAGAACATATCCCAGTCTCTGAGGTCTGCTATCTTCGGTTTCGGCGTAGGTCCCATTATTGCCTTCTCAACCTCTTCTTCCTCGATTACTTCCCCTATTTTAATGCTGACGTTTCTGAGCTCATCTAAAACGAAAATTCCTTCTTTAAGCTCAAACATGTTTTTGGCCCCCTCCTATAACTCACAGATGCTCAGTTTTTGAGTTTATATTACTTTCGAAAAATATTTATTTGAGTTATTCAATTTTTATCCACTATTTTAAAATTTCGCCGACTTTAATTTCCCAGCATCGAAGTCACTTGAACTTAAAATCTATTTGAATCTCTGCATTTTTAATACCCAGATCCTCCTTGCTTCCAATTTTTATTCTGCAATCACAATGTTTTTTTGTTGATTGACAGAAACCCATAAACCAAAAACTTAATATTCTAAATAATTGCAGTCCATTCCAGATAATTTGTTTCAAAGGGCGCATTAAAAATCAAGGGGGGATTAGATAAGATGGGGCAAGCGTTTTCAATGTGCTTAACAGAAAACTCCAACATAAAAAAAACTAATTTAAATAATAACAACCTATATAGCCCCCCTTTTGTGGAGGTCGATAGGATATGATAACGAGACGTAGGTTTTTGATAATGACTGGATCAGCGATCGCAACGATAACACTGACCGCAAGTCAAGTGGAGAGGGTTCTTGCAGCATTCGCTGCCCCAGCAATAGATCAGCAAAAGGTCAGATGGGGCATGGTAATTGACCTCAAGAAATTCAACGAACTCCCTCTAGCAAAGAGAAAAAGAGTTTACGATGTTTGTAAGGAGATTCACAACATACCCATCTTCCCAACTGCAAAGGACAGAGTCGAATGGATTTGGCCCGCTGACTTCGAGCACACCTTCCCTTCCCAATTCAACCACTTCTTGCCTGAAGAAATTGAAAACCTAGAAGTTCCTGTTCTATGCAATCATTGCGAAAATCCACCGTGCACAAAGGTCTGCCCAACAGGAGCGACATGGAAGAGGGACGATGGGATAGTTACGATGGATTATCACAGATGCATTGGCTGTAGATACTGCATGGCGGCATGTCCATACGGCATGAGAAGCTTTAACTGGAGGGATCCAAGGCCTTTCATTCCAAAACTCAATCCGACCTACCATACAAGAACCAAAGGTGTTGTGGAGAAGTGCACTTTCTGTGTTGAGAGGCTTGAGAAGGGATTGCAGCCAGCCTGCGTTGAGGCTTCAGAGGGTTCATTCATTTTCGGTGATCTTAACAACCTAGAATCCGAGATCTCTAAGATTCTGCGAGAGCACTACTCGATAAGGAGAAAGCCAGAACTAGGCACCGAGCCAAAGCTGTATTACCTGATCTGAGGTGGTAAAAATGATCGAACACGCAATAAGAGGTGGAAAGTTATACTGGTCATGGATAGCTTTACTTGTGATTATTATAGCTGCAGGTGGAGCTTCTTACTACTACCAGTACCAAAATGGTTTAACGGTTACAGGAATGAGCAAAGAAGTTTCGTGGGGGCTTTACATCGGCAACTTCACCTTCTTGGTTGGAGTCGCAGCATCAGCAGTTATCGTGGTGCTTCCAGCTTATCTCTACGACTACAAGAAATTCAAAAAGGTAACCACAATGGGAGAATTTCTTGGAGCTGCGGCAGTCATAATGTGTATGACTTTCATACTGGTTGATCTCGGCAGGCCCGACAGAGTACTGAATGTTGTTTTAAATCCAAGGCCAAACTCAGTGATGCTCTATGACTTCATATCTCTCTCCGGCTATCTTCTGCTGAACATCGTAATCGCATGGACGGTTCTGGCTTACAGGGAGAAAAACAAAGGCTACTCGACATGGCTCAAGATCCTCATCTTCGTTGCGATTCCTTGGGCTATAAGCATCCATACAGTCACCGCATTTCTGTACGGTGGCTTGGTTGGTAGACCATTCTGGAACACAGCACTAATGGCACCCAGATTCCTTGCAGGGGCTTTCGCTTCAGGACCTTCTCTGCTAATAATCTCGTTGCTCGTAATGAGAAAATACACGAACTTTGACCCAGGCTATGATGCGATAAAGAAAATAGGGGATGTGGTCGCCTTTGCAATGGTTGCTAACCTGTTCATGATCGGTGCAGAACTTTTCACGGTCTTCTACTCAGCCCATCCGCATCATCTCGAGCACTTCATCTACATCCTCTTCGGCATTAAAGAAGGGAGCTTTGTCTATGCAAGATTCGTACCATGGATGTGGACCTCTCTGATTTTAGGCATAATAGCTGCAATCATGCTGGTAATTCCAAAGGTAAGGAATGAGCCGAAGTTCCTTGCATTCACATGTGGCATGGTGTTCATCTCAGTGTGGATGGAGAAAGGAATGGGGCTCATCGTTCCGGGTTACATCCCATCCCAGTGGGGAGCGGTAGTCGAATACTGGCCGACGATTCCTGAATCGCTGATCTCCCTCGGAGTATGGGGCATTGGAATTCTCATATTCACGGTGCTCGCAAAAGTTGCTATCGGTGTTACGCTGGAAGGAGAGAAGATTGAAGAAGAAGTGGTCGAGGAGGAGGAAGTTGTCGAAGAGGTCGAAGAAGAGGTTGTTGAGGAAGCCAAAGAATACAGATGCGAGCTGTGTGATGCTGTGTTCAAGAGTCTTGACGAATGCTGTGAGCATGCAGAGAAGGAGCATAAGATAGCAAAAGCATCTTGTGACATGGCATGTGTTGAGGCTGCTCCTGCTGAGAAGCAGTACAAGTGCGAGCTGTGTGATGCAGTCTTTACAGACTTGGATGAGTGCTGTGAGCATGCAGAGAAGGAGCATAAGATAGCAAAAGCATCTTGTGACATGGTCTGCGGGGAGGTGGAGGAAGAATGAGCGTTTTGGGTACAATCGTTGGAGTAGTGATTCCCTATATCGCAGGATTCATCTTCGTTGTGGGAGTAATTTACAGGATATTCTTCTGGTCAAGAAGCGTTGTTCCATTCAAGATCCCAACGACATGCGGCCAGCAGAAATCCCTTCCATGGTTAAGAAGAACATGGATGGATCGCTTTGACAGTCCGTATACGAATTGGGAGACCGCTGTGAGAATGCTCATGGAAGTGTTCCTCTTCAGAAGCTTGTGGAAAAACGTTAGATATGAACTCCCAGCTCAAACCGCTGTAAGCACGAAATGGCTCTGGCTTTTTGCCTTAACCTTCCACTGGTCGCTGCTTATCGTGCTTATAAGGCATTTCAGGTTCTTCCTTGAGCCTGTCCCAGACTTCGTGAACATCATCCAGAACCTCGATGGATTCTTGGAAGTGCATATCGGCTGGCTTTGGTTCCAGCTGCATGTGGTTCACATAATGATTACAGGCCTGACACTCCTCGTTGCGTTGCTGTATCTGCTTTATAGAAGACTTTTCATGCCAAGAGAAAGGTCGCTGTCTCTGCCTTCAGACTACGTAGCACTCATACTCTTGCTCTGCGTCGTGATAACTGGGTTACTGATGAGATACGTAATTTCTGTTGATGTCGCCCAAGTTAAAGAGCTTGCCCAAGGACTACTGTCTTTCCACCCACCAGCCAGCCCCGACTTGCACTGGCTCTTTATGCTCCATCTGCTGTTCGTCTCTGTCTTGCTTGCATATTTCCCATTCAGCAAGCTCATGCACTCAGCCGGGATCTTCTTCAGCCCAACAAGAAACATGCCGAACAACAACAGAGCTGTCAGACACATAAACCCATGGAACTATCCTGTGAAGGGTGTTGATTGGGACGAGTTCTATGAAGAGTTCAAAGAAGACATGGAGGAGCTGGAGCAAATGGGATACGTGGTTAAGCCTGAGGAGGAGGTGTGATGATGCAGGAAGAAAAATTTGAGGAGAAAGAGAAAATTGAGATTGTTCAGAGATTTCCGAGCTGGAAGGAAATTCTTAAACCGAGCACTGAGATGAAAAAAGGATTCTACAGCTATGCTGCAACGCTTCGTGATCAGGAATATCTAAACCTCCCCTTCCCGAGGGAGTGGAGTCCACTAGATGAAGACTGGAAGCTCCCAGAGAATTGGAAGGAGATTCTCATAAATAAGATAGATGAGCTCAGGAAGAAGTACCGCTCATTCCAAGTTTTCATGGACATTTGCGTTAGATGTGGTGCCTGCGCTGACAAATGCCACTATTACATCGGAACAGGAGATCCTAAGAACATGCCGGTCATAAGAGGAGAGTTGCTCAGGACAATCTACCGAAGATACTTCACGAAAACAGGTAAGCTCTTCGGTGAGTGGGCCGGAGCAAGGGAGCTAACTGAAGATGTGATAAAAGAATGGTACCTCTACTTCTACCAATGCTCCGAGTGCAGAAGGTGCTCTGTTTTCTGCCCATACGGTATAGACACTGCCGAAATCACGATGCTTGCCAGAGAACTCCTGAACGCCATCGGCATTAGCCAGAGGTTCTCTCTGATTTCAGCTGCAGCTTGTGTGCGAACTGGAAACCACCTTGGCTTAAGCCCGGGGGGTGTTGTTAACTCCATCCGATATGCGGTCGATGACATAAAAGAGATTACTGGCATAGACGTTGAGGTTCCGGTTAACAAGAAGGGGGCCGAGATTCTTTTCGTAACTCCTTCAGGAGACTACTTCGCCCAGCCGCACTGGTTCACATTCATTGGATACATAATGGTCTTCCACGAACTCGGTTTGGATTACACTTTCAGCACTTACGCTGCTGAAGGAGGAAATTTCGGATTCTTCCACTCTTTCGAGGTTGCTAAGAAAATAAACCAGAAGATCTACAAGGAGGCAAAGAGGCTTGGAGTCAAGTGGATTTTGGGCGGTGAATGCGGTCACATGTGGAGGGTTAAGCATCAATACATGGCAACCTATGCGGATGAAACATACGAGGATGCGTTGAAGGTTCTGGAGGAGCCGGTGAATCCAATAACGGGAACTGTCTTTGAGAATGCCTCAAGCACAAAAATGGTTCACATTCTTGAGTTCTTGGCAGACGTATTAAAGCACAAGAAGCTTAAGATTGACAAGAGCAGAAACGACCACCTCGTCGTTACCCATCACGATTCATGCAACATAGCCAGAGGTATGGGACTCTATGAGGAGCCAAGATTCGTTATAAAATCGGTTTGCAACCACTACTACGACATGCCGGATCATGCTATAAGGGAGAAGAGCTATTGCTGTGGAAGTGGAGCAGGTTTGCTTGCCGATGAGCTAATGGAGCTAAGAATGCGTGGCGGCATGCCGAGGGCGATGGCAGTAAAGTACGTGCATGAGAAGTACGGTGTTAACCACCTTACCGCTGCATGCGCTATCGATAGGGCTGCTTTCCCGACGCTGCTCAAGTTCTGGAGGTTGCCTGTGCAGATGGGTGGCATCACCGAGCTCGTTGCAAACGCGATGATCATGAAAGGGGAGAAAGAGAGGGACACAGACCTCAGAGGCAATCCGCTTGGTGAATATCTGGAGGTGGAAATATGAGCAAAACTCCGCTTGTAGCAGTACTCCTGATATTCATCGGATTTTTCTTCTTCCCGTATTTCTACAGCGTGGCCTCTGGACAGCTCGGGAAACCAGTTCCAGAACTGGAGAAGCCTAAAGGCGACCACTGCATTGAGGATGCAAAATGGATGGAAGAAAACCACATGGTTTTGCTCAAAGAGTGGAGGGATCATGTGATCAGACAGGGAATAAGGACTTACATCAGCGATACCTACGGCACAGCGTATAACATCTCAACCTACACATGCTTCGAATGTCATACAAGCAAAGCGAACTTCTGCGATAAATGCCACGACTACACCGGCGTAAAGCCTAACTGCTGGGACTGCCATGTTTATCCAGAGTTGCTAGAGAAATACAGATGAGTTTTTATTTCAATTTTTAACTCGCTAGCATTCTCTTTTTAACTTTTAAAATTTGCTCAAGGTTTCTAGTTTTACTTTTTTACAAAAAAGCAAAAAATTCTAAAATTAAATAAAAAGCCCGCTTACTCGCAGGCGTCAACAGTTATCGAGCCAGTTGGGCAAACTTCTACACAAGAGCAGCACTCAGAGCAGTCATCCATGTTAACTGGCTCGGACTTTCCATCATCATCAAAGTCGTACACACCCTCAGGGCATACAGAGATGCATTCCCCGCATCCATCACACGTTTCCTTGTTTACCACTATGTTTGCCATGCGCATCACCTCCAAAAAACTGAAGTGGATGATATTTTCTGGATATTTAACTTTTTTGTTATTTCCGCCATACTTTTACTATTCCATAAACCGTCAAGTTCTCAACGAGTAAAAAAAGCAGGATGGCTCAAATCAATTAAAATTCGTCAATCAGCCTGAGATGTAAACAAAATATAAAAAATAAGATAATTATTTGAGATCCTCTCTCTTTGCTTCCATTTCCTGAACTTTTTCTGGAGTTGTTACGTAAGTTGTTGAACCAGAGGACCAGTAATCGGCCTTCCCTTCGTTAATCAATTCCTTAACAATTTTGTCCACGTCTCTCTTTTTCATCTTAAGTACTTTCGCAAGATCTCTTGTCTGCCAAGGTTTTTGCGCAAGTTTTTCCAGAACCTTCTGTTTATCCTCTTCAGAATATTCTGACATTCTAATTCACCCTTTTAAAAATAAAAGAGTAGGTTATTTAAATTTTATTTGTTTTAGCTTCGCCCTATTGTGCCAATTGCTTACCACTTGAACTGGGTTGTTGTTCTAAAGGTGTGTCTCGGCAGTCTGAAGTCATCGATGAGCTGAACCTTGAACTCGATTCCTGTCTTCTCGAAGAATTTCTCCCAGCCGATTCTGTCTATCCACTCTGCAATCCTCTCATGGGGTTTTGCATCAGCAGCCCATGTTTCGAGGATTGTCTTTATCGTGTCAACAACTTCGGGCCATCTCGGCGGGTTGTTTGGCAGCCAAGGTACAACTACCTTGGAGAGTCTGGATGGGGCTCTTGCATCCGAGAGCTTTCCTCCAACAAGTATCGCAACTCCTCCGTTCTCTGGATCAAAGCAAGGCATTCCTGGGCACATCGTGTAGCAGTTTCCACAGTACATACACTTGCTCTCATCAACCTTGATCGTCTTGTTCTTCATGTCCGGCCTTAGAGCTCCAGTTGGACAGCCAGAAACTGTCGACGGGATTTCGCAAGTTCTTCTGACAGCATCATCATCCACAACTGGCGGGGTTCTGTGGACACCTACCAATGAAATGTCGGATGCGTGAACAGCTCCGCACATGTTCAGGCAGCATGCCAGCGAGATTCTACACAATCCCGGCAAATCCATGTTCCTGAAGTGATCGAACAGAGCATCCATGATCGATTTTACAACACCAGAAGCATCAATAGCTGGGGTGTGGCAGTGAATCCAACCCTGGGTGTGGACTATGTTCGAGAGGCTGTATTTCGCCTTTGTGGCATCCCATGTGCCTCCAATAGGGAAACCAAGCTCCTCCACCTCCTTAATGAGGTCATCGATCTTGCTCTCATCTGTCAGCAGAAATTCGATGTTGTTCCTTGTTGTGAATCTTATATATCCGTCGCAATATTTGTCTGCCAGATCGCAGAGCTCCCTAATAGTATAGATGCTAAGAAGTCTCGGATTGGCTGCTCTTACGGTGTAAACTTTATCTCCGCTCTCCGCCACGTGTACGAGGACTCCTGGTTTAAGAACTTCATGATACTTCCACTTCCCATAGTTGTTTTTGATTACGGGCGGGAGCATGTCCCTAAAGTAGGGCGGTCCGATATCCGAAATATATTCTTCCTCAACAGGCTCGCTTGCCATTTATAACACCTCCTACAACCCCTTTTCTGCTTCTCTCCAGATCTTCCATGGATCTGTCCTTGGCTTCAGGTCTTCCTCTCTCCAGAAGAAGAACGGATTCTCTCTCGGATGCTTGACCATCCTTGGATCGGGCTCAAGTTCTACTGCTTCAAGGAAGTTCATCATGCCAAGTCTCTCAACAAGCTCTGCAACTCTCTCTCTGTATTTTCCATTCTCGTCCCACCAGTCCCAGACTTTCTCTGCCAGATCCTTGACGAAATCGGCAAGCTCATCGGCTGGGATGAATGGCACGATAACCCAACCCATAACCGGGCCTTCGAGAATGGGAGCCTTACCGCCGAGCAGTATGCATGCTCCTTTTTCATCGCCAGGCCTGAGAGCTTTCGGTAGAACGTTAATGCAATGCATGCATCTTACACAGTTCTCATTGTCAATCTTTATTTCCTTCTTTTCTGGATCATATTCAATGCACTTTGTTGGGCAGTGTTCCACAACCTGCTTCTGAATGTCAACTCCCTCTTCAGCGTACTTCTTAACCTGCTCCTGATCAATCTTTATTTCATCTTTCCATGTTCCGATTATCCCGAAGTCAGACCTTGCCCTCGCAGCAACGCAATCATTCGGGCATCCAGACATCTTGAACTTGAACTTGTATGGCCACATGGGTCGATGCAGCTCATCCTGATACGTCATTGTAAGGTCGTAGCACAGCTCTAAGGTGTCATAGCATGCGAATTCGCATCTAGCTGGCCCAACACAGGCATTTGGAGTTCTCAAAGCTGATCCTGAACCACCAAGATCGAATCCAGCCTTAGCAAGGGCATTGAAGCATGGCTGGAGGTTCTTCGTAATAGTTCCAAGCAAGATTATGTCTCCAGTTGAGCCATGCATGTTCGTGAGTCCGCTGCCATACTCTTCCCATATGTCACAGATCTTCCTCAGGGCTTCAGTGGTGTAGAAGTAGCCTGCTGGCTGATTAACACGCATTGTATGGAATTCTGCAATTCCCGGGCATTCTTTTGCTAGGAAGGAGTATCTACCAATAACTCCACCACCATAACCTCTTACAGAAACAATACCTCCATGCTTCCAATAGGTAATCTTGTCTTCATAGCTCCTCTCCAGCTGCTTCAGCAGATCTTTTATCTCCGGTTTGTGCTCTGCTGTCTTTTCGATCTCTTTGACGAAACTGGGCCATGGGCCCTTCTTTAGCTCGCTAAGCAATGGGAATTCTTCATCGCTCAAATCAATTCACCCCCCTTTTACGGAGTCTGCTATTTTTTAAGAATATATAAGTCTTTCGAAGAGTTATTTTGACTTAATTTATCAAACCAGCAATTTGGAATTTTTAATTATTTTGAATTTCGATCAAAATTTTATTTTAGATTACCAAAAGGTTTATTTGATTAATTCCAATCCCGCATTAAATGAGTTTGAAAAAAGGTAAAGTGTATTTGGTCGGTGCAGGCCCGGGAGATCCTGAACTCCTGACTCTGAAAGCCCTAAGGGCAATAGAGCAAGCAGATGTCATCCTTTACGATAAACTTGTTGGAGACAGAATAATCTCATTCTTAAAAGAAATGGGAAAAAATATAATTTATGTTGGAAAAGACAGCCGCGAGAGTGGTGGGAAGAAGCAAAAGGAAATTAACAGGCTTATGAAAAAGTTCGCCCTCCAAGGGAAGAAAGTTGTAAGGCTCAAAGGTGGAGACCCATTCGTGTTTGGGAGGGGAAGTATTGAGGCGAGATTTCTCAAAGACGAAGGCATAGAATTTGAGGTTATTCCGGGGGTTTCTTCTGTGAGTGGTGTTCCAACACATGCATGCGTCCCTCTAACTCACCCGGACTTCTCCACGGCATTGCTCGTGGTTTCCGGGAGAGAAGAGGTAAAGAAGTGGTCAGAGGTTTTGCTTGAGGGGACGATCGTTATTCTTATGGGAAGAGACAAAATAGGAGATATCTCAGAAGAGCTCATTAAGTTGGGGAGAGACCCTGAAACTCCCGTTGCCGTGATTGAAAACGGAACGCTTGAGAGTGAGAGAACGATTTTCAGCAATCTTTCAGATGTCTCTGATCTGCTGAAAAAAAATAATGTTAACGGACCCGCGATAATCGTGGTGGGAGACATAGTAACGATGGGAGAGGAACTGAGGGAGACCAAGAAAGGCTAACCTAGTAAATCAAAACAAAAAACTTGGGATAGAAAACTTTAATACCCCCTTTATAAATTCGAGGTTCATGAAGCTTCTCCTCATTCACGCTGATTTCATGGAGTACGAGCTAAAGAAAAAGACCCCCGTAGCAGAGGATGTTGAGGGTATTGGGGGAGACAAGAGAAAAAGACTGGAAGAGGTTCTAGTCGTTTTCACTTCAGTTGAGAAGGGAGATGACGACAGGGCTGTGGAGAAGGCAGTTACTGATATAAAAGAAGTTGCCGGAAAAGTTGGGGCTGAGAGGATTCTCGTTTATCCTTACGCTCACCTATCCTCGAACTTAGCAGATGCTGAAACAGGAGTAAGGATTTTAAGAGAGATCGAAGCAAAACTGAAAGATTCGTTGGAAGTACATCGCGCACCTTTCGGGTGGTATAAGTCCTTCAACATCTCGTGCAAGGGACATCCATTAAGCGAGCTATCGCGTGAGATTGCGGTGGAAGAACTGAAGAAAGCGGAGGAAAAGCTGGAGGAGAAAGAGTTTACTGAAGCTTTGAAGGCGGAAGAGAAGGCCAAGAGCTACTGGTATATTCTGACCCCTGAAAAGGAGCTTGTAGAAGTGGAGGAATTCGATTTTGAGGGTTATGAAAACCTCCGTAAATTCGTGAACTACGAAATTGCGAAGAAGCGAGCAGTTGACAGGGTTCCACCGCACGTCGAATACATGCAGCGTTTGCAGCTAGCTGACTACGAACCGGCAAGCGATTCCGGCCATATGAGATACTATCCGAAGGGAAGGCTGATTAAGAGTTTGCTTGAGAGCTATATAACTGACAAGTGTGTTGAATACGGAGCGATGGAGGTTGAGACTCCTTTAATGTACGACCGCAATCATCCGACGCTCAGAAAGTACTTGGAGAGATTTCCAGCCAGGCAGTACATAATAAGCGGTGACAAGCGAGAGTTCTTCTTGAGGTTTGCCGCTTGCTTTGGACAGTTCCTGATGAAGCATGATGCAGTGATAACCTACAAGGATTTGCCGTTGAAAATGTACGAGCTTACACGCTATTCTTTCCGGAAGGAGCAACGTGGCGAGCTCGTTGGCTTGCGAAGGCTTAGAGCATTCACAATGCCCGATATGCATACGCTTGCGAAAGACATGGAGGAGGCAAAGAGAGAGTTTTTAAATCAATACAAACTTGCTGTTGAGGTTTTGAAGGATATTGGCCTCGAACCTGAAGATTATGAGACTGCAGTTAGAGTTACCAGAGATTTCTACGAAGAGAATCGGGAATTCATTCATGGACTTGTTGACGTTCTCAATAGGCCAATTCTCATCGAGATGTGGGATAGTCGATTTTTCTACTTCGTGCTGAAATTCGAGTTCAATTTCGTGGATTCCATGGATAAAGCCTCAGCCTTAAGCACCGTGCAGATAGATGTGGAAAATGCTGAGCGTTATGACATAAGCTTCGTGGACAGCAATGGAGAGAAGAGAAGGCCCTACATCCTCCACTGCTCCCTCAGCGGTGCTGTTGAGAGATGCATTTACGCTTTGCTCGAGAAGGCCTACATCCAGAAGGAGAAGGGAATCCTGCCTTCCTTGCCTTTATGGCTCTCCCCAACTCAGGTTAGGGTGATTCCGGTTTCGGAAAAGTACCTCCAGAAATCTATAGAAGTTGCAGAAGAGCTAAAGAAAGCAGGAATAAGAGTTGATGTCGATGACAGGGATGAAACACTGGGCAAGAAGGTTAGGGATGCTTCAACGGAGTGGATACCTTTCATAGCCGTCATAGGGGAGAAAGAACTGGCTGAGGGAAAGCTCACAGTAACCATAAGAAGTGAATCAACCCTTAAAAAGCAGAAAAAGGAGCTTATGAGCGTTGATGAGCTCGCGAGTAAGATAAAAGAGGAGTGCAAGGGCAAGCCTTTCAAACAACTCCCGCTTCCGATGCTGCTATCTGCAAGGCCATCATTCAGGTGATACAATGGCAAAGAAGAAAAAGAAGGCTAAGAAGAAGGCAAAATATGAGAAGAAGATAAAAGAGGCAAAGGAGGCAAAGAAAGAGGTCAAGAAAGAGAAAGTCAAACCTGTAGAGGGAGAAGAGAAAGAGAAACTGGAAGAATTCGTAGAAGAGGTTGATTTCAAGAAGGATATTATTAAAACTTCTCTCCCCCTCCTTTTCGGAATAATTGCAGGTTTGATTTCTTTTCTAATCTCCGGAAGTATGCGATCTCGCGATCCTATGGGTATTATAGTCCTTGTCCTTTTCATTTATATCAATAAATTCCTCATGCCAAAATTCGGAATTGAGTTGCAGGGCAAGGATTGGGCTGGAATAGGTTTCATGACCTTTACAACATGGTATATAGTGTGGACTCTTTTGCTTAACCTCCAAAACCTCTAGGTGGGAACATGGAGTTCAGGATCGCAGTTGTTGACAGGGATAGCTGTAAGCCGCAGAAGTGCAGCCAAGAATGCCTGAAATACTGCCCGGTTGTCAGAACTGGAGGGGAGGCTGTCATTATAGAGGACAAAGCAATAATTTCCGAGGAGCTGTGCGTTGGATGCGGTATATGCGTTAAGAAATGTCCCTTCAAAGCGATATCCATTGTCGGCTTACCGCACGAGCTGGAAGGAAAAGAGGTTCATCGCTATGGCATTAACGGGTTTGTCCTTTATAACCTCCCCATCCCGAGAAAGGGGAGCGTTGTCGGCTTGCTCGGTCAAAATGGCACGGGGAAAACAACGGCAGTGAGAATTCTTTCAGGGCAGCTCAAGCCGAATTTGGGGAAGGAAGATGCGGAATGGGAGGAAATCTATGAGAGGTTCGCCGGGACGGAATTGCTCGACTACCTGAAATCCCTCAGAGAGGGAATAAAAACCAGTCTCAAGCCACAATACATCGAAGCGATACCAAAGGTTTACAGCGGGAAGGCGAAGGATTTGCTGGAAAAAGCCGATGAAATCGGGAAAATGGATGAGATCGTTGAGAAACTGGGGTTGAAGAATGCTCTGAATAACGATGTGAAAAATCTGAGTGGTGGAGAGTTGCAAAGGCTTGCCATCGCTGCCTGCCTGCTGAAGGATGCGGACTTCTACTTCCTCGACGAGATCACCTCCTACCTCGACATTTACCAGCGAACTTCGGTGGCGAAAGTTATAAAGAAGAAGGCCGAAGAGAAGCCGGTTCTCATAGTTGAGCACGATATCGCCATCCTAGACATGCTCGCCGACTACGTGCACATTTCCTATGGAAAGCCAGGAGTTTACGGAGTCATAACCCATCCGAAAGGAGTAAGGACGGGAATAAACCAATATCTGCGGGGTTATCTTCCTGAGGAAAATATAAGGATTAGAGAGAAGCCGATCGAATTCGATGTCTTCCAGCCGAGAGAGAGCGAGCTTGAGAAGGTTCTCGTGGAATATCCGGCTTTCTCGAAAACCCTGGATGGCTTTAAGCTTAGCGTTGAAGCGGGAGAGATCAAGGAATCGGAAGTTTTAGGAATCGTAGGCCCCAACGCAACCGGAAAATCTACCTTCGTTAAGGTTCTAGCCGGAGTACTGGAAGACGATGAGAAGAAGGTTGATTTAGAGCTTAAAACTTCATACAAGCCCCAGTACATAAAGGCTGAAGTAGATAAACCGGTGGGAGCCTTCCTAACCTCAATCAATCCAATGATTAACACTTCCTACTATCGAACGGAATTTCTAAAGCCACTTAATGTCGAGGAACTGATGGATCGAAAGCTTGATGAGCTCAGCGGAGGAGAATTGCAGAGAGTTGCGATAATCGCTTGCTTGCTTAGGGAGGCGGATCTTTATCTGCTCGATGAGCCTTCCGCCCATCTCGATGTAGAGCAGAGAACCGAGGTTGCAAGGATGATTAGAAGATTTGCTTTAAACGCGAAGAAGAGCGTTTTTGTGGTGGATCATGACATCTATCTCATCGACATGATTTCTGACAGGCTCATCGTCTTCGAGGGTGAGCCGGGGAAAAAGGGAAAATCGACCAAACCGCTTAACATGAAAGACGGGATGAACCGCTTTTTGGCAAACCTCGGCATAACCTTCCGAAGGGATGAGGAGACGAAGAGGCCGAGGGTTAACAAGCTTAACTCAAGGCTCGACAGGGAGCAAAAGAGTAAGGGAGAGTACTATTACTACTTCAATTAGCTTTCAGCTCTCGGTTCTAAAGATGATTCCGACAGCCTTGAAAGCGATATATAGAGCGAAGCCCAAGCCTAAGAAAAATAGCATGAACATCGCTATGGCAGCGAAAATTCCGGGAAGTAAAGCGACAAAAATCGTCAAGACTGGTGGAATTATGTAAGAAAGAATTCTTCTCGATTCCGGGCTTACATTCAGTTCAGTTCTTACACCCCGGTAAACGATTAAGAAGAGGGTTGGAAATCCAAGAATTGGTGAGAAAACGATTATTGAGAAAAACAAAACGTCAATGCCGCCGACATGTTGAAAGGTGCCTAAAGCTGACAAGCAGAAGTAAATCGTTGTTCCCTCCACTGCCTTTACGAGGTGTTCGTACAAACCAGGAACCCAGAGCTCGGATACTTCAAGGTCATTTTCCAGCTGATTCGTTTCCCCGCCAAAACGTGCGTTCGTGAAGTAAGCCCCGTCTAAAATTTCCGCAATCTCTGGATTGATCTCCATTAGCTTGGATTTGCTGATAAAAGTGTAAACGCTCGATTTGTAGCCCTTCCACATCCCTGCCTTTTCAAGGTCCTCGTTTCTGACCTCTCCCTCTCCAAGGATGAACAAGTTAACGCGAGTATACGACTTTATCGTGGACGTTATCTTGAGAGGGTAGTACAGCTTTTCGCTCTTAAATCTGTACTGAATCGGTTCCACACTCCTCTGCTCCCTTGAAACATTAATCAGATCGATCACGAAGTAGTTATAGCCCCTTGATGTGTAGTCGGAAATGATCGCAGCAAAGCCTTCGGGTAGGGTGGTTGAAAAACCCCTTTCCGCCACGAAATCCTCAAACCATTCCGAAAACTCGACGGGATCTCTTACAAGGATGACCGTAAGGTAATGAAAGCCGATTCTTTCCTGAAAGATGATCTCGAATCCAGCCCCCCTTTGGGCTGCAAACCCGAAACCACCCATTTTCTCCCCATCCATGTTCAAAATCCTGATCAGTTGGTGGAACTGCTGAATGTCAGCCTTCTTTATCTCCGGTTTCGACGGGAGCGGGAGAATTTCGAGAACGGTCGTATTGTTCGATGCCCTAACAGTTGTTGAGAGGATAAGGATCTCCTCGCTCCCGTTCCAAGCGATGATGGCATTCTGCTCCGATTCCTCTAGAATTGCCGGAGTAAGAGAAATCATTCCCCTATCTGCTGTTGCAGGGGAGATCAAGAACATCAGGAACATTAAGGACGCTAAAAACGTCAAAAAAATCAGGAATACCGAGAAAAAGTCGGGAAAAAATTTTAAAGATACTGGAGGACTGCTACGCTGCACCGTAATACTTCTCCTTGTAGTAGTTTAAAGCTTTTTCTATATATTCTCTGTCTATCTTTCCTTTGAAAGTCTCGACCTCAAAAATCCGCTCCGGAATCCTTAATTGTGAGAAATCAAAGCCGAGCTTCTTCTTCAGTTTTAACTTCTCCATGTAAATCCTTTTACCCTCCTCCTTAAGCTCATCCTCGCTTATTTCAATGCCCAAGGGCTTGAAAGCCTCAACAACTACTTCAGGCGTGTAAACGCCCCTAGCAAAAAAGCATACAACCAAACTTGAGAGTATCTGCCTCCAGCTCTCTTCTTCCACAAGCTTGTCAACAAGTTTCTCCGGCTCCAAGTCTTCTTTGAGCTTCTGATCTAAGGAATAGCCAGCATTGTCAAGATGACTATGCCTTAGGCCGATTAAATATCCAATGTACCCACCCGCTCCGGTATGGTAGCCAGGCATCTCGTTCCCACCGAAAGCTAAAGCAAACTCTCTGCCGCCATAGATGCTTGCAGCAACCTCAACCCCTTTCGCAAGGTTCTGATAAAACTCGTTAGGCTGCAAATAAAGGTTATCGATCGCTTTAATGTAGTTTTCCGCATCTCCAAATTCAAGCTTAATCAAACTTTCTTTCTCCGATATCAGTCCTCTCTTCAAAGCTTCTGTAGCCCAAGCAAGGCAAACACCGGTGCTCATCGCATCCAAACCATAGAGCTCAACCCTGTAAATTAGCTTAAGCAGAGCTTCCCTGTCAGCTATGCCGAGCATCGAGCCCAAAGCGTAGATGAGCTCGTAATCATAGGATATCATTATCGTTTTGCGGAAATAGGGCTCATCTTCATAGGGAATTCTCAGCGCAGCAATATGAATGCATGCGGTTGGGCAATGATTACATGCTATCCTCCTTCCAAGATTGAACTCCGCAAACTTCTCACCACTTATTTCATCAGCTTTTTCAAAATACGCAGCCTCGAGATTTCTCGTCGGCAAAGCTTTAAACTCGTTAAGTGGGGAGATGTTTACGGGAGTGCCTATCAGATAGTACTTTTTCATCGCATCCGAAGTGGTTGCGAGATCGAAGATTTTCTTGTATACCTCCCTGTAAGCCTTTGCATCTTTCGGAGTTTTGGTGCCTCTTCCAATGACAACTAAAGCCTTGAGTAGCTTGCTTCCAAAAACCGCCCCCAATCCAGTTCTCCCGAAATGGCGATAGGTTTCGGTCATAACTCCTGCATATCTCACCAGCCTCTCTCCAGCCCCGCCAATACGCATTATCGTTCTTATACCTCTCCCTTTCTCCTTTTCGGCTATTATCCTGCCCGTTATCAACGAGTCTTCGATCCCCCATATCACCCTAGCATCCCTGAAATGCACTTTTTCGTTCTCAATAACGAGATAAACCGGTTTTGTGCTTTTCCCCTTTATCACTATCGCATCGTAGCCGGCATTCGCTATGGCCGTCGCCGATCTTCCCCCAGCATGGCTTTCCCCTAAATTTCCAGTGAGCGGACTTTTGAAAAGGGCAACAGTTTTGGAGGCGAAAGGATACGCTGGCGTGAAGGGCCCTACAGCAAACACGATTACATTATCCTCGCTTAGGGGATCTGCATCGCCTTTAATGTTCTCTGAAAGAAGTTTCGTAGCCAAGGCAACCCCACCAAACTCCATCTCTCTTTCTTCGACATGGTATGAATACTCGTTAAGATCGATGTGAAGGATTCTTTTAACTGTAAAATCGTCCATCCTCACACCTCCTTATATTCTAGAACGTCATGGGGACAGAAGTCAGCGCAATAACCGCAGTGAACGCATAAGGCAACCTTTCCATCAGCTCTCTTGAAGATCGCACTTATCGTGCATGCTTCTATGCAGTTATCACAGCCAATGCAGTATTTCTCCCTGTAAACGACCCCTCCTCCCTTTCTTGGAACCAGAGCGTCAGTTGGACAGACCTGACTGCAAGGAGGCTCGCTACATGCTCTACAAACAATAATCGTCGCACCCCTCTCAAAACCGCTGAGGCTTATCGCCAAAATTCCAGAGTGATCATAGCCGATGTAAGGCCTCTTTGGCAGCCTTCTTGCGCATGCATACATGCACAAACCGCATCCAACGCACTTCTCGATGTCTTTTATCGTAAGAATTTTAGCCATGAATTAAAATTGTCACTTCCTAATTAATCTTTTTTCTTGAAAGTGGCAAGATAAAAGAAATCGCCTTTGTAGTTGATAAGTGTAAACTCTGCAGGTATTGCAGGTGATTCGTCGGGGAGAGGCTTTATAATGCAATCCGCCTTCACCCTCTCAGAAATCGAGAGAATCGACTGAAATATTTCTTGAGGAGGTCTAATCGAGTATATGAGCGACGATCCTTGATAAATTTTTAGATTAGGATCGTTTACGTCATCTTTAACGAATTTAATCCCCTCAGGAGGTTTAATTTCCCGCATATCGGTGCATAAAACATCAAGGCCTCGATTTTGAAGTTCTAAGGCGATTTTAAAAAGGCAGCCTGTCCCAACCTCCACAACCTTACCGCTGTAGTTAGAGGTTATGAACTCTACAAGCCCGTCAAACACCATATTTTTAAATCGCTGAGGAGTATAAAATATGTGCTCTCCGTGATGGTAAGGGGCTACACCCCCCGAGACTTCAGAGACATTCTTAAAATTGAAAAAGAGGCTTTCAGTCCCCAAAATCCAGCTTATGATCTCTTCATCTATCTCTCCCACAGCACAGATTTGCTTGTAGCAGATATAGGCGGGAATGTGATTGGATACATCTCCGTTATGGACATGAACGACTCATCGAAGATAATCTCATTCGCTGTGAAAAAGGAATTCCAAGGACATGGCGTTGGAAGTATGCTCATGGATGAGGCGATCAAGAGATGTATAGAGAGAGGAAAGAAATCTATAATGCTAGAAGTGCGGGTTTCAAACGAGAGGGCACAGAAGTTATACAAAAAAAAAGGATTTAAGGTTATTGACGTTCTTCCCGGTTATTACCGAGACGGAGAGGACGCATATCTAATGGTGCTCAACCTCGAGGCCATCTAGTAACTCCCTTACCCTCGGGTTCCTCAACACATCCTCAGGCTGACTATCTTTGAAGATATCTGTTATTCCCCTACAAAGAGTAATTATTGCCTTCTTGTGGTCGGCTTTACTTCTGTGGATGTGCACCGGCTGGATGCCAAGTTTTTCATAGGACAAAAAATGGCCGTTGGCAATTCCTGCTTCCTCAAAAAATCTCTTCATGTGAAACAGGGTCAAATGTAAAAATACTAGCTCTTCTTTGTGCATGAGAATCCCCCACCCTGAGATACTAGAGTGCATAGGGTGCTAAAAAATTTTTTGGTCGAACAAGGCTTTAATTTTAAAATGAAACCTAAACATTTTTAATAATTAAGAATTAGTATTAATTATGAGAGTTCTTGTGATAGGAGCCGGAGCTATGGGTTCGGCGTTAACAGTTCCGCTGAAAGACAACGGAGTAGAGGTTTCCATTTACGGCACCGAATATGACGTCGAACTCCTTAAATTAATCGAAAAGGGAGAAAAACACCCTAGAATCGGTGTTAGCTTAGATGCGAAAATTTTCTATCCGGACCAGCTTCATCAAGCTCTAAAACAAGCAGATCTGATTCTGTTCGCGGTTAGCACGGAAGGAGTCATACCGATGTTTAAGAAGATCGAAGATGACATCGACGGAAAACCCATGATTACAATAGCCAAGGGCTTGCTAGAGGTGGGGAATGAGATCCTCACAATTCCCGAATTTATTGCAAAGGAAGCTCCCGAGATGGACAAAAAAGTTGTTGCCATTACCGGCCCTTCCATAGCGAGAGAAGTGGCAAGCAAAGCTCCAACCCGGGTTGTTTTCAGCGCTAAGGATGAAGAACTTGCCAGAAGCATTGCAGATCTCTTCGAAACTGACTATTACAGAATCACTACTAGCACCGACTTAATAGGAACAGAGCTCACTTCAGCCCTAAAAAACATCTATTCCATAGGGATTGCTTGGACAAGGGGTTACGAAGAGAGGAAAAGGAGCGAGCTTAAACAGAACGTGGAAATGAGTAACTTAAAGGGGGTCATTGCAACGATGGCAATTACAGAGATTGCAAACTTCGTCGAAGCTGTCGGGGGGAAGAAGGAGACTGCGTACGGCCTATCAGGCTTCGGAGACCTTATAGCAACCTTCAGGGGTGGGAGAAATGGTATGCTTGGAGAACTCCTAGGAAAAGGCTATTCTGCAAAGGATGCATTCGAAGAGTTACAGAAAAGGGGAGTGGGAGTTGTTGAAGGTTATGTTAACGCTAAGAGGGCTCATAAGCTGCTGGAAACCTTAAAAAACCAAGGAAAGATAGAAAAAGAGTTTCCGCTCCTTCAAGGTATCTACGATGTCCTTTACGAGGAAAAAGATGTCGAAGACATTTTGGAGAGAATCATTTAAAAGATTATTTGCCAGAAAATTTTGCCAAGAAATCCATAAGCAAAGAAGCCAAACATAAGGGAAGATAAACTAAGAGAAGATAAATTATAAAAGCTCAACAGAATACATTATTCAATGAACGTTCTTCTTAGCAGGAAGGATACGGTTAGGCTTCTCATTCTTTCGGAGCTCGTGTCCAGAAAGGAGGCAAATCAAAGGGATATTGCCAGAAAACTTCATCTCACACCACAGGCGATCTCGGAGCATTTCAAGGAGCTCGTGAGCATGGGATATGTGAGAGTAATCCATAAAGGATTCTATGAAGTCACCGAGAGCGGAATAGAGTGGCTGACGAAAAACCTTTTCGACCTCCACGTTTTTTCGGAAGAACTGGTAAAAAAATTATACTCCAGATCCATCGTTGCCATAGCTTCTGGGGAGCTTAAAGAGAATTCTAAAGTCAGATACTGGTATAGCGACGGATTCATTTTCGCTAAGGAGGCGGAAGATGGTAATGGTGTAGCTTTAATGCCCGCTAAAGATGGGGAGGATGTCCTTGTTAAGCCCCTGGAGGGATTCGAACCTCCGGGCAAGGGTGAGATAATCATAGTAAAGATTCCGGATGTTGGGGAGGGGGGAAGTAGGAAGGTTGATTACGAGGCGTTCTCCCGGTTGATCAAAGAAAACCCCAAAAAAATCGTCGTAGCTTTGGGAGTCGAAGCTTTGGTTTCATGCAGAAAGATAATGGTTGAACCGATTTTCTTCGGCTCGAAGGAGGTTTGCATCGAGGCTGCCCATCATGGTTGTGGGGTTATTGTTGCCTGCACCGAAAGCATGCTCGATAGCTTGCTCGTAAGCTTGGTCGATGAAAATCTCGCATTCGAGATAGTAAGCTTCCAGAAGGAATAGTCCTAGCTCAAAACTAATTCAGAAACGAGTCTTACCTCATCATGAGATACGGAAAAACTTTTACTTATCAATGAAAGTTGTTCGTTGATGGGATTCTCACTAACTCTCAGAAAAAAAGATAAGGGAAAGAGAAAACTCATAGAAGAGCTTAAGAAGACCTCAAGGGAAGACTGGTTGGAAGAAGAAACTTTTAACGTCCTTGCAAAGAAACTCGAAAGAAGTTTTGAGGTTCCCGAAGGATGGACTCAGATCGAAAGCTATCCCCTTTCCGGAAAATACGCTTTTGCGAGTGTCCACATCCTCTACAAGCCTGAAGAGGACGAGTACCTTTACTATGTTAACGAGCCAAAGCTCAACGAAGAGGAATACAGATTGGCCGAGGAAATAATCGACAAGCTCGGATACGTTGTTTTAAAGCCAGAAAGAATTACGGGGAGATCGAGTGAGGAGCTTTTGAGAGAAGAGGTTGACAAGATTCTTAGCGATTACAGGATCGAACTCGAAGGATCTGACTTTTTCAGGGTTTTCTATCACGTTTTGAAGAAAACAGTCCTCTATGACAGAATAACACCATTAATGCTCGATCCGAGCATCGAGGATATCTCATGCAACGGGCATGAAAAACCAATCTACATCTTCCATCGCAAATACACGAATCTCAAAACGAATCTTGTCTTCGAAAGTTCAGACGTGCTCGATGCATTCGTTATAAAGCTCGCCCAGCGTTGTGGAAAGCACATATCCGTTGCCGAGCCGATGGTTGATGCAACCATGCCTGATGGCAGCAGAATCCAGATGACTTTAGGGAGAGAAGTTACAGACCATGGCTCAACCTTCACAGTAAGAAAATTTAGGAAGGAGCCGATAACTCCGGTATCGCTAATAAAGTGGGGGACTTTTTCTGCCGAACAGATGGCGTATCTCTGGCTATGCATCGAGAACAGAAAAAGCCTCATTTTCGCGGGCGGAACGGCGAGCGGTAAAACAACTTCAACAAATGCTGTTGCCCTATTCATCCCAAGGAAAGCAAAGATAGTCACGATTGAAGATACAAGAGAGCTTACTCTACCACACAAAAACTGGATTCCCGGAGTTACGAGAGATGCTTTTCAAGAGAATGCAAAGCCGATAGAAATGTATGACTTGCTCAGAGCTGCTTTAAGGCAGAGACCTGAGTATATAATAGTCGGTGAGGTTAGAGGTAAGGAGGCTGCCACACTTTTCCAGGCTATGTCGACCGGTCACACAACTTATTCAACTCTGCATGCAGACAGTGTTAACTCAGCTATCCACAGGCTTGAAAATCCACCCATAAGCGTCCCGAGAGCTATGATCGAAGCTCTCGACATAATAAGCATCCAAACACAGACGTACGTTAACGAGAAGAGAGTAAGAAGAAATGTCGAGATAGCCGAGATCGTTGGTTTAGATCCAAACACGAAGATGCTCAGAACTTCGACTGTTTTTATATACGACAACATAAGGGATGTTCACCAGATGGTCGGAACCTCTAAAGCTTTGGATGAAATAAAGAAGATGCGTGGCTGGAGTGCTAGGGAGCTCGAAGATGAACTAAGGAGGAGACAGTACATCCTTGAATATATGGTCGAGAACGACATAACCGAGTTCAAAAAAGTTTCTTCGGTGATCTATGCATATCAGGCTGAACCGGAAGAAGCTTTCAAGCTCCTCGAGGAATACGGTGGTGCAGGGCTAGAGTACATGTAGCTAGAGTACATGTAATATATGTAGCTAAAAAATTAATTCTCTTGAATTTACCTCTCTTTTATTTCTCTTAAATCTAATCCCCCTCAAGAGATCTTTTTACAAGAAGTTTTGCAACCCCTTTTATTGTGCTTACCGGATAGAGTGATAGCTCCTCCTTGTATATCCTCTTGAACAGCTCATCTTCAGTTAACCCTTCTTTTATCTCTTCCCTCAGCTTATAGGCTTCATCTAAAGCAACATCACAGTAATCTACACTGAATATTGCCCCATTGTGTCCAAGGCATACCTTTTCAGCCAACCCTCTGATTTTTTCTATGCTCTCAACATATTTTGAGAAACTATGAAAGAACATCGGAACGTTTTTCGATGAGAGTGGATAGCCCAAAGCATCGGCAACGAGCATAATACCCTCTTCGTTCAAAAGAGAGATTGCATCAGCTGAGTGACCGGGAGTTTCAATGACTTTCATATCGGAAACAAGAGTTCCTTCCCCAACTTCCTCAATCTCAAAATTGAGATCGAATTTCAAGGTTTCCTCACCGAATTTCTCGCAGAATTCCTTATTTTCATTGTTCCAAGCTTCAATAACCTTCTCCTTCTTAACAAGCTGTCCTATACGTGGATGGGCCAGAACTCTTGCAGCAGGAAATCTAGCTTTGAGA
Source organism: Archaeoglobus sp. (assembly GCA_017656505.1). Taxonomy (GTDB): domain Archaea; phylum Halobacteriota; class Archaeoglobi; order Archaeoglobales; family Archaeoglobaceae; genus Archaeoglobus_A. The sequence continues at coordinate 49,210 of JACDNU010000007.1, read as the reverse complement.
ACAGCCAATCCGGCGATGTGGTCGAAGTGAGCATGGGATACGACGATGTGGGATATAGAGGCAAGTCTAGGGTCAACCTTAGAGTTAACTCTTTCAACCAGCCTTTCAGCCGTACAAGTTGTGCCACAATCGAAAAGCAGAGAATTGCTGACAAAATAGTTTATGAGTCCAATTCTGATCAACTCTAGCTGTTCACCAATTCTTTTCACCTCAATATCCATACTTTCCATGAACTATTCCAAAACAACTCCAACCTTAAATGTATCGTTAATCTGCCTAAATCATTTCATCTACAAGATCTACAAAAAGTATTTTTAATCCTTTTAACTACAATTTATTACCCCAAACGGGGAGGAAGCGGAGTGTGCGATGCAAGCGATGAGGCTTTCTGCAAGTTTGGGGGTACATTGCCATGCATTTAGGTCCCCGGACGAGTGAGCAAGGCTTACGATGATTCCGGGACAACCCATGCATGGCACACCCCGAGAAAGGGTCAGCTGCCGGAGGCTGCACAGCAACGCTGTGAAAGGCAGCGTTAGTTCCCGGGGAACATTTTTTTGGAGGTTTTATAGGTTTTTAGAAGTTTTTGAGTTTAGAGACTCAAAACTACGGTTCTTAAAAATTTGGCAAAATACCTTTGGAATAAAACTGTAAGCTGTTAAAATAATTATGTTCAGGTTCAACTCCCAAGGATTCAGCTCAGCATGAGTGAGATCCATGCCAGAGCGAAAAGTACCATCGCAAGAAATACGAGCGCGTCCATAAAAAATCTTCAGGCTCAACAAATAAAAATTTTACTGAAGGTCCAGAATTTTTCAGGATTTCGAATTCGTTTTTAGCATTCGTTTATTTCCTCGAGGACCAACTTTACAACTTCTGGAATTTTCTTTTTCAACCTGTCAGAGAGCTCAAGTCCAGCCTCGACTTCTTCAGGTTCTATGCCAATTACAATCATCTTTTCTGGAAGCTTGTAGAATTCCCTTCCTATCTGTTTCATTGTGTAAACGAAGTCTATGTCGTGCATTGAAGACAGCGAAAATGGATAGCTTATATTATCGAGATACTCGGTTAAATCGAATTTGTAAATCGTACCGGGCTTTTTTCCACCCTTAACAGCATCGATAATTACAACTTTTTCGTAACTTTCAAAAAAATTTAAAAGAGATAAACCTAGAGTCCCCCCGTCGATAACTTCGACATCTTCGGGGAGATCAAGGTTTTTCAGTTCTTCTGCTACTCTTACTCCTACTCCTTCATCTCTCAGCAGTATGTTTCCGATTCCCAAGACGAGAACTCTTTTGTTTTCTCCGCTTTCTCTGTTTTCTTTCTCCCCGTTTAATTCACTCTGCAACCTTTTCCTCCCTCTTTCCTGTGATCATTGAAGGTAGTACACCGAACAGTATAACTGCATAGATGTGCATTATCAGTATAACCGCAAAGAGGTACATGCCGAAGAGATGAAGTGCTCTAACTAGTGCAAAGCCATTCTCTGTTCCAAAGATTGGTGCTAAAGCCTGGCATATTCCAATAACTGGCCCAAAGGTTTCAGGGAATACCATTGCCAATCCCGTCAAGCCAGTGAGCAGCGCAACCAAAGCGTAGCCCCACCAGACCATCACTTGCGTCGGAATTATCTTCTCAACATAGTCTCCCTTTTCAGGATCATAGGCTCTTGGATCTTCAACATGCCCTTTCCCGAACCAAGCTTTGGTCTCTGCCCACATGAACTGCAAACTGTAGGGAATTCTGCCAAGGGAGATCCACTTCCATTCCTTTGTCAAAATGTAATAGGAGAATAAACCCCAAAGAGCTCCGAAAGCGAAGCCTATGTAAACGTGCGTAGCCAGAAGCTGTTCTGGCAAAAATTTGAAACCGTAAAGTCCTCCAATTTGCAAGCCCGTTAAACCGAGCAGAATCCCAGTTATCGCTATGCTCCAGTGGCAAACTCGCATGAAGATCGAGTGTCGCTTGACTTCCACCTTTTGCATTGGCCTCACCTTCTAATAGTGAGATCGATCTCGTGGACAGCACAAGCGAGGCAGGGATCGAAGCTCCTCACGATTGCAAGGGCTAGCGAGGTGTTATACCCATTCTCCATGTTGATTGGAGCGAGGCCCAGTGGCTTTAATGCCACTGCCAAGGCATCTCCCCATTTCACTTTCCCAAGTCCGAAGGCTGATGCATCTATGTCAGCTTCCGGATATAGGGTGTTTGCGATCGTTGGTACATCTATCTGCGGCAGCCATGTGTTCTCCAAAGCCTTCTCCACGGGTCCTGGCTGGCCCATGTCATCTCTTGGGCCGAGATTCCATGTGCTTGGTACCACACACTGATAGTTCTCGATCTTTCCTCCCCTAATCTTCGTATAGTGCAGCAACGCACCTCTAGGAGCGTCCCACAATCCGATGCCTTCTGCCGCGTCAGGCACGTAGCTGAAGTTGTTCGTTTTCGGATTTATTGTTGCTGTCGCATCATGCACCCACTGCTTCAGCTCAATCGCCCACTCCATCGCTTTTGTAGCGAATAAAATCGTCTGCGCAACTCTTCCAGCTACTCTATCTATCACCGATGAGTTTGGATTTAACACTTTCCAGTCGAAGGTGAAGGTTTCTCCGCTAATCGGGTTAGTCACATCGAACTTCCATCTCAGACCGAAGGTGTTGACCATCCTTGCAAACGGCCCCACTTCATACGGCTTGTCCTCGTACCGCGGTGCTTTTGCCCACGCATATGCTCCGGGCTTGTCCTTCTGTGGAATTGTCTTACCCTCTTTCGGATGCAAACCTGTGCACTCATCCGAATACTTTGAATACTTAACGTACTCCTTTATTTTTCCAAGCTCAAACGCCTTGAAGTCACCATTCCATGCACCGGCATGGATTACTGCGCTCTTTCTTCTGCTCGGCTCTCCATCTTGTGCTTTAACCCAGTCATCGTAGTTGTCTGGATCTGGGAAGAGGCCGTATGAGAGCTGAGTTGGATAAGAAGGTCCAACATCCTGCAAGCCTCTGAAGTCCACATCCAAGAGTGTGCTAACCGCCTCACCGATATGCTCGTTCTTCTCAACCAGAGCCATGAGATCATTGTACATAGTATGCACTGCGAAATTCCACACCTGATTCATCCTGCCTACTGTGCCAGCAATTCTATCTAAAGTGAGCTTAACGGTCACACCACCCGGATATTCTGCAACTGGAAATGGAGCCCTTCCACCCCAGAGAGCTGTTGCCTCGTTGGCTATCCTCTGCATCTCGACGCATTTTGCGTAGCTCGAACCGAGTCCAAGCTTCGCTATGCCCTCCTTTCCAAGAGCTGGAGGAACCATTGGCGGATACTTGGCAAGAATCCCAAGTTCAGGTCCGACCAACAAGTAGGTATGAATTATGTGGTCATAGCAGTAGAAACATGCATGCAGAACATTTCTAATCAGAACCGCCGCCGGAGGAGGAGTAACCCCATAGGCATGATCCAAAGCCTGCATTGAGGCTGCTCCGTGGACAGCATGGCATACTCCACAGATCCTTTGGGTCAGGAAGTAAGCATCCCTTGGATCTCTCCCTTTCAGGATTATTTCAAATCCTCTAAACATGTTTGAATGACTGTAAGCTTTATCAACCAAAGTCCAAGTACCTGTAGAGGTTGTAACATCCTTCGTTTCCATCGTAATTCCGAGATGTCCCTCAATTCTTGTAACGGGATCAACTACTACCTTTGCCATACTTCACGCCTCCCTTCACTCCTCCTTCTTTTCCTTTTTGCCGCCTGATGCGGCTCTCTTAATTCCATGGACGACTATACCAGCAGCGGTTGCCCCAAGTAAAGCCGTGCCTATCGTTCCAGCATCCCATCCGAGCACGGTTGGCAAGGATGTAACTTCCTTGTAGAACGGAGAGAACTTGTCCGGCCATCCTGGCTCGGAACAGCCATAACAGATGTTAGTTTCATTACAGAAGCTCACATGGTTGTTAAACTTCCTCAAAGCACAGTCCGTCCAAACCCCCGGACCTTTACAACCCATTTTGAACCTGCAGCCTTCGCCGTTAGGTGTTTCCTTGAATATTCCCCTGTCGTAGTAAGGCCGGTACGGGCATAGTTCCATATGCATGTTCTTTCCGAAAAAGGCTTTTGGTCTGCCATATTGATCGAGTTCCGGCATAGCGCCAATTAATGCGGCCGCCAAGGTCAACACAAGATGATCTGGGTTCATCGGACAGAGTGGAAGGTTTATCACTTGTTTGTTTATACCAACTTTTTTCAAGTAATCTTGAACCCCCATTGCCCCACTCGGGTTAGGCTTAGCTGCTGGGATGCCTCCAAATGTTGCACATTGTCCAATCGCTATAATCACATCAGCAACTTCTGCAGCCTCCCTAAATACCTCCGTATAATCCCTCTGGCCAACAATGCAGTAACCTTCCTCTTGTACGCCGCCCTCACAGATCAAGATCTTTAACGGAGCTTTCATCCATCTCTCTTCCTTCAACTTCTCTGCTAAACTCCCTGCAGCCGGATGGGCAACCTCCATATAATCCGGCAATGCAATCGGCAATCCTGATGTGCCCACGGTTATCTCGGTCAGAATTGTAATCAGGTCTGGGCTTACCGACTGAACGAATGAGATCGAGCAACCCATGCAGTCTGATCCGTTCAGCCAGCAGATGTGGACGTAATCCTTGTTCTGCTCGACAGCCTCAACGATTTCGCTCTTGTAAGTTGCGAGAAAAGCGCTTGCACCCATTGCTGCTGCTAACTTCATAAAATTCCTTCTAGTCAATTTGGGTTTAATTTCCATCAATCAACCCCCTTTCCTTTCTAATTTTTTGCACCCATCTAAAAATTCAAACCTACAAACCTACAGAATTAACTTAATTATATCCTCTTTAAAAATTTTTCCATTAAAATTTTCAAGGTTGAAAAACTTTCATTACCCATATTAAGGCAAAAGAGTTAGCAAACTCTCGGTATCGGGTCTGCTGTTGGCTGAGGAAGAATTCTTCTCGTTCCAATGGAAGTTTCAATCACAACCTCTTCGAACTCGGAGGTCGCATATCCTATTATTTCAGCATCCTTTTGTCCTGATTTCCTAAGAGATTTCAGGACATCATCAGCAGTTTCAGGATGAACTGCCATCACCACCTTCCCCTCATTGGCCATTGAATAAGGATCCAAACCAAGAACATCACAGAAGCTTTTTACATCTTCCCTAATAGGTATCATCTCTTCTTCAACGAAAATTCCAACTCTACTTTTCTCAGAGATCTCGTTTAGGCATGCAGCAATTCCACCCCGGGTTGGATCTTTCATCGCAGCTATTCCCCCCTTTTTAAGGGCATCCCTCAAGAAAAGCCAAACCGGATAGACGTCGGATTCGATTTCTGCCTGAAACTCAAGGCCTTCTCGGCTCATCATGATTGCCGCTCCATGTTCTGCGATTCCGCCATTGATTATTATAGCATCTCCGTCACGAGCGCCGCAATCCCTTATCCAGTTGTACTCATAGCTCCGATACTCTCTAAGAATTTCCAGATTTCTCTCCAGATACTCATTCCTCACCCCGATACCCGATGTGTTTATTAATATCCCGATGCTCGAATCAACAACTTTCGTATCTCCAGTTATTATCTGCGAGCCAATTCTTCTCGTCCATACCTCCATGTCGGAGAGTATGCTTTCAAGCTCATCCAACTCAAATCCGTCTTGCAAGATCATGGACATGGAAAGATATGCAGGCTCGCCGCCTTTTACGGCGAGGTCGTTTGCGGTTCCACATACAGCAAGCCCTCCAATCGTCCCTCCGGGGAAGATGGGTGGATAGACAACGTAAGAATCGGTTGTGAAAATGAAATTCTCATCGAAGTCAGTTGAATCTTCCAAATCTCCAAGCGAGATTTCATTTATTTTGCTGTTAAATCTGGAGAGAACGTATTTCTTAATGAAATCCATCATATACTTTCCGCCAGCGCCATCTTCCTTCCTGACCCTCATTTGAATCTCCTAACTTTCAACAGCATTCCCGAATTTAACGTTTTGGTTTTTGGTGTTAATATCCGATTATTCGATTATTCCAATTTACTCCAAGAATTTAGCGAGATAAATCTGACCAAAGCTTATCCCATTATCGCCAGCAGCTGTAGTCTCGTTAGTATAGAATTCCAGACCCTTTTCTTTTACGCTCTTCTCAACTTCACTGGTGAACAGCTCATTATACGCAACCCCGCCACTCAGAACAATCGGCAGTTTTTCTCTAGCAGCGATCTCCGCCAAGCCCTTTGCCAGATACTGAACGAATTCTGAAGCGATTTTCTTTCGGCTTTCCCCTTCCAAGTATCTTTCCAAACAATCTGCAAAGAATGCTTTGGTTTTGAGTACAGCAACCTCTCTCTTTCCAATTTTAACTTCATCGTTCTCTACAAAAGGTGGAAACGAACTCTCCTCCCTTACAAGCTCTATCCTCGGTTTCACATTTTCAATGTCCGGTTTCATATCTGATTTCACGTCCGGATTCGATTCTGGATTCAAATCCCTTGCCAATGCTTCAAGCTTCATTGCTGGTTCACCTTCATATGTCCTCTCCATGCAAATTTCGAGCATCGAGGCCATTGCATCAAGCATTCTTCCCATAGATGTTGCTTTAAAAACATTTATCTCCCTCTCAAACTGCCTTGCGAAGATTTCAAAGGATTCGTTGTCTCTCAAGTATTTCTCGTATCTCTCCAAGATTCCATAGTCTCCCAGTTGTTCGAATATTAGTGAGAAAAGAATTCTTAGGGGATATCTTGCCGCTAAATCTCCGCCCAGAAGCTTGAATTCCTCCAGCCTTCCAATTCGATCGAATCTCATTTTCTCGAAATCAATCAGCAAAACCTCCCCGCCCCAGACCGAGCCATCAAAGCCATAGCCCACACCGTCAACAGAGATCGAGACAGCCTTTTCCAGATTTCTCTCAGCCATAACGGACATCCCATGGGCAAAATGATGCTGAATTCTTATAAGCCTAGAAGAGAGCTCTTTCGAGATCTTTTCCGCGAATGAGGATGTGTTGTAGAGGGGATGCAGATCGCAGAAGATTGCATCGATTTTCTCCATTTTCAAAAACGATTTAAAGAAAGAGAAAGCTTGCTTGAAAAACTCGTTAAAGGTTTTAAAGTTGGCGGTATTGCCTATGTACTGGCTTTGAATAACCTGCCCATCCTTAAGCATGGAGATTGAGTTGTAAAGCTCTGCTCCCAGAGCTATGCAAGTAAGCTTGGAATCTAGGAAAAATGCATTCGGAACGAAACCCCTCGATCTTCGGATGATCATTCTCCTTCCATTTATCACTTTTACGACAGAATCGTCAACCCGATTGCTTATTCTGAGGTTATGTGTCAGTGCAAAATCGATGGGGAGCTCGAATACCGAATCATCGATGAACATAGGCTCTCCCGGAAGATTTGCGGAAGTCATAACCAAAAAATCGGCCTTGAGATTTTGGAACAGAAGATGATGGATAGGGGCATAGGGAAGCATCACGCCTATTGTGTCGAGCTTTGGAGCTACTGCGTAAAAGCTATCCTTTTCCCTCTTCTTTAAAATCGTTATTGGTCGAACAAAGCTTTTAAGCTCTTTTTCTTCGAGATCTGATACTTTCGCAACTCTCTTTATCGACTCGATATCCCTTGCCATGAGGGCAAAGGGTTGCTGCTCTCTTCCCAACAGCTTGCGAAGCTTAAAAACGAGTTCATCATCTGTTACTGATGCCATATGAAAACCGCCCAACCCCTTGATAGCAATTACGTATCCCGAGTCTAGAAGTTTTGCCGTCTCCTTAATCGCCTCGTAACCCCTCGAGATTATCTTTTGCCTGTCCATTAAGCGGTAGTCTGGCCCACACTTTCCACAAGCGATTGATTGGGCGAAATACCTTCTGTCCTCAACGTTATCGTATTCCTTTCTGCATTCCTCACACAGAGGAAACTCTCCAAGGGTTGTGTTTTCCCTGTCGTAAGGCAAAGAGACGGCAATGCAAAATCTCGGCCCACAGTCCGTGCATGAAATGAAAGGATAGCGATACCTCCTATCATCTGGATCGAAAAGCTCCTTAAGGCATTTCTCACAAACGGCAACATCTGGGGGTGGAAGAGAGAGTTCATCCCTTTTTCCTCCACTTTTTTCAATGAAAAATGTATTGAAGAGTTTTCTTTCAACTTTTTCAACTCTCACGTCAGAAACTTGGGCAATTGGGGGTTTTTCCCTCTTTAACCTCTCAACAAACTCCTCAACATCACGATCGATTAAAATCTCAACCGTGCCATCCCCTGTATTCTTGACGTAGCCTTTAAGCCCCATGGAGGTGGCAAGTCTGTAAACGAAAGGCCTGAATCCCACTCCCTGAACGACTCCCCTGACGATAAGTCTGAACATTTTCCCCCGCATAGTTTTAGTTCAAAATCTCTGAATTCATCGTTTAAAAGATTTTTGAGTTTTCGCTCTGTCAAGGTTGGTGGGTAAAAGTATCCCAGGTTACTCGAAGTTAAAAGTTTCTAATAAAGTTTTAATAAAGTTTTTAATAAGCTTCCAAATTAATTACAGCTGTGCACGAAATGAGCTTTGCTATGGCCATTGTCGAAAATGCATTAAAGATGGCAGAAGAGAAGAATCTAAAAAGAATTGAGTCAATTACGGTAAAAATCGGGGAGCTACTACTAATAAACCCAGAGCAGCTCAAGTTCTGTTATCAGGCAGCTTCAAGTGGAACGATGCTTGAAGGTACGGAGCTCAAAATTGAATTTGAGAGGGCTGAAATATCATGTGTTAGCTGCGGCAAAAAATTCAAAACCCCCATCTACCTTTGTGATTCTTGTGGGGGCTTCGTTTCAGTCCAGGGGGGTAAAAATTTCGTTCTAAAGAAGATTGAGGCTAGAAATGGTATATGATATGGATATAATATTAAAGGAGGTGTTTGATTGCACAAAATCGAGATCGAAGCAGAAATCGACCTTATAGCTGAAAACAAGAGGCTCGCCGAGGAGAACAGAAAATTTTTGAAAGAGAAAGGAATTAAAGCCATAAACATCATGGGAGCGATTGGTTCAGGCAAAACTCTCCTTATTGAGAAAACCCTCGATGCTTTGGGCAAAGAAATAAAGTTTGGGGTTATTCTGGGCGATGTCGTTTGCAAGGCCGATCATGAGAGGATTAAGAAATACGATGTTAAAGTTGAACCGATAAACACCGGAAAGGAATGCCATCTCGATGCCCACCTCGTGAACCATGTTATCGATGTTTTTGATGATGTTGATCTCATTTTAATCGAGAACGTGGGCAATCTTGTCTGCCCAGTTGATTTCGATCTGGGCGAGAACTACAGGGTTACGATGGTAAGCGTTACAGAAGGAGATGACGTTGTTGGGAAACATCCTGAGATATTCAGGCTCTCAGACGTCATAATAATAAACAAGATTTCTCTCGCTGAAGCTGTGGAGGCAAACATCGAAAAAATGATTCAGGATGCGAAGAAGATAAACGGAAGGGCCATAGTGATGAAAATGGACTTAAAAACCGGAGAAGGCTTTGAAGATTGGATAAATTTCGTCAGAAATTTGGTGGAGTGAGAATTGGATAAATGGGAATTGGATAATGGAACAATTAGAAGTGAATTTAGAAGTGAATAATTGGAATGAGAGATCAAAAATCAAAAAGGTGATCGAATGTGCTTGGCTATCCCAGCAAGGATTGAGGAGATCGAATTTCCAATTGCAAGGGTCGATTTTGGTGGGACAAAGAAGGAGATAAGAATAGATTTGCTGCCAGACGTTCAGGTTGGAGACTACGTTCTTGTACATGTAGGCTTCGCCATCCAGAAGGTTGAAAGGTCAGAAGCAGAGGAAATAAGAAGGCTACACAAGCAAGTGGAAGAAGCTTGGAATATCTGAAAATGATAAAATGGAAGAAATGGAAGATGGCAAAATGGCAAACATAAGCGTGAAAAAACTCAAAAAGGAGCTTATCTCCAAGCTTTCTAAGAAGATTTGGGAAGAGACAAAGGGATTAGATTTGACTTTTATGCATCTTTGCGGAACTCATGAAGATACCGTTACCCGCTTCAACCTCCGCTCCCTGCTGCCTAATAGCGTCAGACTATTAAGCGGTCCAGGCTGTCCGGTTTGTATAATTCCCGACAAGGATCTTCAGATGGTCTTCCATCTCCTCGAGAAAGAAGACCTAATTTTCACGACTTTTGGAGACATGGCGAGAGTCCCTTACGACGGAAAATCCCTCTTCTTCTATCGTTCTAAAGGATACGACATAAGAATCGTTTACAGCATATTCGACGCGCTTAAGATTGCGAAAAATTCAGATAAAGATGTGGTCCATTTCGGCATAGGTTTCGAAACAACAATGCCTTCCACAGCCCTAGCAGTCTTGGATGCGCCAGAGAACTTCAGGGTGTTCAGCTCTCATCGATTCTTCATTCCGGCCATGGAATATCTGCTTTCTTTGGGTGAAATGAAAATAGACGGTTTGATAAACCCCGGCCACGTTTCAACGATTACGGGCGTGAAGGCATACGAAGGCGTAGCAGAAAAGTATCGCGTCCCCCAAGTTATTTCCGGATTTGAGCCAGAAGACGTTTTGCTTTCCGTACTGAAACTTATTAGGCTCGTTAAGATGGGAGAAGGTAAAGTTGAGAACGAGTATGAAAGAGCAGTAACCTACGAGGGTAATCTAAAAGCGCAGCAGGCCATGGATGAGGTATTTGGAAGAGAAAATTGGGAGTGGAGGGGTTTAGGAGTTGTTCCAAATTCAGGGGCGCCTTTAAAGGATAAGTTCTCAGACTTCGATGCCTTCAAGGTTTATGAGGATGTTTTTGAAAGTTTTGAGTACAAAGAAGATAAGAGAAAACAAGCATGCAGGTGTGGGGAAGTCTTGAGAGGCTTGATTACGCCAGCTGAATGCCCGCTCTTCAACAAGGCATGCAATCCTAAAGAACCCATCGGGCCATGCATGGTGAGTTTTGAGGGGACTTGCAACATCTGGGCAAAGTACGGGAACTTAGAAAAAAGGCTCCAGTGAGCGAATTTACAAAAACAAACAAATCTACCAAAGTATCCAAAGTATTAAATAGTCTCCGAAATAATTATTACCGTGGCCCAAGAACGGTTTGAGATCTCTGCACCCCTCGATAAAAGGATTATAGCCTTTCTAGTCATCCTCTTGGTGTTGATAATTTCTTTTTCAACCCTCGTTTTTGTTTATACCGAATACCTTTGGTTTGATTCCTTGAAGCTCGGAAACTACTTTGTAAAGATCATCTACTATCGACTCGAGCTCTTTGGGATATTTTTTGCATTGTCATTCGTCATCCTCTCCTTAAACAGATTTGCAATGCACATTGCAAGCGAGGAATTCTTAGGAGAACCTCTAAAAGTCCCGATCTGGGTTTTTCTACTCATTTCCTTGTTCATACCCTATGTACTCACCAGAAACTGGATTGACCTCGTTTTCTTTCTGAACGCAGAAGAATTTGGCATTAAAGATCCAATTTTCGGAATAGATGCCTCATTTTACGCTTTCAAGCTGCCCTTCATAAAAGATGTGATCAATGTCCTTTTCGTCCTGATAGTTCTCTGCTTACTCATCTCGATAATCTACTACTTCCTGATTTTCAGGTGGGTTAAGAGCTTTGAGGAGTTCAAGGATCTTTTCCCTAGGGCTGGATTCATTCACATCTCAGCCCTCGTGGCTTCAATACTTGTTCTTGCGGGAGTTTACCTATACATTGCCAGATTCGATCTTTTAAGCTCCCAAATTGGAGTGGTCAAAGGCGCAAGCTATACGGACGTTTTCATAAGAATGCCCGCAATGCTCATACTTTCCATAGCATCATTTGGTCTAGCTGGAGCGGCGATTTACTACGGCTTGAAAAGACAGGCGGAGATGTATGCGCTGGTTTTCTTTGCCCTCATTGCATTGGTTTTCATAGGGCTGATACTCATCCCATTCGCCTTCCAGAAGATCAGGGTTGACCCTAACGAGCTTTCCCTAGAGGAGAAGTTCATAGGCTACAGCATAAACTACACGAGGCTAGCTTACGGTTTAGACGTTGAGAAAAAGGTTTATCCAGTTAAAGGAACCTTAACCATTGAGAACGTTGAGAAAAACTCCGGTATAATTGAGAACATCAGACTCTGGGACCATCGTCCTCTCTTAAGCGTTTATAGACAGATCCAGCAGATAAGAACCTACTACTACATAAATGACGTGGACGTTGACAGATACTATATCGACGGAAACTACACCCAGCTGATGATCTCTGCCCGAGAGCTTTCACCAGATCTGCTTCCATCTACAGCCCAAACATGGGTTAACAGGCATCTCATCTACACTCACGGCTATGGAGTTATTGCATCTCCCGTAAATGCTGTGTCAGAGGAGGGTAGACCGGAGCTCTTCGTCTATGACATCCCACCTCAAGGCGTTATAAGGGTAGAGAGACCGGAGATATACTATGGAGAGCTAACAAGGGATTATGTGATAGTCAAAACCCTTCAGAAAGAATTCGACTATCCCTCGGGCGAGAGAAACGTTTTCTCCACCTACAATGGCACTGGTGGAGTTGTGATGGATGACTTTATCAAAAAGCTCATTTTCAGCATGCGATTTGGGGATATTAATCTTTTGCTCACCAGCTACACGACTTCAGAAAGCAAAATAATGCTCCACCGGCAGATAATGGAACGAGCTTACACCTTGGCTCCCTACTTGAGATACGACAGCGATCCATATATAGCCATAATCGATGGCAAGCTTTACTGGATAATAGATGCCTACACAATACTCGACAACTTCCCCTACTCTGCCGCTGTGCTTTACGGAATGCCTCTCAATTACATCAGAAATTCGGTGAAGATCTTTGTCGATGCTTACAATGGGAGTATGAAATTCTACGTTATGAGCGATGAGCCCGTGATAAGAACTTTGGCAAAGGCCTTTCCAGAACTCTTTGTGTCCTCGGCAGAAATGAGTGAGGAGGAAAGAATTCATATTCGCTATCCGGTTGATCTGTTCAAGATCCAAGCGGAAATATATTCGATCTACCACATGGATGATCCAAGAACGTTCTACAACAAAGAGGACGTCTGGGAAATCCCAACAGAGTTGTTCGAGGAAAAGATAGTTGAAATGGAGCCCTATTATGTCATAATAACCCTTGAAGAGGACAAACCGGAGTTCTTACTAATGCTCCCCTTCTCACCGAAAGGCAGAGACAACATCATCTCATGGATGGCAGCTCGATGTGATGAGAACTATGGTGAGTTACTGCTCTATGAATTCCCCAAAGGAACCCTTGTTTACGGTCCCATGCAGATTGAGGCAAGAATTGACCAAGATCCCGAGATATCGAAGATCTTCACCCTCTGGAGTCAAGCAGGATCAAGAATCATCAGAGGAAATCTTCTGGTGATACCGATAGATAACTCGATAATATACGTTGAACCAGTTTACTTAAGGGCGGAGAATGCTCAGATTCCAGAACTCAGAGGAGTGGTTGTCTCTTATGAGAACAGACTGGTTATGAAACCAGATCTCCAGAGCTCCATAAGATACATTTTCGGGGAGGTTAAGCCTGCAGAAAAACCTGTGGCAGAAGATCTAAATTCTTTGGCAAGATTGGGAGTTGAACTCTACCAGAAGGCACTCGAAGAGATAAGAAAGGGCAACTGGAGTGGATTTGGAGAGATGCTCGAAAAACTCGGCCAAGTTTTGGAGAAAATAAACTCAACCGTTTCGAAAGGCGGGTCCTAGCTTATTGTTAGGAATTTACAGTCTGTTACAGTTCTGAGAAGATAAATTTAGAACTAAACTTGCAAAAACTTGCAAAACTAAAAAACCAAAAAGAAATTTATAGTCTATTCTCAACCCAGAGTCATGAAACTGAGGGTTGCAGCCGTTCAGTGCAAGGTTGGTTTCAAAGACTCCTTTGAGAGTGCAGAAAAGTTGATCAAGGCTGGAATCGATCAGGGCGTGGAAGTCTTCCTCCTTCCCGAGTACTTTTCCTACCTCCCCGGCGGAGTTGACTTAAGGAGAACGGAAGAAACTTTGGAATTTCTTAAAAAGTCAAGTTCAAGTTATGGCTGTGTCATAGCGGGAAATGCGATCGTTAAGGGCGAGAAAGGCTATTACAACTCCCTTCATGTATTCGAAGGAGGTGAGCTCATAGGAATCCAAGAGAAAGTGCATCCGCCAGAGAGCGAAAGAAAGCTCGGAGTTTTCCAGGGCAAAAATGCAAAAATCTTCAGGATAGGTAAGGTAAATTTTGGAGCTCTGATTTGTGCGGATATCCTCTACCCCGAATACTGTAGGGTTCTCGCCTTAAAAGGAGCTGACATTGTTTTCAACCCAGTTGTGTCTGTTGAGAAGTCCGAGTTGCCAGCTCAAGAACTTCGACACTGCCTTTACTTTACGCGATCTTTCGATAACGCTTACGCTATAGTAAAGGCTGGTGGACCTGGAGTAAGCATGCTCGGCCGGAAAACAGCCGGTAGAAGTCTAATTTCCACACCAAATGGCATTGAAGCTATTTACACAGATGAGAAAGCGGAAGAGCTCGTATACGCAACAATCGATATATCCAACTTGAGGAGGCATAGGAAAGTTAACTACAGCCTCTTCGACAGGAATCTTGCTGCCTACCAAGATCTGCTAAAACCCAAAATCGAATCTGAAAAATCTAAAGAAGCCTAATAAAAAATTAAGAAAAAATTTGGTTCAGATTATGTCCTGAGGGCAAGCTTGATGTCCTCTGCCTTAACAGTCTTTCTTCCAGCGTGCTTGGCAACCTCAACAGCCTTCTTGGAGATTTCGGTTGCCTTATCCTCGAGGATCTCTACCATTTTCGCAACGGCGTCAGCACTAACTCTGTTGGCACCAGCATTTCTGATCAATCTCTCAACTGGTGCAGCGGGTAATTCAGCCATTCACATTCACCTCCTTCGGTAACATAGTGTCTTATTTCATGTATATATATTTTTCTACCGAACTATGTTTTTTCAACTCCAAATTTGATATGGAGTTTTCATCAATTTACAATGTTTTTAAGGATTTGCAACCAATCTCCAAAGTTTATTTAGAGTTGTGGAGTTATTATGTCTTTGCTTGGAAACAATAAAAGAAATTCAATTTGAATATGCTCAGGACTGAAAGGCTGGATTATATGCCAAAGGGCAAAATAAAAATTAATCGCTTAAATGCGCTGTAAAATTTCTTTTTAATTTTATAATTAATAATTGTTAGGTTCATGCATGTTTTAAAAATTTTTCTAATTTAAATTAAAATCTTTATTTTTTGAAAATTTTTAAATACTTTGTGGTATAATGAGAGTTGGTGATAACATGTTACTGGATGTTCTATTGAATGATGAACAGAAAGCTATTAAAGAGGCTGCTAGGGAATTTGCCGAAAAAGAGATCGCGCCTATCGCTGAGGAATACGATTTAAAAGAAGAGTATCCTTGGGACGTTTTTAAGAAGGCGGTAAAGCTCGGATTCATTGGAATGGGAATTCCAGAAAAGTACGGCGGACAGGGACTTAAGATGCTGGATGCATGCTTGGTTGTCGAGGAGTTCTTCAGAGTCGATGCAGGTGTAGGAATGATCCTCGCCTCAACCTTTGGCTCTGAGATGCTGATGTACTTTGGAACTGAAGAACAGAAGGAGAAGTACCTGCCACCGCTTTGTGAAGGAAAGACGATCTGTGGAGCTGCCTTTACAGAACCAGCTGCTGGAAGCGATGTTGCAGGAATAAAGATGAAAGCTGAGAAGGATGGCGACGAATACGTTTTGAATGGAACGAAGACCTTCATAACAAACGGGACAATCGCTGACTGGTTTGTCGTGCTTGCAAGAACCGATCCGAAGGCAGAGAAGAGGCATCAGGGCATGAGCGTTTTCATTGTTGATGCAAACAGCGAGGGTTTGACTAGGACGAAAATAAAGAACAAACTCGGCATAAGAGCGAGCGATACAGCGGAACTGAACTTCAAGAACGTAAGAGTCCCAGCAGAAAACCTTGTTGGCCAGGAAGGCAACGGATTTATGCAAGCAATGGTGTTCTTCAACACAACGCGAATTCCCGTCGCATTCCAGGCTGTGGGCATTGCTCAGGGAGCTTTTGAACTTGCCTTCGAGTATTCGAAGAACAGGGAAATATTTGGCAGGAAGCTAAAGGATTTCCAGCTCACGCAGGACAAATTTGCGAAGATGCGAACGGAAATTGAGGCTTCGAGGTTGCTTGCTGTCCAAGCTGCGATGCAGGCAGATACAGGAATGCCAGATCCCGGCCTGACGGCGATGGCCAAATATTATACGGCAAAGACTGCAGTGTGGGTTTGTGACGAGGCTTTGCAGATCTTCGGAGGTTATGGGTACATTGGCGAATATCCGATCTCGAGATTCTACAGGCATGCGAAGATAACAGAGCTTTATGAGGGGACAAAGGAGGTTGAAAAGGAAATTATATCAAGATCCTTATACGGAAAATTACCATCCCAGATAACGGTCCTGAGGAAACCACCGTATTAGTTAGGTAAAAGTAAGTAAAGGTAAGTTAAAAGGAGGTGTTTTTGATGGGTGAGGCAAAGGAATTGGTTAAAAAATTGGTTGAGGTTGGAAATCAGACGGATGAAGTTGTTAATGAAATGAAAGGCTGGGGAGGAACAGTCCAGTTCGACATCGACGGCGAGAAGTTCTATGTCAAATACAATGACGATGGAACGGCCGAATTTGTGGAAGGAGAGGCTGGAGGAGCTAACTTCACGATCATTGCCAGCGATGAATACTGGACTAAAGTAATGAAGGGCGAAGAGGATCCCGTTATGGGATTCATGACCGGCAAGTACAAGATTCAGGGCAACATAATGGAATCGCAGAAGCTTGCCGGTGTGCTCAAGAAGGTGAAACTCTAAAACTCAGCGACCATTTCTTTTTTTATTATCTTTCAGGAATTTTCTTTGGTATTAAGGGTTAATTACGTCTCTATTTTTTCAAAAAGACGTTCTAAGAGAGGTTTCCTAAAATTTTAAATATTCCGAGCCCAATTCAGGAGCATGAGAGAAGTGTATGTGGTCGATTATCTGAGATCTGCCTTTTCGCGAAGTAGACCGAAACAGCCGGAGAGGGATGTTTTCAACAAGATCGACATGCCTGCCGTGGCAGCGGAGCTCGTTAAAACGATGATCAATCGAACGGGAATAGATCCAAAGGACATAGGGGATGTCATAACGGGCTGCACGATGCAGATGAAGGAGAACTGGCTCTATGGGGGGAGAGTGGTAACTCTTCTCGCAGAGCTTCCAGTGGAAGTCCCAGCCCAGGGAAGTGAGAGAGTTTGCATCTCGGGAATGTCAGCTCTGCATCAGTGCGCTATGGAGATCATGCTCGGCTATTCGGACATAACCCTAGCCTGCGGGATCGAGCACATGACCCATCTACCGCTTCAAATGGACTTGAATCCCCATCTTGGCGTCTCACCCACTCTGATGGGAAGAGGTGATCTTGTAGAGAAATATGATCTCTTTACGGCGATAAGCATGGGGCTGACGGCGGAGAAGCTTTTTGCAAAGTACAAGGATGAGCTCGGCTGGACGAAGAGGGAGCTTGATGAGTGGAGCGTTAGGAGCCATGAGAGAGCAGCTAAAGCGGTAAAAGAGGGATACTTCAGGAATGGAGATGGATATCCAGATAAGCGTGAGGGAGAAATTCTGCCAATCGAGGTTGAACAGGCGGATGGAAGCAAGAAGGTTATAGATGTCGATCAGTCCATCAGGTTTGACACCACCCTTGAGGTTTGCGAGAGCCTGCCACCGGCCTTTAAGCCCGATGGAGTTATCACAGCTGGCAATTCATCTCCGCTTAACGCTGGAGCAACTGCCATTATGCTGATGTCCAAAGAAAAGGTGAAGGAGCTGGGCTTGGAGCCTATGGCGAGAATAGTATCGCTTGGATGGGCTGGAGTTGAGCCGAGTGTGATGGGCGAAGGGCCTGTGCCAGCAAGTAGGAAAGCATTGAAGATGGCTGGGCTGGAAGTTAAGGACATCGACTTCTGGGAGATAAACGAGGCTTTTGCTGTCGTGACGCTTTTTGCAATCAAAAAGCTCGGTTTAGATCCAGAGAGAGTAAACGTTAAAGGAGGGGCGATTGCGATAGGTCATCCGCTGGCAGCGAGCGGTATAAGACTAACTGGAACCCTTGCGAGGATTCTCGAGATAGAAGGCGCAAGATACGGATGTGCAACCCTCTGTGGTGGAGGAGGGCAGGGCGGAGCTACGATAATCGAGAGGGTTTAAAAATCTAAAAATTTCATCCAAATTCATACAATTTCCAATCTTTCCTTTTTTGCAGATTCTTCGATCTTTCTTCAATCTTCTTAACCTGAATCGTCTTATTGGACGGAAGAATTTAAATACTGTTCATGTATATATGAATGTATGAAGAATATAGTTTTAAGGGACGAGGTTTACAACAAGCTTTCTCAGATGAAGAGAGAAGGAGAATCCTTTTCAGACGTGATCCTTAGATTGATCGAAGAAAAAAAGGAGAGATCTCTGGAAGTTTTTGAGAGGTATGCGGGATCGCTGGAAGAGAGCGACCTCTTTGAAGTCGTGGTGAGAGGAAGAAAATCCTTCGAGGTGAGAGATTTTGATATTTGATACGTCGATCGTTCTCCAAATTCTTAAGAATAGGGATTTTTACAGAGATCTGAGGGAAATCGTGGATGAGGATGTAAAAATTACGTCCATCACTGCCTATGAATTGCTGAAGGGAGCGATTTTTGTCAGGCTGACAAGACACAGCGATAGGGAGATGAATGTAATCATGAGTCTGCTTTCCGAGATCTCAGTTCTGCCATTCGGGAGTGAAGAAAATAGAATAGCATCGTATATCTGGGCAATGCTGAAAGAAAAAGGTGTGTCGATCAATGATGCAGATATAATGATCTCTTCCATATGTATTGGGGCAAAAGAGAAACTCATAACTCTTGACAGGGATTTCGAGAAGATCAAAGGGGTATATGAGGGATTTGAGGTCGAGATTCTGGAAATGAGTTAGTGGTTATGAAGTTTATGAAGCTCATGAAGCTTTATTGCTTATGAAGCTGATAAAGCGGAAAAATATTTTAACCTCTTTGCCAACTAAAATGCTAACCAAACATGGCAAGGGCTCGTAGCTCAGCTGGAAGAGCGCCGCCTTCGCGAGGCGGAGGCCCCGGGTTCAAATCCCGGCGAGTCCACTTGTGAATAACCTATTATACCATCTTTTATTACACTGAGGTATTCTCTGAGCTTCAATTCAAGGAAAGCTTTAGGATCGCGTAATTCCACGGGATTAAAAATCTTCTATAATAGAAAATTTTTTGAAGTTTAAATATTTTAACCATAATGATGTTTGAGAATCTAATTTCGGTTGAAGATTTGGTACGGAATGCAATTTCTGTGGTTGTTGCGTCCGTTATTGCATCTGTTATTGGAAAACTAATCGATATTTGGTTCAAAAAAGGAATCCGAAAGTCACATAGAACGGTATGGATCAACAAACTTGTGATTAACGATAAAATCGAAAAGATTGTCTCATTTTGGGAAAAAATTGAGCGCCCATTTGAGCGGAAAAAGAGCTTATTTTTATCCTCTTACATAATTTTATGGGGTAGTTACGGCATATTACTTTTAATAAGCCTGATAAATGTCTTTGGAATTTTTTCAGCTTTAGCTATAGGCTTTGGTGCCACTTTATTTGTTTACTTACATTTTAATAAATTATTAAAACACTCAAGTTTAGAGGATTCAAAATTAGAAGACCTACTTTCCAATTTTCAAGACTTTTTTAAGGAGTTGGAAAAGAAAATTGATCATAATCTCTACTTAAGATATCTTATTTACGGGATTTTAATATTAGGTATAACTTACTCTACTGCTCTGCTGTATGTTTTTAACACTCGATATATGATTGATGTCACAGATTTTTTTATTAGATATTGGGAAATGATGCTTTATTTACTGCTTTTATTTTCATTTTCAATTTTGTCAATAGTTAAAAGTCACACGCTGGAAAAGAAGTATATAGAAGTTCTTAGAGGAGTTCTCTACCATAAATGCAGGCAAGAATGTCCCGAGATAACTATCTTTTTAAAATCTAGGTCTGAAAAAATAACCGGAGAAATTACAGACTTATTTGATGAAGAAGCTATCAAATTAGAGAACAAGACGGGTGAAAAATTCATAGTACCGTGGGATGCGATTAGTTTAATAAAAATTGTACCCAAATCCAAAATACTATCTGAAAAAAGCGAACAGGGAACAGATATATCTTAGGCCTTATTTTAAAAATAACAAGGGATTCCATTGGTCTATCCGAGTTATCAAACCATGCTGCACAATCTCATAATCGCGAGTTCGGAAAATTCCATTTACCAAAACTTTTCTACCAAACCCTTAAATTATGGTTGAATAATATTGATAGCAATGAAAAGAATCATCCTTCATGTTGACATGGATCACTTCTTCACCGCGATTGAGGAAAGGGAGAATCCCGAATTGAGGGGAAAACCTGTTGTCGTGGGAGCGGATCCGAAGAAAGGTAGGGGTGTTGTTAGCACATGCAACTATGAGGCGAGAAAGTTTGGAATAAAATCAGGGATGGCGATTTCAAGAGCTTATAAACTATGCCCCGATGCTGTATTTCTGCCAGTCAATTACGAGCTTTACAAAAGGGTTTCCGATGAGATCATGGCTACTCTCAGGAAATATGCTGACAGACTGGAACGTTGGGGACTGGATGAGGCCTTTCTTGATGTCAGCTCGAAAGTTAAGGACTACGAGGAGGCTGAGGCTCTCGCAAGAAAGATAAAGAAAGAAATCTTAGAGAAGGAGAAGTTAACCTGTTCCATAGGCATTGGCCCTAACAAGCTTGTTGCAAAGATTGCAAGTGATTTCAACAAACCTGATGGATTGACTGTTGTGAGGGAAAGCGAGGCAAAGGATTTCTTGGCTCCTTTGCCGGTGAGCAGGCTGATAGGCGTGGGAAGGAAAACGGAAAGAAAACTGAAAGAAATGGGCATAAGCACAATCGGAGAGCTTGCTGCTTTCGATCCTTCGAAGTTGGCCGACGAATTTGGAAAATTTGGTTTAAGACTTTACCTGATGGCTCAAGGGATAGACGAAAGCGAGGTGAGGGACAGGGATGAAAGAAAATCTATCAGCAGGGAGATAACTCTCGATGAAGACACAGGCGATCTGGAATTCGTTGCTGGAATCGTTGACGTGCTTTCTGAGTGCGTTTATAAAGAGCTCCTTAAAAGGGATTTCAGTTTCCGAACGGTGACTTTAAAAATTAGATACGAAGACTTCGAAACCCACGTTTTTTCAAAAACTCTGCCCCATTTAGGTGAGTTAAGACTGCTTAGGAACATAGCAAGGGAATTGCTTTTATTAAATGCTGAGAACAAAAAAATCAGACTTGTGGGAGTTAGAGTCTCAAATCTGGTGCCTTTGAAAGGTCAGAAAAAGCTCGATTTCGTAAATTTCAAAACTCCATGAATTAAGTTCCTAAAGTCCCAAAAGTTCCAAATGTTCCGAAAGTTCCCAAAGTTCCTAAATCTCTCTAAATCCCGAATTTTGACTGTTAAATTGAAATTCAGTGTAAGCACTAGGCCGTATGCAGTTATTGACGAGAGAAAAGTAAATACCACTGCGAGCAGCGTGATTGCAACATAGTCAGGAAACAGCAACTCGCCATGGACGTACATAAACAGACCAAAAACTCGAAGAGATATATCCCTTTCGCACCTAAGGTTTGAGAGGTAAAAGAGAGAACTTGTAGGTTCTATTTATCCTATTTCTCTGCTCTCAACTCTCTTGGTCTTATAGATGACCAAAAACGTGAGTAAAACCCTTACATTCGTCCAGATGGCCAGAAGGATTATTAGCGGTTCAACTAAGCTAAACAAACAAAATATCATTATTACAAATATCCTTTCATCCCTTTTACCAACCAAAAACCTCAGCGAGGGGATCGCTGCGTAAGCACTCTCATAAAATGCCGCCTTGTATTTCTCAGTCGAATAGCTTATCATAACCGAACCGAATATGGCAAAGGCTAGAAACATCCATAAGTAAATGCCGAGATTGGAAACGTAAGCCAGTAAGAAAAGGAAAAGATAATCGGCAAACCTATCGAGCATTGAATCCACATATTCTCCAATCCTGCTCCTTCTCATGCTCGCTCTAGCTATCTCGCCATCGCAGCCATCGATGATCGAGCTTATCTGATACAGCACCCCAGCCAAAGGAATGCTGATGAATAGGGAAAGCGAAGCTATGATTCCTGACAAAAACGATACAGCAGTCATCTGGTTTGGAGTCAAATGATCAACAAAGAACTCGCTCAGACGGAGAGAGATCTTTCTGTTTAGGTATTTGGCAACGTATCCGTCACCACTTCCCTTTACAGCACTCCTAACAAGAGCCTTTCTCGCCCTTTTCAATTCCTGAGGCGTGTCAATGTCCATCCAGAAATAGCCCGAAACCTCCGTAACCGGGAGTTTAGCTCTCCTCACAATTTCACTGAGCTCAACAACTTCTTTTTCATTAACAATTGCCTCTGCATGCTCGTAAATCTCACTGGTTAGAACAAAAAACCCCGTATCAACAAAATCAAAGCTTTCAAGATTTTTTCCTATCTCAAAAACTCTTCCATCCCTGCATTTCACTTTTGTGGCCTCGTCAACATCCACATATGCTGGTTTCGCATCACCAATCAATCCTTCTCCCTTAACGGCCTTTTTTATGAAATCCACCTCATAAACGTGATCTCCCATCACGAGAATGAACTTTTCTCCAGCTATCCCCTTTGTTAGGTAGAATGAATACCCGTTTCCCCTCTCCGGAGCTGGATTCTCTATCATCCTGTAATTGAACTTCCCCCTCAAAAAACTGTCCAACTTGTCTTTATTCTTTCCTGCAACAACGATGAACTCATCTACATACTCTGAAAGCATCTTCATTGTCCTGAAGATTATCTCCCTTCCCGCAACCTTCACTAGAGGTTTAGGGATACTGGTTCCCATCCTTGTACCAAGTCCGGCGGCTAAGATAACTGCTTTCATCGCTACCACCCTAAGCAATCCCTAAAGAACCAAGTCTTTGAGAATCTGCAAGCATTTCGATGCTAAGATTTTTAAATTTGACTGCTTACACTTTACAGCTTTATGATTTTGCCCATATAACTTGCTCAATCTCAAAAGCTTTTAAACTGTGGTGCAAATCTCAACCCATGGAGGTTGCCGTTCTAGGAGCTGGAAATGTTGGCCAGACAATGGCAGCTGATCTCAGCCTTAAAGGCTACAAAGTAAGACTCTTCGAGCTTCCTGAATTTGCTAAAAACTTAGGAGAGGTTCTTGAGAGTCAAAAAATCGAACTTCGCGGAGATCAGCTTAACTTCAAATGGTTCAAGAACGAGGGTGTGGCTGAGATTGACGCTGTTACAACGAACATGAAAGAGGCTCTGGAAGGTGTGAAACTGGTTCTAATCTCAATACCAGCGATGGGGCACAAAACCTTTTTCGAAAGGATGATTCCTCATCTTGAGGATGGACAGATTATAAGCCTCTTCCCAGACAACTATGGTAGCTTGGTACTTAGAAAGATGCTGAAAGATAGTGGAGTAAAAGTTATCGTGGGCGGATGGACATCTGCCCCCTATGGCACGAGAATTATTTCGCCGGGCAAAGTAGATTGTATGGTGAGGGCCTATAGACTGAGGGGAGATTCTTTACCATCTAAGGATTGGCCGGAATTTTTAAAAGCAAACAAGGATTTGCCTTTTCTAATACCAACAAAGCTAGAGCATGCAGATACAGTCCTAGCAGTTGGCCTCGAAAACCCCAATCCAATAGTGCACGTTCCTGGTGCGATTCTTAACGTTGGAGCGATGGAAGTTTCACAGAGGGAAGATGTTCTGGGAGTTAGAAAGGGTGAATGGTCCCTTTACAAGCATGGGATGAGCGAATCTGTCGTTAGAGTGATAGAGGCCTTCTACAACGAACTCTGCAGCATTGCCGATACCATAGGAATTAAGCTTTTACAGTATTCCAAGGAGCAGTTCTATCACAAACATACAATAATGCACGAGTCATTTCTTGCACCATTCTACGAAGCTTCTCCAATAATGGGAATAAAAGGCCCTCTGAGCGTTAAAGATCGCTATTTCACCGAAGACATTCCTATCGGATGCGTAACTGCCTGGAGGATAGCAAGGAAGTTTGGAATCGTCGTCCCAACAATCGAGTCTCTAATCAGGCTTGGTTCAGCCGTATGCGGAAGGGACTTTTTCAAGGAAGGCAGAACGTTAGAAGATCTTGGAATATCAGAATTTGGAAAAGAAGATCTTCTGAATTACCTCAAAGGTTCGTGAGAGTTTACACTCATCATCATGAGATTTTCTAAAAATTTTATTCATTAGTTGATAAAACTTGATAAACCTTTAACGAGTTAAGGGTGAAACTGGGATGAAAGAACTTCCACTAGAGATGCTAAAGGATCTGGCTGAAAATACCGAAGATATAGTATTCTCCCTCAACCAAGAAAAGAAATTCGTTTACGTTAACAGAAAGTGGAAGGAAGTTTTCGGGTTTAGAGATGATGAAATCGAAAAACTCACGATCTATGACATCCTCCCTCCCGATGACACAACATGCGAGGAGGTTTTCCGACAAGTAACCCAAGGAAAGGAGATAAGAATCGAAAACGTCTTTATTACCAAGAACGGCAGGAAAATAGAAGTAGAAGGCCATGTGATTGGGAAAAAAGAAGATGGTAAGTTTAAGGGCTGTCTCGGAATTTTTAGAGACATAACCCAGAGAAAAGAGCTAGAAAGAAGACTTAAAGAATCTGAAGAGAAGTTTAGAACCATTGCCGAAGAATCTCTTCCTGGAATTTTTGTGATACAGGATGGAAAGTTCAAGTACATCAACAAAATAGTCCAAATCGCTACCGGGTATTCCCTCGAAGAGCTTATGCAAATAGAGCCATTCTCTCTGGTTACGGATGAATTCAGAGATAAGGCTATGGAGGCCTATGAGAAGGCTTTAAACGGGAAAAAGGTCAATTTGGAGGTAAAATACAGAACGAAGGACGGAAGAAAAAGATGGGTACTAATGAGTGTAACAAGAATAATTTACGACTCCAGACCCGCTGTTTTAGGAAATTGGTACGACATCACCAAGCTAAAAGAGCTGGAGGAGAAGCTCAGAAAGTCGGAGGAAGAGTACAGAAATTTAGTTGAGAACGCTTTAATAGGGGTTTACAAAACTACCATCGACGGCAGAATAATTTTCGCGAATCAGGCCCTCATAGAAATGCTGGGACACTCCAAAGAAGAGACTTTTAGGCTCGATCCAAGAGATCTCTACGTAAAAAAAGAGGATAGGGATAGGCTAATTGAGATTCTGAAAAAGGATGGCAGAGTTGTAGGATTCGAAACTGAACTTATTACCAATTCTGGAAATGTTATAGAAGTGCTCATAAGTGCTGTGCTCGATGGAGAGTACATTTCCGGAATGATCATGGACATAACGGAAAGGAAGAAGATGGAGGAAAGGCTGGTTGACCTGAACGAGAAGCTCAGACTTCTTAATAAAATACTTAGGCATGACCTCTCAAACGACATCTCAGCCATCCTAGGAGCAATAGAGGTCTTCAAAGCTACAAAGGATGAAAGCTTCCTCGAAGATGCAATAAAGGCTGGAGAAAGGAGTATCCAGCTTATAAATGATATGAGAGAGCTCGAATCGGTTATAACTACCGGAAAACTTAGATCAATCAATTTGAGGGATGTCATAGAGGAGATAAGGAAAAGCTACGATATTGAAATAGGAATAGAGGGGGGATGCAAAGTTCTGGCAGATGATGCAATCACTTCGGTCCTGAATAATTTAATAAAAAATGCCGTAATCCACTCGGGAAGCGATAGAATAGACATTAAGTTGAAAAAGCTCAACGGATTCTGTGAGATGAGGGTTGTTGATTACGGAAAAGGTATTCCCGAAGAAATTAAGGAGCATATTTTCAAGGAGGGCTTCAAGTACGGAAAAACAGGCCATACGGGGCTGGGATTGTACATAGTCAAGAGCGTTGTTGAAAAGTATGGCGGCGAGGTCTGGGTGGAGAACAACGAACCAAGCGGCAGCATTTTTGTTGTAAAGCTGAAATGTTCTGAATAGTTCTGAATAGTTTTTTGGAAAGTTCGATTTTCGGTTATCCTCATCATAGAATTTCTCTAACATTAATATAATTCAAAGTCTTTACAAGCCCAATGGCGATCCCCCACCTCGATTTCGAGAGAATACTCGACAATGTCAGGGCTGGAATCTACATCTTCAAGGATGGAAAGTTCATTTATGTAAACAAAACCATTGAGGAGATTTCCGGTTATTCAAAGCATGAGTTTTCGGATCTTGATCCTTTCCTCCTGCTCCACCCTAGAGACAGGGAGAGAATCTCTGAATACAGTGAGATGGCCTTTAGGGGGGAAAATCCACCCGATGAACTCGAACTGAGAATTATAAGGAAAGATGGCAGCATGAGATGGATTGCTTTCAGACCAGTTGTTCTCGAGAATCGACTCATTCTTGGGACCGTTTTTGACATAACAGAAATGAAAGAGGTAAAAAAGAGATTGGAGGAGAGTGAAAAAGTCTTCAGAGTTCTTGCAGAGAACGCCATATCCGGGATCTTCATTTTTCAGGATGATAAGTTCGTTTACGTCAATCCAATAGTCGAGAGGTTAACGGGATACAAGAGAGAAGAGTTCCTTAAAATGAATTTCTGGGATCTCGTTCATCCAGAAATGAAGGAGACAGTAAAAGAGAGGGGAAGAAAGAGGCAGAAAGGGGAGAGAGTCGAACCTTCAGTGTATGAGATCCCTTACCTAACGAAACAAGGGGAATTAAGGTGGGGGATTTTTTCTTTCTCAAGCACGGTCTACAAAGGAAGACCAGCTGGATTCTGCATTGTTAACGACATAACAGAAAATAAATTGCTCGAAAAAAGACTAAAGGAGTCTGAAGAGAGGTTCAGAGAATTCTCAGAGGAGTCACTGCAAGGTATACTCGTGATCCAGGATGGTAAAATCGTCTACTCTAATAAGGTTATGGAAGTAACAGGGTACAAAAGGGATGAGCTGATAGGCAAGAGACTGGTTGAGTTAATACCAAAGAAGTTCAGAAAGGTGGCAAACAAAGCATACACAGATGCAATGAATGGAAAAAAGGTTACGAACGTTGAATTGAAGTACATCACAAAAGGTGGAGATGAAGGATGGGCTCTAGTCAATGCAGTAAAAATCAATTACAACGGGAAAAAGGCGGTTTTAAGCAATATCATTGACATAACAGAAAGGAAAAGGCTGGAAATGCAAATTAAAAAGTCTGAAGAGAAATTCAGGAACCTATGGAACAGTGTTGAAGATATAGTCGTCGTAATAGATGCTGAAGGAAGAATTAGGGAGTGCAACAGGAAAGCTCTTGAAGTTTCAGGGCTGAAAAGGGAAGAATTGATTGGGAAAAGAATTTCCGATTTCGTTAGCGGAGAGTGGATTGAAAGGATAAAAGAGCTAATTAAAGGTGAAAAAGGGCCAGAAAGGGTGGAGGTACTTGCTTCAATTGATGGTAAAAAGCTGTGGATTGAGGCGACAGCAAACATCATTTATGATGGCGAACCCCTCCTGCATGTAATTGGGAGGGACATTACCGAAAGAAAAAGGATGGAAGAGGTTTTGAAAGAGAGTGAGAACAAGTTCAGGAGTCTGGTGGAGAGATCGGTTGCTGGGGTCTACCTAATTCAGGATGGGGTCTTAAAGTACGTGAATCCAAAGCTCGCCGAAATTTGCGGATTTGAAGCAGAGGAGTTGATAAACAAAAAGGTTACACACGTTATTCATCCAGATTACAGGGAATTAGTGGAGAACAACATAAGAAAGAGGCTCTCAGGTGAAAGCGTGGCCATAAACTATACGCTAAAGATAATGACCAAAGATGGTGGGGTCAGAGATGTGGAGGCATATGGCTCTAGAGCTGTGATTGGAGGAAAACCAGCAATTATTGGCACTCTTATTGATGTGACAGAGCTCAGAAAGTCTGAAGAGAAGTACAGAAAAATTTTCAGCAATTCATCAGTCCTCATAGCCATTGTAAACGAGTTCGGAATTGTTGTTGACTGCAATCCAGCGATGGAAAGAAGCGTAGGCAGAAATCCGATCGGAAAAAGCTTTTTTGATCTCTTCCCCAAGGAAGTTGCAGAAAGAAGATTAAAGCATTTAAGACAGGCACTCGAATCGAACAGAAACGTTTCATTTATCGACAACAACGATGGATACTTTTACACAACCTTTATTCCTTTAGAGCTGCCTGAAGGAAAGTTTTGCTTAGCGATGGTGGAGGATGTAACCGATCTGATGAATCTGAACATGCTTCTAAAAACGATAAACGAGATCAGCAACATAATAGTCCACGAAACCGATTGCGAAACCATACTAAGGAGGATTCGAAAAAAGCTTTCCAATTACCAGTGCCAAATAATTTGGAGAAAGGGTGGGAGAGTAAAGGTTCTCGGAGATGTAAACTGTGATAAATTGAGGCTGAGCATTTCCTATCCGGTTGAAATTACTACAGAGCTATTCATGAACGGCTTTAGAGTTGAGGGTGAAGAGAAACTCTGCATGGATTGCGAGAAGGCTTGTCCCGTTAAGGAAAACTCTCACATAATTATCCTTCCTCTCTTTGACACCGTTTCTTACGGCACCCTTATCCTTTTCAAGAAAGAGAAACCATTTGAGAATGAACTGGAGATGCTGAAAACGATGGCAAACGATATTGCGTTCGCCTTAAGATCTTTAGAACTGGCAGAACAGAAAAGAAAAGCATACAGACAGATAAACAAGAACATAGAGTACTTCGCTTACCTCCTCGACGCTATAAGAAACCCGCTCATGGTTATAGCCGGATTGGCTGAGATAGATGACAGCGAGAATTCAAAGCTCATCCTTGAGCAGGTAGAAAGAATCGATGAGATAATTAGAAACCTTGACAAAGGCTGGATTGAAACGGAAGAGGTTAGGAATTATCTGAATCATTGAGTTTCTTAAATTCCACAACAAACCTCAAACTTCCTCAAGCTGCTTTGCGATGTCGCTTACCTTACCTTCAACATTCTCTATTCTACTTTCAATCTTTGTTACCGAATTTCTAAGGTCATTAATTGTTTTCATAATCAAATAGAAGCCTATTACCATAATTGCAGCGGTAATTCCAAATCCAACGACCATTCCAAGTAGTACATCTGTCAATCCAGCCATTCCCACCATTCCAGCCATTTTCTACACCTCCAATTTTTTTAGAGTCTCATTACTGATGACGAAATTGAAATCTGATGCCCAGTAATACTTCTTAGCCTTGTTTTCTTCCAATCTTATATCGCTTTCAACCAATCCTGCTTTCTCAAGTTTCTTCAAATGCAGATAAAGGAGTTGTCTCGAAATGGATAGTTCCTTGGCCATCTCATAAACGTACCACTCCTTTTCCATGAGCAGTTTGAGTATTTTGATTCGAAGAGGGTTTGAAAGCGCATCTCCGAGAGCTACGAGTCTTTGAAGGGTTAATTCAGGCACCTTTTGGACATTATTTTTCGAGCTCATATATTTTTCTGTTAATTCCACTGCATTCTATCATTTTAAAGTTAAATAAAAAAAGTTTATTCGAAAGTTAGATTTCACATCTGAATTTCACATTTTATCTCCTTCACCTGAGATAAGGATTCTTTCCTGAGAGGAGACCTGAGATATACTTTCAGACATCTCCACTTATCTACCAGATGGATCGCTACCATTCCAACGGCAAGCAAAGCAAAGTAAGGATGTATGTCAAGCCATGTGCTCTTTTGAAGTCCGTATAGTATTGCTTCTCTGGAATGTGCGCCCCTAGGTGCAAACCATAGTATCAATCCGCTTATTAGCGTTACAAGCCCGCTAGCAACCATAATCCAGAAGATCAGAAATCTTGTCTTTAACCTACTTAGCATCTTTCCCACCTCCCAAAAAATTAAAAGTTGGAGATTCTTTACCTTCCTCGGCCCAAACCATGTTCACAATCTACAGAATTTTGCCATCCCAGCCCTTCTCCAACTCTGTACACGTGGTTGTGACCGTCTTGGCCATGTTGGCCATGTTGATTATGTTGACCATATTGACCATGTCGGCCATAGCCGATGTCCTGCCATTCTCCATAGTTTCCGTGCTTTCCGTGTCCATACATGTGCCCATATTCATTTTGGCCATATTGTGTCTCTCGGCTACAGTCACAGCTACAACCTTGCCATCCATATCTGTTCATCTCTGAATTTGCTGTGCTATGCATCCAGCCAAAGGGCTTACCTTCAACAAATATTTGGCCTACAACTTCCTTTCCAACAAGCAGTGGTGCTTTAACACCCCATTCGGCTTCAAAAGGCTCACCAACCGTTACATCTTCAAGCTTTACATCTTTCCATAGCACTCCAACTCTTTCTCCATCGACGACTATGATGTAATGGTCACCATAGCTTTCCAGCTCGGCTTTTTCAAGCATTTCGTATGCTTTCATTCCGTAAGCCTTCCCGTTTTCATTCTCAACTACTGCTGTTGCCGCTGTAGCCATTGCAATTGTTGCAATTGCAATCAGCATGCCAATACCAAACTTCAATACTTTCCTCATGTTTATCATCTCCTTCATGTGTAATAATTTACTTACACATGTTAATAAAGATTTCGGTGGATTGAATTGGTTGGCAAAAGCGATACAAACGATGCAAACGATGCATTACATTCTACTCAGATAGTATTGACAAGTATGTAAGATTAAACTGTCAGAAGTGTTATATAGTGCGCCTTACACTTAAATCTAGAGGCGAAGATTGAGCTTTGAGTAATAACGGGTTGTTCGAAGCTTAATTGAGGGTGGAAAACCATCCGCTGTCAGAACCGTACTGACAATGCCTCTTTTCCAAGCCTTTGAACGTTTTTAGGTTTGACTTTTAATTTTGTTTCAAGATCTGGGAATGTTTTTAATATTTTTAAGTTAAGTATTAGTTTCTCAATTCGGTTTAAAAGTGAAATACCAAATTTACAATTCTATATCTATAATCTACGATTCAGAACTATGAATTACGATGGATTACTGAATTGCAACCGAATACGGCCAAATGTTTAAGAATAATAGGCAGCAATGAAATGTAATGGAACCAAGCCGGAAGTTTTTGTTCGTGTTGGGGATTATCCTTACTGTGCTTTTAATCTGTGGGTGTTCTGATAAAAATGTGGAAGATGCTAATTCGAAGGAACCGGAAAAGAGAATCACCGATAGAGAAAGTAAAATTCCCCCAAATGCAGTTAAGATGACTCCGGAAACGGATGTTTATCCTCCTGTAATGCATTCCGATGAATACGAAAAGCCCGTTCCTCTACCATATCCTGTGAATACTGCAGGATTGGAAGATTCACCTTTTATAACACCTGATGGCACGCTTTACTTTGTTTTCGTTCCAGATGTGAACGAACCTCCAGAAAAGCAGCTAATCGATGGGGTTTCAGGAATATGGGTTTCAAAAAAGCAGGATGGTGGATGGAGTAAACCTGAGAGGGTGATTCTGAACGATGATGTTTCATTGGATGGATGCTCCTTCGTGCTTGGTAACGAAATGTGGTTCTGTTCTGTACGCAAAGGGAATTACAGGGAAGTGGATCTGTATATCGCAGAATTCAGGGATGGAAAGTGGACGAACTGGAGAAACGCAGGAAAGTTGCTGAACGTTAAGTATGAGGTTGGAGAAATGCACATCACCGCAGACGGAAAGGAGATCTATTTTCACTCAGCCAGGGCTGGTGGCAAGGGCGGAACCGACATTTGGGTAACAAGGAAAGTCAATGGAGCTTGGCAGGAGCCTGAGAACGTTGAGGCTGTTAACACTCGGGCGAATGAGGGACAGCCTTTCGTAACTCAGGACGGAAAAGAGCTGTGGTTCACAAGAGAGTATAATGGCAGCCCTGCGATTTTTAGATCTAAGAGAATTAACGGAGAATGGCAGGAGCCGGAACTCGTAATCTCGCAGTTCGCAGGCGAGCCGAGTTTGGATAACGAAGGAAACATCTATTTTGTTCACCACTACTACAAGGACGGGAGGATGGTAGAGGCGGATATTTACGTGGCTATTAGGAAATGAGTATAGTGGGTATAACCATAAGAGGGAACGGATTTTAGGTCGATAGTAGTGAATTCTAATTCTAATAAATTATCCATCTGCCTCTTGAATGTTCATATTTCTATTAAAGCCCTTTTTCAATTTCAGCAACTGATTAAAACTTTTTTCTCAGCATAAATTCTTCATTTTTTTAATCATTACAAGTGGATTAAGAGAGGAGATTATGGTAACGCCAACTTAGCTAAAAAGCGCTGAAGTAGATTAGGGTTCAATCACTCTTATGCCAGTTAACTCTTCTATCCTACCGCCTTTCCTCAAAATTTCGTCATCAAAGGTTGCAAATTCATCAACATTATATCCACTCAATTTGAAATTCCAAGCATAACTTAAGTGAAGTAAATCCAAAGTTCTAAGCTTTAATTTAGGTGCAAGCATGAAAGCAAGCTTGATCTCGGCTGGAACCTCTCCAAAAATTGTGAGATCTTTATCTGAAATATGGAAAA
This sequence comes from Archaeoglobus sp., assembly GCA_017656505.1. Classification (GTDB taxonomy): domain Archaea; phylum Halobacteriota; class Archaeoglobi; order Archaeoglobales; family Archaeoglobaceae; genus Archaeoglobus_A. Next base: position 16,447 of record JACDNU010000007.1, on the reverse strand, counting down.
GATTTAACCCGTATTTTCTCACACTCAATCTTGCAATTACCGCAGGCAAGTCATCTTTACTGATGTCTACCTCGAATGCAGACACTAACTTATCATAATTCCTTGAAACTACTGAGAAGATTTCAACAAGTACGAGAGGAGAGATTACCTTATCTTTCTCTCTCAAGAGGAACTTATCGGCTTCCTTATTTCTCTTATCCCCCTTATCGACGGCCGATACTATCACGCTCGTATCGATGTATACTACCATCTATCTCTCCCCTCATCTACCGATTTTCTCAACATCCCTCCAAAGTCGATCTCAGAATCTATTATTCTGTCAACAATCTCATCAATTTTCTTAAGATACTCAATCTCGGTTTCAACTTTCTCCATTCCATTCTCTATTATTCTTCTCAAAGCATCGCTCCTGTTTTTATATATCCCAGCTTTAACAAGTATATCCAACGCTTTTATTTTTTGATCATCCAGTCTCACTGGAACAACCTTCATAATTATATGTATTCGTATACGTATTTAAAAATTTTTGAATTTCTTATGCACATCGCAAAAAGATTTAAGGTTGTATAAAGATTGTATAGAATGATTTTGAGTATGTTTTCCTATCTCTACTCGTTAAAGTGTTAAACTAACTTAATCTGAGTTTTTCAATTAGTTTACTTACCATCTCAATGATTTCCTTTAAGATAGATGTTTTCTCACGCTCAATTTGAGTTCGGTGTTTAGCCCTGGCTAACTCTAAAGCAGACCTTAGTTTTGCCTCTATCAGCGAAATCTCCTGCATGATTTCAGGATTCATGTCAATCTCCGCAGGTGTAAAACTCGTAAATATGAAAACTTTTAATTTTGTGAATTCTGCTTCTATTCCTAACAATGCACGCTCATCAATCGTTTCTGAAGTTTTTAAAAGCTCAATAACAAAATTAGCAAATTCCTCAAGTTTTTTAATTTGTTCTCTTACTTTAGCCTCAAACTTTCACCCTCCTCCAAGCCAGCAAATTGTTCATCAAACCTCTCTTAATCCTTATCTTATTTATTATAGGTAGAAGATGGAGGTGCTTGTCCCATTATAATCTCAGCAATACTCCTAAGTCTAACAACCTCCCACTCTTCTGGAATTTTGCTGATTGTGTTTCTTTATATTCTAACCCACTCTCCAATTCTTCACCTCTTTAACTAAAATTCTATTTTCGGAGTAAATTCTTGAATGATCTTAGAGTGCTCTAAAACATCCAATGTGCCCCTAACTTTTTTGCTCTCTGGTAAATCCTCCCTGAACAAACAAACGTCTTTTTTAATATTTCCGACTGTAGTGTTAGCAACCATTTTGAATAGGACAGGCAAGTCACTCCATTCCCACTTTTTAGGGTTTTTGAGGTTCAGAGGCATATAACACCTATCTAAAAAATCTGGATATATATTCTCGAAAATTAGTTTTAATTCAATAAGTTTTGAGCCATATGGTCCGATTTCGATGGGAAAGACATCTAAATAATCGGTGGGTCTTTCTGAAACTACCAATTCACTGTTAATCATTCCAAGCACAAATGGATACATCTTTACAGCCTCCTCTGAATATCTAATAAATACAACTAAATCAGTAATAGAGCCAGACGCGTTACCTCTGTTCTCAAATAAAATCTTCATAGTAAGAATCAAATCGTCTTTACCTTTGTCCTTTTTTTCAATTTTAAAACAACCTTCCACTACTTTAAAATCAACTTTTGGCTCTTCTTTTTTTAATTTTTTCCAGTATAGGTATAATGATGCGAGTCCTGGTGAAGCGCTAATAACGTAACCTATAATTTGGAAATCCATTTCCATTACACCTCATAATTTAGTTCTAACCCACTTAACTATTTTTCCTTTCACTTATACGCACCCCCTCGCCTTTCAAGCTTCAAAAGCATAACGAGCCTCTCTTTTTTGTCAACCTCGTAAGTTAACCTGAAATCGCCCAAGCGAACCCTAAATCTATCTCTCTGCCCTTTAAGCTTCTTTATATCAAATTTTTTGAAAGGAACAGGATTATCCTTAAGAACACCTATAAATTCAGACAGTCTAACCTTGTGAGCTTTTGGCAAATCTCCAATCGTTTTTGCAACTCTCGGATGAATAAGAATTTCGTAGCTCATAAATCAAGCTCAGCTTTAAGTTTCTCCCATGGAATTCCATCTTTTCTCGTTTCCTCAGCAAGCCTGTCAAGCTCTTTTGCTTCTTCTTCGCTAATCTTTTCCTCTTGAATTAATCCCGCCTCTATAAGCTCTATCTTACTGTTCAGTCTTTTCAATTCTTCTTTTATTACTTTAAGTTCCTCATAAATGGCTTTCAAAAGCTCGACATCTGTGCTCATTGAGTCTTTATCTGTATTGAGAAAATTTAAAACTTTGCCGAAGCAGAAAGTGATGCCCCAGCAAACAGTCCCATCTATAGAGGAATTGTAAGACTACAACCACTTCCACCAGCTTAAAACGGTCATTTTGATTTGCAAAAAACACCCATATTGATATCTCCAGTTTGGACGAACAAGAAAATAGTTGAAGTAAACAGTTCGATGAATATCGTTATATTGAGTGAATCCCTATTTTAAAAGGAATCAAAAAATCAATAATCCAAAAACATAATTTAAAACTTAGGAGAGACAGAGATAAAATATAGGGTGTGTTTAGCTATGAACCATAATTTAAATAAACTAACTTTTTACTATGCTCTCTGGCAGAGAAAATGTTGGAAATGCAAAAAAGATGTTATAGTTGCCCTCAATGTTGAAGGTTGGAGTTTTGTTCCTGGAGAAGAAGGAGAACTTTGGACACAAAAACTTCCAGATTGGTTACTCAAACATCTTCGTTCATTGGGGGCCAACATACATTACCGTAAAACCTTAATTGTCAAAGAGGGATATTACGCAAACGTTTGTCCTTACTGCAATGCGGTTCAAGGTGAATGGTTTCTACGGGAAGAAATACTGAACTACCTTTATGAAAAAAACCCACCAAATTTCAAAATTTTAGAGATAAGGAAGGAAGGCATAATCAGACAATTTAATAGCGTTAAAGAAGCTAATGATTACTATTTTCCGTAAATAAAGTTTCCAGAGTTTTCCCCATTTATATAAGCAGAGTATAATGTGGTACTATCAATAAAGAAAAGCCACGGGCGGGAATCGAACCCGCGACCTCGTGCTTACCAAGCACGCGCTCTGCCGGCTGAGCTACCGTGGCATCTTTGATGTTCCTTAATCACTCAAATTAGACGGATTAAAATATTTTCGGGAGGTTGACTGATAGGCTTGAATGTAAGAAATTACATGGTTGTGGAAGAACCTAACTTTGGACCACTTATTTCCATAAATTTGCCCTCAGATTTCAGTAAATTCATCTATAAACCTGCTGTAGAACCTCCACTGTTTTTCCGTCAGGACGTGGAATTCAAATGGCGAAAAGAAGAATTCGTCCAAAAGCCTATCGAGAACAGCAAGCTTCAGATCTCGGTTTTCAAATGCATCCGAAACGATCGCAACATCAATGTCGCTTAAGCCCGGAGAAAAGTCACCCCTAACAACCGAACCAAAAATAAAAACTCTTGCCTTTACTATCTCATTTACCATCTCTTTTATTTTCTTCCCAAACTCTAAGTAATTTTGAAAATACACAATTCGCTCAGTGTATCCCATTCCACCTCTCCCCATTTCTCTCAATTCTAAGCCTTTTCCAACTTTTTTCCAACTTTTTAACCCCACAACAACTTTTTAAGATCGTCCAAGGCACGGAAGGATTCAGCAACCTCCTCCTCGAAAAATTCATCGTAGAGATATCTCGATGTTATGTAAGCTCTTTCCAAGTTTCTCAAAACATACCTGTATCTCGCTATAAACGATTTCAGTTCTTCAGATTTAAAATCAATTTTTATTAAATGTTCTAGCAGCTTTCTCAGGCTATGAGTCCTATCAAAAAAACCCTCTAAGTCCAAAAGTTTAGCTTTTAGATTTAGCTGAAAGGCCTGCTCAATGTGAAACATAGCCAAATCAAAATCGGAATGATCGAAATCAAATTTAGCATCCCTCTCAAACTTACTTGCCCTCCCCCTGAGCATTTCAACTTCCTCTTTCATTGTCGAAAAATTGGAATTTAAAAATAAAAAGCTATCTGATCGTCGAATGCGGTAAATTGAGTTTTGATGAATTGAATACGTTTCTAGCAAGGTTTTCACCAAATAACATTAAGTACATGAGCCAATTTCACAAAACCCCAAAAGGCTTTATTAATTCCAGCCGAATGCTTGATGTGAAAGTTGAGGAACTTGAGTCATTCATAACGCCTCATGCTGTGAAAATCCTCAAAAACAGCGGAATAGAAGAGCTCTTTCCCCCTCAAAAGGAGGCTGTTGAGGCTGGATTATTCTCTGACGAAAATTTCGTTATTGCTATCCCAACCGCCAGCGGGAAAACCCTTCTTGCGGAGCTTGCAATGCTGAAGGAGATCATGAATGCTGGAAAATGTCTCTACATCGTTCCTTTGAGAGCTTTGGCAGTGGAGAAATACGAAGAATTCCAGAGGTGGGAGAAAATAGGAGTAAAGGTTGCGTACTCGATAGGCGATTTCGAATCCAAAGATGAGTGGCTTGGCGGTAGCGATATCATAATCACAACCTCGGAAAAAGCGGATTCCATCCTCAGAAACGGAGCAGGGTGGATAAAAGAGATAACCTGCTTAGTCGTCGATGAAATTCATCTGCTAGACTCAGGAAAAAGAGGTCCGGTGCTCGAAATCCTGATCGGGAAGTTCTGGAAGCTCAATCCGGATATAAGAATCCTCGCTTTATCTGCAACGATACCCAACGCTGAAGAGATAGCCGAATGGTTAAAAGCCAAGCTTTACACTTCCGAGTGGAGGCCAACAAAGCTTTACGAAGGGGTTTACCACGATGGCATCACCGAACTATTTTCAGATGGCGAGATTGAGCAAAAGAAGATTGGTAAGGGAGATATCGCTGCTCTAACCCTCGATTGCCTCAGAGAAGGGGGCCAAGTTCTCATCTTCGACTCCACGAGAAGGAATGCAGAATCGACCGCCAGAAAGATCTCATCGCTCACAATGAAGTTCATCGACTCCAACGAAGAGATTGCCAAACTTGTGCTCGAAGAGAATGAAGGAGAAATGAGTCAAAAATTGGCAGACTGCATAAGGCTGGGCTCAGCTTTCCACCACGCTGGATTGCTTAATTCCCAGCGGAGGGTTGTTGAGAAAGCTTTCAAGGAGGGTAAAATTAAGGTTGTGGTTGCAACCCCAACTTTAGCAGCAGGAGTGAACCTTCCGGCAAGAAGAGTTATAATTAAAAGCTACCATCGTTTCGAGCCTGGATTTGGCAATCAGCCGATAAAAGTTATGGAGTACAAGCAGATGGCCGGAAGAGCCGGAAGACCGGGCCTCGATCCAAGGGGAGAGGCTATCCTTATTGCAAAAAACAAAAAGGAGAAGGAGAAAGTCCTAGAGAGGTTCATAGCCGGTAAGCCTGAGAACGTTGAGTCGAAATTAGGAGCTGAAACCCATCTCCGATTCCACACTTTATCGCTGATCGCCGAAGGATTTGTCAAAAGCTTCAGCGAAATAATTGAGTTCTTTTCTCAAACCTTTTTCTTCCACCAGAACAAGCTATCTCCGATTTCAGAGCTGAACAAAGTTATAAGAAGGCTTGAGGAATGGGGTTTCATCGAGTGGATTGAAGAGGCTGAAATGATTGAGGGATTTGAAAGATTTGAGGATAAAGCAAAGAAGAACGAATTCGGCTTTAGGACTTTTGAGAGTTTGACGAACGGAAGGTTGGTTGCAACCCATCTCGGGAGTCTAATCTCCAAACTCTACATCGATCCGCTTACCGGCTTTATCTTCGTTGATAACCTTTACCGCTACGATCGTCTCAGCGAGATCGCAGCCTTGCATCTCGTCTGCCACTCTCCAGACATGGAGACCCTCTTCCTGAGAAAATCCGATGGCTGGGTGGAGGATGAAGCTTACGAGCTTAGAGATGAGCTTGTGTACTTTCCATCGGCCTATTCAGTAGAATACGAATTATTTCTCGCAGAATTCAAAACTGCTCTATGCATTTACGACTGGATTTCTGAGGAAGATGAAGATTCAATCTGCAACAAATACGGGATCTCGCCAGGAGACTTGAGAAGGATAATTGAAACAGGAGAATGGCTGATCCATTCCTTGAGAAGAATATCCAACTTCATAAACCACCCGCAGCAATCCCTATTCATGAAAATGGAGTCTAGAATAAAGTACGGTATAAAAGAAGACCTCATTGATCTCGTAAAGGTAAAAGGTATCGGTAGGGCCAGGGCAAGAAAGCTCTATCTTGCGGGAATTAAAACCAGAAAGGATATCCTAACTCAGAAAAACAAGCTTCCGGCAATAATAGGTAAAAAAACCGCCGAAAAGATAATTGGAGAGGTGGAAACTGAATTTAAAGCGGGAAAAGCTGACAAAGTCGAGACCTAAAACGAGACCTAAAATGAAACTAAGTTGACTGCTTTTAAAAAATCCCAGAAAAATCCCAGAAGATATTTTAATTCTACAGTCCTACTAAAGGTGTGAACATCCTAATTCTGGGGCACGCAGGCAGCGGGAAGAGCACTCTCGTTAAAAATTTCGGAGAATATTTGGTGGCAAACTACTCCGTAAGGAGGGTTAACCTCGATCCGGCAACAAGACCAATTTTCAAAGCCGATGCAGATTGCAGAGAGTTCGTTAAGACAGAGGAGGTTATGGAGAAATTCAAGCTCGGGATAAATGGCGCTTTATTGAAATCAATAGAAATCCTCGGAAAACACATCCACGATCTAATCCTGGAAGATGACTTCGTCCTCTACGACACCCCGGGACAGCTCGAACTCTTTCTTTACACCGACTTCGGCGAGAGGTTTAGCGAGAAGCTGAAGGGGAATGCTGTAGCCATATTCCTCATCGACTCCTCCCTTTGCCAAACACCTGAAAACTATCTTTCAGCAGTATTTCAGAGCGCTGTTGTATCGCTTCGCACCTCTATACCAACGCTAACAGTATTCAACAAAACGGATATCAAAAAACCACTCCCATACAGCGAGATAGAACGGCTAATTGAAAAGAGCGAGGGTGTTCTTTCGGAGGCTATGGTAAATCTGCTTCCCTTTTACAACCTGACCTCCCTCAGGTACAGAACCATAGAGATCTCAGCTCAGAATGGAGATGGTTTCGATGATTTATTTTCCGCCGTAAATGAGGTTCTATGCGCTTGCGGGGATATCAGCTAGGCAGATGACAGATAATTGATTGTAATTGATAACTGATAATTGATGACATGTTTTGCTGGACTCAGTTGAAAATCCCAATTTGGGTTAGTTGAAGATGCAATGTAAACCGAAAATAACTGGAGAATAGCTTACTAATCAAAATGAGGCTGAGAGAGCAAAGATGCCACTATATCAAATCTCCAGCTCAGCCAATTCAATCGCACGCTTGAATTCCTTTTCCAGCCTTTTCGGGTTGTATCCGTGGTCGATGATTTGCCAGGGTAAATTTTCACTTCGATCCAAAAGAACAGCTCTAGCTCCCATTGCATCCAAGTATTTCTCCAGCCCTAAACTGAATATGTTTCTGAAAGCGTTTTTTCTGCCAGCCTTTATGAGCTCAAAAACCTCTTCTCCCCCCCTTGAAATCACCGTTTGCACCGCGAACTCCTCTATAGCTGGAGGTTTGAATTCAAAGTATTTGGATTCACTTCTAACTTTCCTCCTCAAAAATCTAACCTTCTCCTTCAGCTCATTTATGTCCTCTCTTTTGAATTCAAGCTTTCCACCAAAAGAGAGAAACTGGAAGGGTGTGTGTGGTTTGGGAACTAATGGATTGACCGAGACTTCAACCCTCCTCACAAAATCCTGAACTTTTTTAGAGATGTCGATAATGGCTTCCAGATCCTCCCACTTTTCCCCGGGCAATCCGATCATGAAATACAGCTTTATCTTCTCCATACTCCTTTCAGCTGCAAGCTTTGCTGCGTTCAAAACATCATCCTCGGTTATTCCCTTATCCACAACTTTTCTCATCCTTTCGCTTCCGGCTTCGGGGGCTATCGTAAGACTTCTCAACCCAGATTCCACCAAAATATCTAGCGTTTCCTCATCTAGCTTGTCCGCTCTAAGGGAGGACGGAGAGATCGCATACCCCATCTCCTTCAGCTCAAAAAGAATCTCCTTAAACTCAGGATGATCGGATGGAGATGGAGCTATCAAAGCCACCTTTTCAACGATTTCTTTATTCTTTTCGGCGATTTCCAGCAGAAGCTCCTTCCTCCTCCACCTTACCGGCGAGTAAACCCGCTTAACTAAGCAAAAGCGACAGTTTCTCTTGCAACCCCTGCCAATTTCGAGGAGTAAAGCTCTACCATATGCTCCTTCGGCGATTATCTCAGTTTTAAGATAATCCCTAAGATCAGATTTTACCCTTCTGATCATCCATCTTCCTTCTTCAGCCATTACTTCCGGAATGAAGAAAGGGCCGAGTTCTGATTCTCCAAGTTCTGATTCTTTTAGATCTCTCAGATTTTCCATCAGTATCCTATCGATGTAATTCTCAGCCTCACCCACGAACATCAAATCGAAAAGTTTAGCGTAGGGAAGAGGGTTTTCCATTATGCAAGGCCCACCTGCAACCTTTAACCCCCGAAAATCACTTTTCTTCAAGATTTCATAAATATTGAAGACATCCTCCTCATACTGAAGACTGAAAAAAGCGAATTCAAATTTTTCAAGGGGTGTTGCCGTTTCCAAACTTCTCAATCCGCCGAAAACGTCGGTATAAAATCTCTCGCATATGAATCCGGGCAGGGAATTTATTTTGGAATAGATGTATTGCAAACCGAGATTACTTATCCCACCCACATATCTGTTAGGATAAACTAAAGCAACTCCTCTAAGTCCTTTCCTCCATTTCTTTGCGAAAGGGTTGTGTTCTGTTGATTTTCCTTTCGCCGCAGGATAACGTTCTGTAGCGGGATTACGTTCTGTAAAACCTCCACTCACCAACTCTTCTCTGTCCTTTTTGTACTTAAGGACTCCTCTTGAGACTCTTGAGATTCTTGAGGAGACTCTCGAAGACTCTCAACTAAAATGAGTAAGAGTTAACGAGAGCCAACCATAAATCAAAGTAAAAATTAAAGAAAACCATTTATAAACTTTGCAAGAGGAAAGATTGGATGCCTTATCCAAAGATTGCCGTCGTTCTGCCGGCTTACAATGAGGCGGAGAGGATAGAGAGGGCTGTTGAGGAGGTAAGGAAGGAGCTAAGCAGCTACTATGCTGAAAATGAGTTCGAGATAATAATAGCTGAGGATGGCTCCACTGATGGAACGGATAAAATTGCTGCGGAATTGGCTGAAAAGTATGCAAACGTGAGGCATCTGCACTCTGGTGAGCGATTGGGCAAAGGAAGGGCGATAGCTCAGGCTTTCATGAATTCAAATGCAGAAATCCTTGTTTTTATGGATGTAGATCTCTCCACCGACTTGAAGCATTTAAAAGAGCTGATTCAGGCAGTGGAGGAGGGATATGATTTTGCAACGGGAAGTAGGCTTATGGCGGAAAGCGAGACCGATAGGCCTTTGAAGAGGGATTTTGCATCCAAGGCTTACAACTTTCTCGTTAGGTTATTTTTGGGTTCGAGGCTTCACGATCATCAGTGCGGGTTTAAGGCTTTTAGGAGGGAAGCTTTGTTTGAGATAGTTGATAAAGCAAGGGATACTCACTGGTTCTGGGATACGGAGATCTTGGTGTTGGCCCAGAGGGAGGGGTATAGAGTTAAGGAGATTCCTGTGAAGTGGGAGGGTAAAGGGGAGACGAAAGTCAGGGCGAGAGATTCCCTTTACATGCTTTCAAGCATTTTAAAGTTCTGGTGGGGGCTAAAGGTTGAGCGATAGAAAGCTGGAAGAGAACGAAAGAAGTAAAGCGGGTAAGATTTTGAAGATCGTAATCCAAGGAGTCGTCGGTCTGATAATTCTGCTAGCCATCTACCTCAAGGTTAGAGACTACGACCTTTCTGAAACTGTATACTCAATGAACATCCCTTTCTTTTTCTGTTCAGCAGCTTTCTACTTTCTGCTAAATCTCAGTCTTGCATTCAGGCTTAAAAAGGTCGTTGAAACTACAGGATGCTTTGTCAGGTTTAGGGATGCTGTCATTGCGCACCTCGGAGGGATGATCCTATCGGATCTAACCCCAGGCAGAAGTGGTTACCTCTCCACTCCGTTTTTCCTGAGAAGAGCTTCAGGATGCGAGCTGAACAGAGGTATGGCAGGGATACTAGTTCCACAAGCAATTGAATTCCTCGTGAAAATATTCGGAGCTTTTATGGGTTTAATCCTTCTCGCAAGCGTAACCGAGAAATTTAGGGAGATCTTGGGTTTCTCTGCTGTCGCAATGGCACTGCTTTTTGGAGTATCCGCATTAATAATTCTAGGCTCGTGGAGCAGGTATGGCGACAAGATCCCTTTTCCATCATTCATCAGGAAAAGACTGCAGGCTTACACCGAGCAATCTGTAAAAACAAGGGAGAGTTTAGGCATTATTCTCTCCCTCACTCTCTTCGGATGGTTTCTGACGGCTTTTCAGTGGTATTTTATCGGGCTAACCCTTTCCCTGCAACTCAGTTTCCTTCACTTTCTCCTTCTCCAGCCACTAATAACCCTCCTTATGTTCATACCCCTTACACCAGCCGGTCTGGGGATAATGGAAGGTGGTGCAGTTGCTATCCTATTCTTACTCGGAGTGGATCCTTCAACAGCCTTTCTATATTCGATTTTGGTGAGACTGAGCACCTTGCTTGCTGATTTACCGGGATTGATTACGGTTGCGAAAGCAAGTATCAACTTCAAACTCACCTAGCAGAAAAAAGATGAAAATGTGGAAATAAAGAGAGAATGAGGGATGTAAAGAATAGGAAAACCAATGTAAGGAATAGGAAAACTGAGAAAACCAAGGAAAACCAGAAAAAATAAAAAGACCAGAAATCAAAGGGTGGTTTGTTCTCAGAGAGGTTGAGATGCTGTGAAGGTTAGCGTTGTCCTACCGGCTTACAATGAGGCGGAGAGGATAGAGAGGGCTGTTGAGGAGGTAAGGAAGGAGCTAAGCAGCTACTATGCTGAAAATGAGTTCGAGATAATAATAGCTGAGGATGGCTCCACTGATGGAACGGATAAAATTGCTGCGGAATTGGCTGAAAAGTATGCAAACGTGAGGCATCTGCACTCTGGTGAGCGATTGGGCAAAGGAAGGGCGATAGCTCAGGCTTTCATGAATTCAAATGCAGAAATCCTTGTTTTTATGGATGTAGATCTCTCCACCGACTTGAAGCATTTAAAAGAGCTGATTCAGGCAGTGGAGGAGGGATATGATTTTGCAACGGGAAGTAGGCTTATGGCGGAAAGCGAGACCGATAGGCCTTTGAAGAGGGATTTTGCATCCAAGGCTTACAACTTTCTCGTTAGGTTATTTTTGGGTTCGAGGCTTCACGATCATCAGTGCGGGTTTAAGGCTTTTAGGAGGGAAGCTTTGTTTGAGATAGTTGATAAAGCAAGGGATACTCACTGGTTCTGGGATACGGAGATCTTGGTGTTGGCCCAGAGGGAGGGGTATAGAGTTAAGGAGATTCCTGTGAAGTGGAGGCAGGCGAGCGAGACGAAGGTGAAATTCGGGAAAGATGTCGCATACATGTTCAGTCAGATCATCCGAATGTGGGCGGAGAATTTTAGATCAAGAAAGAAGGGCAGAAGATTCTTTTTTATCTCCATTCTCATTGCCATCGGAATCTTGATAGCTCTAGCTCTTTATGCTGGTTTGGGATCCGTTATTAGAATACTTCTATCCGCGAATCTCGGAATGGTTGCTTTGGCTTGCGTGGTCTATGCCCTCTCCTTCCTGCTGAGAGGATGGAGGTACAAGTACATAGTATCCAAACTCGGTTACAGAGTTTCAACCATATTCTCCGCCGAAAGCATAGCGATCAGCCAAACGCTGAACGTGATAACTCCCGTTCGAATCGGAGACCTCGGGAGGGCTTACGTATTCAGAAAAAAGGATGTTCCGTATCAGACTTCATTCAGCGGTTTGGCGGTTGAGCGGATCTTCGATCTGGTTTCGGTTTTAATCCTTTCCTTTTTGTCCATCGTGTGGATTAGTGGCACCCAATACCTGAAGACCCCGATATACGCAACCGTTTTGCTCGTGATCGTGATTTTGGCTTTCGTTTTCGTTTCAAGGATGCAGAACGTTATCGGGGAGATAGTGAGGGATGCTAATAGGGTTATGAAGACGAAAAGCTCTCCAGCGATTTTGCTTTCGTCAATTCTCCTCTGGCTGTTCGATATTACCGTCTGCTTTATCATCCTGAACGCCTTCGGAAACCACCAGAATCTTTTTTTGCTCACGGTCATTGCCGTTTCCTTGGGAAACATAACGAAAGTTCTGCCGATAACTCCCGGTGGTATAGGAACGTACGAAGCTGTGCTGACGGGCATTCTCGGCACAACTGTGGGAGCTGACGTTGGATTCGTCGTTGCATTCGTCGATCACGCCTTAAAGAATCTGATAACGCTCATCCTTGGATTAATTGCCTTGGCAAGCCTAAACATAAGGCTTAAGGAGATTTCAGGAGAGAGTTTACAAAAAGGGACTTCGCGAGGGAATTTACGGGGAAATTCAAGAGAAATTCACAAGGAGAGCTAAGGTGAAAAAATGTATGGACTTATTATTTACCTACTTTCAGGAGTTTTGCTCGCTCAGGTATTTCGAATGGAATATTTCGCTTCCAGATTCTTCTCATTCCTTATTTTAAGTTTGATCGCTTTCATCTTTTCATTCCTTTTTCCGTTCAAAATAGTATTCTACGTTGCATTCATCCTGTTTCTTTGTATAGGAGCTATTCAAATTAAAAGAAAAGGCTTCAATTTCGATTATCGCTCGGAAACCGCTTTTTTGATGACTTTTCTGTTCTTTCTTTTCCTTCGCTCTTTGGACCCAGATGCATATGGAGCAGAAAAGCTGATGGATTACGCTTTTCTTAACACAGTTTTGAATGCTCAGCATTTTCACCCACCAGACCCGTTTTTTGCCCATGGAACGCTTAATTTCTACTATTACTTTGGATACGTCATCGGCGCTGGGATAACGCTGATGTCATTCCTACCGCTTGAAATCGGATTTAACGTGGCTATCGCAAGCATTCCCGCCTATTTTGTAATGCTCGGATATGGATTAGTTAAAAATTTGTGGGATGGTTTGGATAGAAAAAACGGTAAAGGTATAATTTTTGCAACCCTTTTCATAGCTTTCTCTGGAAACCTCTATGCGGTCTACGAACTTGTGAAAGATGCTATCTCTGGGAAACTGCCTGGTTTTCTTTTTTACTGGAACGCTACGCGGATTATAGATGACGCTACCTATGGAAAAACGATTAACGAGTTTCCGTATTTCAGTTTCATTCATGCGGACTATCATGCGCACTTCGTTGCACTTCCAATAAAGCTTCTAGCGATCTATTTCCTCTACAGATACATGAAAGATAACGGAGACGCAGATAAACGAGCTTTCGGATTCTGCCTCATTCCAACCATATTCATCCTCTTTGCAACCAATTCTTGGGATGCACCGATATTTCTTTTCATAACAGCGTTAGTCGTTCTTTACAGGATCATCAAGCTAAAGAAGAGATCTGAAATTTTTGCTGGAGCAGCAATAGTTGTTCTCTCCGTACTCTCCATAGCTGCTTTATATGCTACGATGGAGACGCCAGCAGCGAAGCCTTTCTTTACCTCTGAGAGAACAGCTCTATGGCAATTCTTCCTCTACTTTGGAATAGTCATCCTACTCAACTACGTTTATCTCTGGAACGAAATCTCTTCAAGACTGGGCATTATCTCAATTCTTGTTGGCATCCTTGGATACATAATCTCACCGGTAATGCCCCTAGTTTTTCCTCTGGCAGTTCTGAGCCTAAAGAGGTTCTCTAAAGGGGACTTTCTTTCGATCCTCATATTCTCAGCATCACTCTTAATCCTTTCATGTGAATTCATAGCAATCGAGTCCCGTTTGAATACTTTCTTCAAGTTCTATCTTGCAGCATGGATTCTACTCTCCCTTCCAGCGGCGATTTGCATAGCTAGGAGTTTTGAGGGGTATTCTGACTTTGTTTTCTCCCCGAAAGCTAAATATCTTGTTGCATTGCTTCTCATTCTCTCGCTGGTTTATCCAACAATAGCCACACCAGCTAGATATTACAAAGCTGAATTCAGCCTCGACAGTTCGAAGTTTATCAGGGATATAAGTATCGACGACTACAATGCCATCCAATTCCTCAAGAACAGACGAGGTATAATCGTTGAATCGGCTGAAGGATGCTACACTTACGGCAGCAGGGTTTCTGCTTTCACAGCAAATCCAACACTCGTAGCCTGGAGTTGTCATGAGGTGCAATGGAGAGCTAATCCAGATGAGCTCGCGAAGAGGATGGCCGAGGTTCGTGCCTTATACAAAACAAAGGATTGCCAGGCTGCCTATGAGATCGTTAAAAGATATAATGTTAGCTACATATTCTTGGGTTATCAGGAAAGGAAGGATTACGGAGTTTACAGGCTGAAATGCTTTAAGGAAGTTTACAGAAGTGGAGAAACCGTCGTTTATACAACAGAATGGTAAGATGGAAACTGATGAGGCTACGGAATCTAAAGGGGTTCATCTTCAGATCTAGAATTCGTAAATCCTTTTTTGCCCCTTTAAGTAGGCCGAGATTCTCTTTACGCTGTATCCCATCCTTTTAATCTGGGCAAGACTTTTTCCCTCCCTGAGCAGCTGAGAAATCTTTCTACCGCAACCAGGAATCATCTCTGGCGGGAGCTGAAAATTGAAGTTGGAATCTGCAGATTGCTTTGTACAACTGTTCGTACAATTTACACTGCGATTTTCGTCAATTAACATTTCAGCAATCAGTACTTTAGGGTCGGCAGATGGCAAGCATGGAAGAAAACCGTCAACCATCACCTCTTTAAGCAAGGAGATGGGATAATTGTACATTCTGAGCAAGGAATCCATCCTGTATAGGTTGACAATCCTTTTCTGATTCCCAGCTTTCCTATTTTCAAAAGGTGTGAACTTGAGTGGTTGAAAGCGCGAGATGTAAAACCTTGCAATACCAAACTCTTCGTACTCCTTGTTCATTAAATCAAGGATTTCCTCGTCAGTTTCACCCAAACCAGCTATTATTTGAGTCGTATGGGATCTTCTGTAACCTTCCTTTCTTTTCCTATCAACGCATTTGGCGATCATCCTCTGTTTTCTTAGAATATCTTCTTTGAATGATTTAACCCCACTTATCTCATTCATTCTGCTTTCGGAAGTTGTTTCAAGGTTTATGCTGACTCTGTTAGCGATCTCAACCGCCTCTTTTATGTAATCTTTCGAACAACCGGGGATTATCTTGAGATGTAGATAGCCTGCATGAAATCTCCTTATTAACCTTCCAGTCTCGAGAATTCTCTCCATAACCCTATCGGGATCAGCGTTAACTGCAGAACTTATGAAAGCTCCTGAAACGATTCCCTTTTCTTTCATCGATTTGAAAATATTGGCAAGCTCCTCCGGAGAAATCGTTACACCTTTCCTCCAAGCATTCTGACAGTAAGAACAGTCGAATTTGCAGTCTGAGGAAAGAAGAACCTTGAACAGATTCATTCTCCTGCCATTGTAGCTCGATCTATAAATCATCTTTCTCGGATCGAAGGTGCATTGCGAATAGCATATATCAAACCTCCCAGCCCTGATAAGCTCTGCCACTCCAAGATACATGAGATAGTTTCTTGCAGAACAATGATTTCTCGTTTATCAGTGGGTTGAAAGTGATTCGAAATTTTTAATGTACACCACTTAAATGCAAACCAACCACTCCAACCACGATAAGCCCAATCGATACCAACTTTACGATCGTGACTGGCTCTTTAAAGATAAGTAAGCCGATCACCACGATTAAAGCCGTTCCCAAACCCGACCAAATCGCGTAAGCGATACTGACATCGATCTTTTTTAGTGCGAGAGTTAAAAAGGTGAAGCTAATCCCATAGAAGACGAAAATTAGAATCGATGGCACGAGTTTTGTGAATCCCTGCGACAGCTTCATGTTTGTTGTTCCTACAACCTCTGAGAGTATAGCAAGAATCAGATATAGCCAATACACAGCGTACATGATAAAACCTCCAATTTTTCAGAGATTTCTTCGAATTAATTAATTTACGTTGCATTAAGTCAAGGTGATCAAAGTGAAAAGTATTTAAATTATTAATTATACCGAATTTTTGGTGGTAAAAATGTATGACTTCCAACTTATTATAAAACACATTTTAGAGCACGGCGTAAGATGGGCTGGAG